>NZ_CP024047.1:2773934-3147869 GCF_003430825.1 Natrarchaeobaculum sulfurireducens | reverse complement strand
CCATCGAGGAGTCCAAAGAGCTCAAAGCACAGATCGAGGACATCGAGGCCGAAGCGACCGAGCTCAAGACGGAACTCGACCAGCGAATCCTCGAGATTCCGAACATTCCCGACGAGAGCGTGCCGCTGGGGATCGACGAACGCCACAACGTCGAGGACCGACGCTGGGGATTCGACGACCTCCCCGTCGACGCCGACGAAGTCACGCCCCACTACGAACTCGGCGAGGACTTAGACATCATCGACGAGGCTCGCGCCGCGAAGACGACGGGATCGGGGTTTTACTTCCTCAAAGGCGACGGCGCACGGCTCGAGCACGCGCTGATCCAGTTCATGATGGACGTCCACCGCGAGCAGGGCTACGTCGATCTCTTCCCGCCGATCCCGATCAAGAGCACGTCGATGCGCGGGACGGGACAGCTTCCGAAGTTCGCCGACGACGCCTACCGACTCGGCGGAGCCAACACCGACGCCTACGACGACGAGGACCTCTGGCTCTGTCCGACCGCGGAGGTGCCCGTCACCAACATGTACGCCGACGAGATCCTGCTCGCTGACGACCTGCCGCTGAAACACCAGGCCTACACCCCCAACTTCCGCCGTGAGGCCGGAGAACACGGCACCGAAACCCGCGGCATCGTCCGCGTCCATCAGTTCAACAAGGTCGAACTGGTCAACTTCGTCGACCCCGAGACCAGCTACGACCGTCTCGAGGAACTCGTCGACGAGGCCGAGGAGGTCCTCAGACGCCTCGAGCTTCCCTACCGAATCCTCGAACTCTGTACGGGCGACCTCACGTTCGCGAGCGCGAAGACCTACGACATCGAAGTCTGGGCACCCGCCGATGACATGGACGACGGTCCCGAGGAGGGCGGCCGCTGGCTCGAGGTCTCTTCGGCGTCGAATTTCGAGGACTTTCAGGCCCGACGGGCTGGCCTGCGCTACCGCCCCGAACGCCACGAGTCCGCGGAATACCTCCACACCCTGAACGCCTCCGGACTCGCGCTCCCACGGGTGATGGTTGCCATCCTCGAGTGCTACCAGAACGACGACGGCACCGTGACGATTCCCGAGGCGCTCCGGCCGTACATGGACGGCCAGGAAGTCATCGAGGGGCACGAGAAAGTCGGCGAGAGCGCTCTCGGTGCGGGCGAACGAGAGTAAGCGCCGTCACGCAGTTTCTCATCCGGAAAACGCCCGGTCGGCTCTTTTAGGTCGGTGTTCGTATCGCTCGAACGAGGAACACCGCCACCGTCCCCGCGGATCGATCGTCGCGGCTCTTTCCTCGAGTAGCTCCTTCTGTCTGCCAATTATTGTCAACCACTATAGAATAATATTTATATCAACAATTCTGACTATATTGTGGAACTGAATATGAGCGATACATTAGCCCTCGTCCGAGATCTACTCGGGGCGGTCGCACGGTCGTACGTGACGATCGCCGTGGTTGCCCTCCTCGTCGGAGCCGCACTGGCTCCGATGGCGTGGGGGGCAGCGAGCGGACCCGACGGCACGGTTGCCGTCATCGAGATGGACAGTTCGATCACCGAACCGACCGCCCAAGCGGTCACCGACGACCTACGCGAGGCTCGAGAGAACGAGTCGATCGATGCGGTCGTCCTGAAAGTCGACAGCCCCGGCGGCGGTGTTACGGCAAGTGAGAGTCTCTACCTCGCGGTTGATCGTACCGCCGAGGAGATGCCCGTCGTTACGAGCGTCCAGTCGATGGGTGCCTCAGGCGGCTACTATATGAGCGCACCGAGCGATGAAATCTACGTCAACCCTGCGTCGACGGTCGGAAGCATCGGTGTGCGAGCGACGCACGTCGACCAGCCGCCGGTCGACTCCGAGATCACGACCGGGCCGGACAAATCGGGACAGACCGAAGCCCACGTTACGGCTCAAGTCGAGGAGATGAAACAGGCGTTTCTCGGCTCGGTGGTCGAACACCGCGGTGACGAGTTGACGCTCTCCGAGGACGAACTCGCGTACGCAAACGTCTACACCGGCACGCAAGCCGTCGAGAACGGCCTCGCCGACGAAATCGGTGATTCTGACGTTGCAGTCGGTGCAGCCGCCGAAAAGGCCGGACTCAGCGATTATGACGTCGTCGAGCTGGGCGACGACCAGCCGATGGATATGCCCATCCTCTTCGAGGACGGTGGCGAGGGCGAACCGACCGCCGAGCCACACGCCCATCCGCAGACGTTCGGTGATTACGGCGACGTCGAGACGACCGCCTTCCTCGCCGTCTGGGGATCGGTCGAAGGTGAAACGATTGCGGATACGGCCACCGACGACTCCGTCGAGCCAGATCCCACCGATGAAGCCGATGACGGAGGTGACCGATCATGAACGCCGACGAGATCCAGTCGAGACTCCTCCTGTTCGTCGCGGTCGTCGGCGTCGTCGTCGTCGGCGTCGCTGGCGCTGGCGTCATCACTGACCAGGGCACGACCGAACGACCGACCGTCGACCACGCCCACCTTCAGCCGGACGGCATCGAGACGTCCGAACTCGAGCGTGGCGGCGAGATCGACTTCGACTCGCCAGCCGGCCCACAGACCGTCGCGATCGACGCCGCACACGCCAACGACGTCTCGAAAGCAGACCTCCAGCCGGTCGTCTCGGCGCTGACTGCCGAGGGCCACTCGGTCGAGTACGTCGAGTACGATCAGAACATGCCTCCCGAAGAACGTGCAGAACACCTCGCTGACGCCCTCGAGAACGTCGACGCGTTCGTCGTCGTCGAACCACAAGCCCGATACACCACGGGTGAAACCGAGGTCGTCTCCGACTTCGCGGCCAGTGACGGTCGACTCCTGTTCGCCGCTGGACCCGACACCGGTGGCGATATGCTGGGTGGACTGCTCGGTCTGCCAGCCGCGGATACCGGCGGCGACGGCGAGTTCGCCTCGGTGAGCTCCCAGTTCGGTATCGCCTACGACACCGGCTACCTCTACGACATGGAGTCCGAACACAACTACCGCACGCTCGAGGTAACTCCCGAGGCGGGTGGCCAGCTCACCGACGGTGTCGACCGCGTCGTCTTCGACGGCCCGACGCAGGTGAGCACCTCCGGTCAGACGCTGCTTGCGACGAGCGAGACGACCGAACACTCAGAGAGCCGTGAAGCCGGTTCCCACTCCGTTGCCGTCGAGGGCGACAACGCCGTCGCGGTCGGCGACGCTGGGTTCATGACCAGCGAGCGGTACAACGTCGCGGACAACGAGGTCTTCATCGGAAACGTCCTCGAGTTCCTCGTAAGCGGGACCGGGACACCAGGTGGCCTAGACGCACCTGCCGACAGCGATAGTTCCTCCGGAGCCGCCGGGGAGCCCCCGGCGCTGCCGGAAGACACTGCGGACCTTCCCGACGACCCCGAGGAAATCCCGGAAGACGACACGCCTGATTCTGCGAACTCGAGCGAGTAACGAACGGCACGCCCGGATAGGCTCCGGAACCGTTTTTCAGTGCCGCCAGCCGACATGTACCAACAGGACCACACCGAGGGCGAGCACGACGACGACTCCGAGTGCGAACAGCGGGAGTGACGCCTCGAAGGTCCCTGTCTCGCTCTCCGAATCGGTACCTGACTCGCCGTCTCGGTCAGCGTCGGTTTCGTTCGACCGGTCTTCCCCGTCGCCTCCGCTTTCGCCGTCCGTCCGGTCGTTTCCGCTCGAGCCGTCGTCCTGTGGTATAGTTACGATCAGTCCCTCGAGCGACGTCACCGTCGCCTCGAACTGGTACCGACCGTCCGACGCCGAACGGATTTCGGTGTCGGCGTCGCTCCACTCGTCACCGTCGGCTTCGTGGAGGCCGACCTCTTCGGCGTCGACCCCCTCGTCCTCGAGCCAGTCGGCGTCGAGGCTGAACGTGACGGTTGCCGCGCCATCGGTTCGATCACCTGCGAACGCGAGTTCCGAGAGCACCTCACGGTGGTCCGGCGTCGGTGGACGGTCGGTGTCCCGCTCGAGGACGAACGGGCCGTCGGCGGGGTCGACGTCAGCCACCGTGACCGAGTCGAATCGGACGGGCTCGCTCGAGGTCGTCGACGACTGTACCGCGTCGGTGACGTCGACGGTGGCGACGATGCCGTCGTCGGCTCGATTGTAGGTCGTAGATGGTGTCTCGCAGGTCCCGGTTCGGATCGTCACCGGCTCCGAGAGTGAGAGCGACGTTCGGTCGGGGTCGGTGAGGTCGCCGGAGAGGACCTGCCAGTCGTCGATCCGGCCGTCACCGTGCCAGTCGGGATCGTGGAGGGTCTCGTCGCCGTAGAACGGCGAGTCCTCGTTGAACGCCGGGTAGATCGTTAGCGCGAACTCGTCGTCGAGGCCGCCGTTGATCGCCCCGCCGTCGGTGCGGCCGTCCGCCCAGATCCAGTCAGCACCGAGCCAGCCGTCGCCAGCGCGCCACTCGGCCATGTTCGTCGGCGCATCGTACTCGTCGTCTCTGACGACCCAGTCTGCCTCCGGCGGTGTGCCGACGACATCGAACGTGACGACGCCGCCCGCGCTGGTACCCTCGAGTCGGTCGTGGACGACGACGAGACTCGTCCCGTCGGCCCCTTCGTGAAGCATCAGAATGCTCGTGTCGTCTTCTTGCAGGTGCTGTGTACCGTACGAGCTGTAGAGGTTGTCGTCGGTGTCGGGATGGGTCTCGTGGTTGCGGTAGTCATAAAACGAGTGGACGGTTCCGTCGCTCTCGAGCGGCTCGATCTCCTGGCAGACGTCGCCCTGCTCGAGGACGTACCTGTCGGTGTCCGCAACCGACTGTGACGCTGGCGTCGCTGTGCCGCCGGGGACGACGCCAGCGATGCTCGCGATGACGAGAACTACCGCGACCGCTAGCACGCGGTTCGCCGTCACGACACAGCACCTCGCCATCGAAGCGACGATCCCAGCGCGTCCGCGATGGGGTGGGTACTCCCCTGGAGGGCAATTCGGAGCGGCTCGCTGTTCACGGCCCACTGTCAGCTGACTAACTCGATAGTAAATGAGCGCGTTACGAGTGGTAGGGCCTGCGGAACCCCTCGAGGCCGTTGCCCCTTCGTCGAGACCGCCGTTATCGCGTGTTCGACTCGAGCACCTGTCGGTACCGCTGGCCGGCCTCGTCGTCGGCGGTGAGCGCCTCGCGGATCGTCCGCGAGAGCCACTCGCGTTCGGTGTCGCCGTCGGCTGTGGACGTCGTTCCGGCGGCCGGTACGCCGTCGAATCCGTCGGTTCGAAGATCGGCAGGAAGGAATCGTTCGTAGACCGGGAGTCGCTCGCCGAGTGGCAGGTCGACCGCGTCGGCGATCGCCTCGAGTTCGCGCAGTGCGGGCCAGGCGTAGTCGGGGTTGACGTGGTCGTCGGTGACGGGCGAGACGCCGCCCAGATCGTCGACCCCGCAATCGATCAGGTCGCGGGCGGAGACGAGATTGGGTGGCACCTGTACCGACACGTCTTCGGGCAATGCGGCGCGAGCCATCGCCGTCACCCGACGCATCGTCTCGAGGTCGGGCGAGCCGCCTGCCCAGCGGTCGTTCTCGCGGACCGGCTGGACGATCACTTCCTGGACGTGGTCGTACCGGTCGTGCAACTCGGCGATCGCCAGCAGACTTTCGGCGCGGTCGCGCCAGCGTTCGCCGATGCCGACGAGAATGCCCGTGGTAAAAGCGACGTCGAGTTCGCCCGCGTTCTGGATCGTGCGCAGGCGCTGGCCGGGCTCTTTCCGTCGCGGGCCCGCATGGGCGTCCACCTCGGCTGTCGTCTCGAGCATCGTTCCCATGCTGGCGTTGAGGTCTGCGACTTCGGCCATCTCCTCGAGCGTCTGATCGCCCGGATTCGAGTGCGGGAGCAGTCCCTCCTCTATGGCGACCGCACAGGCGTCGCGCAGGTAGGTGTGGATCGAGTCGTGGCCCCACTCGTCGAGTTGGGCGTGGATGTCGGTGTAGCGGTCGTCGGGATCGTCGCCGAACGTGAACAGCGCCTCCGTACAGCCCGCTTCGGCTCCGCGCCGGCAGATCTCGCGGACTTCCTCGAGGCTCAACAGCGAGGCCTGTCCCGGCGGATCGAAGTAGGTGCAGTAGGTGCAGGTGTACCGGCAAGCCGTCGTCAGCGGCACGAACACGTTCCGGGCGAACGTGAGCCGGTTCGGGGGCGAGACGTCCTCGGGACGGACCGAGAGGAGGTCCTCGACGGATTCGTCCGCAATCTCGAGGTCCACGCCGTACGTCGTCGCCCCCGGAAACATTACCTCGGTCTGACGTCGCGTCGCACATAAGCCCTTCACTTACTGCCGATCTCTCCTGTGGGAACCCAGGCCGAGACGCCGTTACCACCGTATAAACCCCTTTCATTCCCACTGGTGTCGGCTGGTGGGACTACTCACCGCCGGGTGGGACTGAAAGGGGCTGGCGCGCTCGATGACGGACGGTGACGTAAGCACGCGAGCGGAGCGAGCGCGCGCAGCGAACCGCCCGACTCGAGCGGGTCAGGGGCTTTCGTGGTGTTCTCCTCGACTCTGGATTCGTCCTGTGAACCGGACACGGCTCGACTCTATCTCTGCACTAAAACCGAACGCGACTCGAACGATCACGAGCGCGGACTGTCGGAGTGATCGCCAACAGTCGTTAAAGGCCTCCTCGGTGTGGATTGGTCCGAAATGCCAGGGGAAGACGACACGTCATCACTCTCCAGACGGCGGGTACTTCAGGCGGCCGGAACGACGATCACGATTTCGGCGGTCGCCACGGGATCGGCAGCTGCACAGCCCGACGACCTCGAGCGCGCCTCGTTTCTGGACGGGCGGTGTCCAGAGGCGACGATCGAACCGAGCATGGGACCGTGCGAGGGGGCGAGCATGGGTGCCTGTGCGGACGACCACCCAGCGACGGTCGAACTGCGAGCGGCCGTCGAAGAGACGCTCGAGGAGCGCTACCCTGACGCCGGCGCGCTGGCGGACGCGGGGTTCAAACCCTACTTCGACACGCTCGACCATGACGACGACGGCTGGTCACACTGGCTCAGTCCCGAGTACATCGGCGACGACGTGATGCTCGACCCCGAACGGCCGGAGTCGGTGCTCGTGGACAACGAGTCGTGGCGCTCGATCGGTGTGATGTTCATCGCCACGCTCGAGGGTGAGGCCGTCGAAGCGCCGACGGTGTTCGAGGCCGGCGACGACGGCTTCCCGGGACCGGTATACGAGGCAGAGCCGCTGGACCTCGAGGCGGGTGGCGAGCATCACGCGCCCCACGACGATCACCGACACGAAGAGGCGGACGACCACCACGACGATCACGACCACCACGAGGCGGACGACCACGGCTCGGACCACGACGACCACGCTCACCACCCCGATGGGGACCCCGACCACTGTGCGCCCTGGCACGCCCACACCGGGCTCCCCGGCCGGTTTTCCTGGTGGTTCTACCGGCAGGCATACGAGCAAGATTTCGCCGACGGCGATCTGCGCCTTCCCTGTCGAACGCCGTGTATGATGCACGTCTGGACCGTCGACCATCCCGAGGGAGTCTACGCCCACGACGGACCGCCAGCCGAATACCGAGACGTAGCGCCCGCAGACGACCCTGACCTCGAGACCGACGCGGAACCCGGCGAAGACGACCTCGGGTGGGACGTCCTCCCCGACGACCTCGTTCCCGACCAGCGACCCGACGACTTCTCGCCGTTCGACTGGTGAACAGGGGAGGTGGTCGGTCCCGAGACCGGATCGCTCGCTCGCCTGCCGGTTCCCACATCGATTTTGAGCCGGCGGTCGACGACTCGTGTATGGGCTACGACACCGCACACAAGACCGACCCCGACTCCGTCGTCCCCGAAGAGTGGGGCGGCATGTGGTTTTTGAAAGACGAACTCGAGACCAACGAACTCGGATTCACGATCCTCGAACTCGAGCCCGACGGGAAGGGGAAAGAACACGACGAGACGGCAACCGGCCAGGAGGAACTTTATTACGTCGTTTCGGGAGAAATCGAGGTCGACCTCACCGACCGCGAGGAAACCGTTACGCTGGCCGAAGACGACGTGCTTCGGCTCGATCCCGACGAACCCCGCCAGATCCACAACCGTGGTGACGAGCGGGCGAAACTCGTGCTCGTCGGGGCGCCGCTGTAAGGGAATCGTCTAGCGATCCGGGCGACTCGAGGCCGTTCAGCCGAGGTCCTCGTCGCGTTCCGACTCGCGGAGGATGAACGGCCCCATCGCGAGCGTTCGCTTCGCGATCGTCGCGATTCGCAGGATGTAGACGATGAAGACGACGAACGGCGAGATGCCGACGACGAAACCCGCGCTCGTGAGCCAGACGAGGTTGTCGACGCCGAGTGTCGTTCCGGGCACTGCCGCGCCGTCGATGTACATGATCAACAGCGCCATCACGGTGAGTGCGGGCACCGAGATGTACAGCAGCGCCCGCGAGAGGTTGATCAGTTCCCACTGGAAGTACAACGTTTTGAAGTGTTCTCGCGCCGGGCCGAACAGCTGCAGCGTCTCGATCATGTGGTCGATCTTCTCGGCCGCTTCCTCGGAGAGCGAATCACCGTGGTCGGCCCGGATCTTGCGGGCGTCGTAGATCTTCCGCGAGTAGTTGAAATTCAGTGCGGCCCAGATGACGTCGAACGTCCCGAACTGGGCGTCTTCGAGCCTGTCTTTGACGGACCGTGCGTTCGCGGTCGTATCCTCGACGTAGTCGGCAATCTTCTCACGGAGTTCCTCGTCGCGTTCGTCGTCCAGCTCCGACTCGAGTTCGTTCGCTCGCGCCTGGACGCCGTCGACGAGTTCGTAGAGGAAGGCAGCGGGTTCGGGCGGACTCGTGTCCTCGTCGATCGTGCTTTCGACGTCCCGTCGGAACTCCATCGACTGTTGCATTCGCGAGCGTTGCTGGCCGACCGCGCCGAGTTCCTGTGAGAGGACGAGCTGGTTGATCGTGACGACGATCGAGGTCCCCGTGATGATCGCCCCGATAAACGCCGAAAAGAGGAACTCGAGGCCGTCCTGGTTCTCGACGATCTCCCGCAACGGCGTCAGCCCGAGCCCGCTTGCGGCCACGAGGATCACGAAGACGAGCCCCAGAAGTACACCCGTCAGTGCCCAGCGGTTCACCACGAGCAAGAGCCACAGGCGCACGCCACCGAGTCGCTCGTTCGAATCGTCGCTCGAGTCCGAATCGCTCATCGACTGGGAGGTTCGACTACGGCGGCGGGTAAAATACCACGCCCGGGAATCGAGGGGTGAGGCGGGGCGCTTCGATGGGCGAACATTCGCGGGTCAGTCCGACGGCGTTCCAGCGCTCCCTTCGTCGCCGTAGGTGACGTCGAACGGCCCTTCGTCGGGGGATTTCTGGGGGAGCATCGGGCCGACTGAGGCCGTCCGCCGGGTTACCGTTGCGGTCCGGAGGATGAACGACGTCAGCAGCGCCAGCGGTGAGACAACGACTGCGACGAGGGCACTGACGACCCACGGCAGCGTGTCGATGCTGATCGCTGGTCCGGCGAGGTCCGCATAGATGAACCCGATGAGCATCGCCGCGAGGATCGCCGGCACGCCACAGTAGATCGTTAGCTGGGAAAAGCGCGTGAGTTCGCGCTGGAGGTACGTCGTCTTGAAGTGCTCGCGGGCGATGCCGAAGAGTTCGAGGGCGTCGATCAACTCCTCGAGTGACTCCTCGCCCTCACGAGAGAGCCGCTCACCGTACCGGCCCTGGATGTGTCTGGCGGCGTATAGCTGCCAGGCGTCGTTGTAGCCGACCGCTGCCGAAACGGCGCGAAACGTCCCGAACTTCGTGTGCTCGAGCGTCTCGTCGATCCGTCTCGAACGCTTCTGGACGCTGTTTGCGTACCGGGTCACGGGCGTCGCGAACTCGTCGTCGTGACCGTCGACTGCGGCCTCGAGGGTCTCGGCCCGATCGTAGATCCCTTGGACGAGCAACTCGAGGAGTCGCGTCGGCGACGCTGGACTCGCCGGAACCTCGGCGAGGTCGGCGGCGTCTTGGCGAAACGAGGCCACGGCCTCGAGCTGGGATTCGGACTCGCCAGCGGCGGCGAACTCCCGTGAGAGAATAAGCTGGTTGATCGAGACGACCAGCGTGACGAGCGAGAACGTCCCGGCGACCATGCCGCCTGCCAGCCGGGTGATCGAGTCGTCGTTGACGAACGAGACGATCCCGAGTTCGTTCAAACCGAGCAGTCCGACGAACACGCCCAGAGAGATGAGCGCAGCGACGAACAGCCGATCCGCCTCGACGAGGAGCCACTCGCGAAACCGGGTCCACGAACGTGTCCGTTTCCCGATGTCCGCACCGAACGACTCGAGCGTCTCGTCGCTCTCGGAGGACCCCATAACAACGGCTTCGACGGTCCCGAGGATAAGCCCCTGCGTTGCATATCCTGCCCTCGACGACCGGCACCGTCTGCAGTCGGCTCGGCGGCCCGACTCGTGACTCGTCTCTCGGCGTCTTCGGCTGATCGGCCACGCAGTGCAAGGTCCGGACTGAAATGCGCCCGTCCCCTCGCGTCGTCCATGAGCCGTACCCGAAGAAGCGCCGACGCGACCGCGGGTCGCGACGACCGGTGGAATCGACGTCGCGTACTCGCGGGAGTCGGTGTCGGCGCTTCGGTCGCGCTCGCCGGCTGCAACGGTGTTCTCGGACAGAATGCGCCGAGCTACGAGGAGGGGACTGTCGACGTCGACGGCGAACCCCGATCGGCCGACGAGATGGCCGCCGCCGAAGCGCTTGCCGACCAGGAGATCGACGACGGCATGACGCCGCTCAACTCGCTCTCGCTCGAGGACCACGAGTTCGTCTTCGAGGACGACTTTCGCGGCGCGACAGTACAGGGCACCATCGCAAACGACGGCGACGATCGAATCCAGTCCGCCGAAGTCCGCACCCGCATCTACGACCCCGACGGTGACCAGCTCGGCCGGTATCTCGATTTCACCGGCGACCTCGAGTCCGGCTCGACGTGGGCGTTCGAGGTCGTCCTGCTCGAATCTCCGGACGAGATCGGCGGCTACGACGTGGCGGCACTCGGGACGCCGTCTTAGGTCCTCGAAACACCGCTCTAGCGTCGTTCTCGATCACGTGTGACGCCCGCGACTGACGTCGGCTATCGCTCAGTTGCCGGTCTCTCGTGCCGTCACCGACGATCTAGGTGGCGTTACTCGAGGACGGACTCGACGAGCGCGTCGTCGACCGCCTCGAGGATCGTCTCGGGTTGTTCGGCGAGCGCGTAGGCGGGCCGTCCCTTCCCAGTCGGCGACGTTCGGCTGGTTTCGATCTCCTCGACGATGTCCTCGGCCTCGAGGCGGTAGAGCGTACGCATCACGTCCGCTTCGGTGAGCGAGCCGACGACTTCCGTGTCGGCATCTTCGACGCAGTTCATACACGTCCGACGGAGTTCGTGGGTTTGCACCGGCGTTTCGTCTTCCCGATCCACTACCGTGACACCGAGTAAGACCACCTGCTCGGCGAGCGACAGTGAGTTGACTGTCGTTTCGATTGCCATACATTCAGTTGCCCACGACCACGGTAATTGGTGTTCCGGTGCACACAGGTTCGCTGGGACCGCCACTCGAGTCGTCCCACTCGCTCTCGGTTCGGCGCTCCAGTGACGGACAAAAGAACGTGGGCGGACGGTTCCGTTCCTCTCGGTGACTTTCGACGGCGTCGGTCTTTCGGCAGTGGCTCACCACTCTCTCGGCTCAGCCTCGGGGCCAGCCTCCGGACCGGTCTCGGTTACGAACTCTCTTCGTCTTTGAGTTCGGCGAGTTCCGCGTCGATCTCGCCCTCGTCGACGTCCGCCTCGAGCGCTTCGAGGTCGGCCTCGTCGACGTCGCCTTCGACCTCCGGCTCGGATTCGGCCTCGGTGTCAGCCGTTCCGACGTCGGATTTGAGCGTCTCGAGTTCGGCCTCGACGCCGCTGCCGGCCGACAGCTGCTCGAGTTCGCGGTCGATGTTGTCTTTGTCGGAGAGGACGTCGTCGAACGCCCCGGACTCGTGGAGTTCGTCGAGAGCGGCCGCGCGCGCTTCCATGTCTTCGGTTTTCTCCTCGGCGCGTTCGATGGCCCGGCCGACGTCCTCGAACTCCTCGCCAGTCGCTGTCATCGCCTCTGAGACCGTCGAACTCGCCTCTGCGGCCTCGTAGCGGGCTTTCATCGTCTCCTTTTTCGTCCGGAACTCCTCGATGCGCGTCTGGAGTTCGTTTTTCTGCTCGATCAGCTGGTCTTGTTGACCCTGCAGATCGGAGATCTGCCGCTCGAGATCCTCGATCTGGTTCATTTTCGTCTTCTTCTTTTCTAAAGCGCGTCGCGCCAGGTCCTCGCGGTCCTGTTTGACCGCCGTCCGGGCCTGATCGTTGTGTTTCTCGACGTTGTCCTCGAGCCGGCGTTTTTGCATCTCGAGGCGTTTTTTCTGTGTCGTGAGGTCGGCGATGCCGCGTTTGACCTCCTGGAGTTGGTCGCGCATCTGCTCGTACGAGTAATCGAGCGTCTGCGTCGGGTCCTCGGCTCGGTTGAGCAGCGAGTTGATCTTCGACCGAATGACGTAGGAGGTCCGAGAGAGGATGCCCATACTCGTACGTATCGCTCGCGACCCTTAAAAACATCACATCAGCGACAGACCATGACGACGGCGTCCAGTTCGGATGGGAACGGCCATCGGCGCTCGACGCTTTCCGACGCTGCCTGCCGAACGCGGGCCTTGATTACCGACGCGACGTAACGGGCAGCCATGACCGACGTCCTGATTCCCGGCGGCCGCGACGTCCGCGGGACGCTCGAGGTGCCCGACGATCCCGATGCCGTCGTCGTCGCCTGTCCACCTCACCCACAACACGGGGGATCGCGAACCGACCAGCGACTCGTCGCAGTGTCGACGGCCCTCCAGGATGCGGGAATCGCCTGTCTCCGATTCGACTACGGCCCGTGGGACGAGGGCCACGGTGAACGCGAGGACGTCCGCAACGCCGTTCGCTGGGCACGCGAGGCCGACCGATGGGACGGAGACCCCCCGGTCGGCGTCTTCGGCTACAGCTTCGGTGCAAGCCAGGCGTTGCTCGCCGCTGCCGGCCTCGAGAACGGGGCGATCGACGCCGTCTCCGTTCTCGCACCCACGGTGCGTCTGGGGGACGAACTGGACGCACTCGAGGCCTACGGGCGGCTCTCCGTTCCCGTACAGGTGTGCTACGGCGAGCGTGACACGACGGTCGAGTGGGAGCCGCTCGTCGAGCGCGCTCGGGACCGCAGCGACGACGTCACGTCGCTCCCCGCCGACCACTTTTTCCTGGGCACGCGACCCGAAATCGCGAGCGTTGTCCGTGAGTTCTTCGAGCGAACGCTCCTTGAGCCTGCTGGCCTCGAGGGCTGATACAGCGGTGGTCGTCGGTTCGTTCGATCCAGTGGTAATGGGGGCCGACGGCTTCTCGGTTGCGAAACGTATCAATCGAACGTATAGTACGGCCGTCGAATCTAGGAAAAATCCAGAAAGAATATTATAAACAATGTTCGAGAACGACACACATGGAAGTCCCACTGCTGGTTACTGATTTCCTCGATCGGGCACGCAAGTACTACGGCGATCAGGAAGCGATCGTCGCGACGACCGGGGAGCGATTTACCTACGACGAGTTCGGCGACCGCGCCGACCGGTTCTCTGCTGTTCTTCAGGCGCGCGGTATCGAGAAGGGTGACCGCGTGGCCGTGCTCGACCCGAACACGCACTACCACCTCGAGGCGGCTTACGGGATCATGCAACTGGGGGCGATCCACGCGCCGCTGAACTACCGGTTGACGCCCGATGACTACGACTACCTGCTCAACGACGCGGGCGTGAAGGCGATCTTCGCCGACTACGAGTACGCCGAGAAGATCGAAGCGGTGCGCGACGACGTGCCGACGGAACTGTTCATCACGAACGACCCGGATGCCGTGGAGGGCGAGTGGGAGGACGTCGACGCGCTGCTCGAGGAGACCGACCCCGAGTACGACCGGCCGGAGATGAGCGAGGACGACATCATCACGATCAACTACACCTCGGGAACCACGGGTGACCCGAAAGGCGTCTGTCGAACTCACCGAACCGAGTCGCTGCACGCCCAGCTCGTGACGATCCACCACGAGATCACGGACGACGACGTCTACCTCTGGACGCTGCCGATGTTCCACGTCAACGGCTGGGGGCACATCTACGCGGTCACCGGTATCGGCGCGAAACACGTCTGTACGCGCGGCGTCGACGCCGGACAGATCTTCGAGGACATCGCCGAGGAGGACGTCTCGTTCCTCTGTTGTGCACCGACGGTGCTCAGCATGCTCGGTGACTACGCCGACGCGAACGACGTCGCCACCGAAGGCGAGAATCCGATGCGCGTCACCGCCGCGGGCGCGGCCGCCCCCGAGAGCGTCATCGAGATGGTCGAAGAGGAGTTCGGCTGGCACTTCCGCCAGCTCTACGGCGCGACCGAGACGGGCCCGCTGATCAGTACCTCCGCGACCCGCCGACTCATCGACGAGGACAGCGAGGAACGGTTCGCCCTCAAGAAACGCCAGGGGATCGCGCCGCTTGCCACCGAAGTCGACGTCGTCGACGAGGACGGCGACGTCGTCCCGTGGGACGACGAGACCATCGGCGAAATCGTCGTCAAGGGCAACCAGGTCATGGACGGCTACTGGGAGAAACCCGAGGCGACCGAGGAGGCGTTCAACGATCGACGTGAGGGGTGGTTCCACACCGGCGACCTCGCCGTCGTCAACGAACACGGCATGATCTCGATCCAGGACCGCGATAAGGACATCATCATCTCCGGCGGCGAGAACATCTCGAGCATCGAACTCGAGGACACGTTGTTCGACCACGAGGCCGTCGCCGACGTGGCCGTTATTCCCTCGCCCAGCGAGAAGTGGGGCGAGACGCCGAAGGCGTTCGTCGTGCCGTCGAACGAGGACCCCGAGAACCCGCCGATCTCCGCGGACGAACTCACCGAGTTCACGAAAGCGCGACTCGCCGGCTACAAAGTCATCCACCGGATCGAGTTCGTCGACGAACTACCAAAAACGGCAACCGGGAAGATCCAGAAGTTCGAACTCCGCGAACAGGAGTGGGAAGACGAAGACGCGATGGTCGGCGAAGGGTAACGCCTGCCGCTGGCTGACGCGGAACCGCTCGCCAGACATCGATTTTCCGTCCTCGAGTCGGTCTCGGACGTCTTGGCGTCGACCTGCGTCAGTCTCTGCCGTGTCGCGTCAGACAGTTCGGGAGGCCGATCAACTCGACGGGTTCGGAGTTATCGGGCGAGTAGACGACCATCTGGCCTTTCTCCATGTAGGGGACTTTCGACTCGAGGTTCGAGGGGATGTTGACGCTCTTGATGGCGTCTTCGTCGCCTAAGTTCAGGACGATGGTCGTGTTGATCTGCTTGAACACGGCATCGTCGATGTCCTGGGGATCCTGTGTGATCAGGAAGAGCCCGAGGCGTTCCTTTCGGCCCTGCTTTGCGGCCTCGGTGAACTTTTTGATGACCTTCCCCGCCTGGACGCTGTCGGCGTCGGTGAGGAAGTTGTGGGCCTCGTCCATCCCCAGGATGAGCGGCGTCTCCTTGATCCGGTCGTAGGTCGGGTCGTTCGAGAGCTTCTCGTCGATCAACAGACTCGAGAGCGCGAGTACGATTGCCTCGGTTGCCCGCGAGTCGGTGATGTGGTAGGTCGGGACGACCGAGAGGCCGCCAGGACGGACGAACTCGCTGATCAGGTCGGTGATCGGACGGGCGTCCTGGTCGAAGACGTGACTGAAGCCGAACACGCGCCGACGGACGGCGTCGAACGTCGCCTCGTGGACGCGGCCGGACTCGTCGAGTTCCTCCCGCAGTGCCGGATCGTCGAGAAACGTCGTGAACTCGTCGTAGGTTCCATTGGGACCGTAATCGCGCCGGAATCGCGGTAACAGGACGCTCACCAGCGCCCCGTACTGGTTGTCGTTCAGCCCGCTGCCGGCGACCAGCCAGGGGTTGTCGTGAACCATCGAAAACGGAATCGTGAACTCGACCTGTTCGGCGCGGTGGTGACTCGCCGCGTAGCTCGCCGAGCCGACTTTCGGGACGAACGCCGTCGTCTCTTCGACGCCGCCGTAGGCGACGCCCTCGCGCTCTAAGCGGCGAGCGAACGCGTCGTCCAGGTCGGGGTTGTCGTCGTGCATCTGGGCGTACTCGTCCTGGGGGTCGAACTGGACGACGGCGGGCTGGACCGATCGGCCGTCTTCCATCGGATACGTCCGCTCGTCGGCGAGGTACTGTCGCAGGACGTTCTTCGCGCCGTGGGTCTTCCCCGATCCCGTTCCGCCGGCGACGAGGGTGTGTCGGAAGACGAGTGGATCGCCGGCCTCGTAGTCGTCTTTCAGTCGATAGTCGATCGTCGGCGGCGAGGCGGCCGTCCTGACTTTCTCGCCGCCGACGGAGAGGTGTCCGAGAAAGACGCCTTCGTCGGGGATCTTCAGCCCGGTTTTGATCTCCTCCGTGTCGTCGGCCTGTTTGATCACCGTCTGGGGCGTTGGCACCCGGTCGGTCATCCGTCGTTTCAGCTCACCGTCGTCGTCGTAGAGGATGGCAACCGGCTCGAGACTGGCGACGAACTTGTAGTCGGCCTCCTCGATGCCGTCGGTGCGCATCGCCCGCCGGGCGTGGATCTCGGTCGCGTCGTCGGCGTGGTACTGCTGGGCGTACTCCAGTCCCGTAATCCGACAGAACAGCGTCTCGCCGCTCGTAGACCTACTGGCCTGCGTCTGGCTGGCGGCCGTCGCCGTCCTGTCGGGGTACGGTGCGAGGAGGTAGCCGCCGATGCGAACTGACGAGCGGTTTTCGCGGGTGACGTACGCCTTGAGCGTCGTGTCCTCTTCGTCCTCGGCGACGCGCAGTCCCTGGGAGACACAGAGCGCGCCGATGCCGACGTCCTCGCCGCGGGGCTCGACAGCCGTCTCCTCGAACGCACTCTCGCCAGCCCCGGCGGCCGATTCGCGTACATCACCTGCGGCCAGCGACTGCCCGTCGTCGCCGGCCGTCGTATCGTCCCCGGACGCAGACGCGTCAGCGCCACCGTCGTACTCGCTGAAATCGCCCAGATCGGTCATATACACTGCATCAGAGCGGGCGCTAAAACGCGTTTCCCTCCTGTGGAGTGTCACTCGCTTGGAGCGGTGTTCCCTCGAGACGGGTTCGAGCCGTGCGCCTGGGTCGTTCGAGTCGACGGCTACCGCTGTCTCGCTCGAGTCGACACCGTAGAGAATCAGCGAAAGTGTGGGGAGTCAGCGAAGGCCTGGCGAGTCAGTGTTCCATTGGACGGCCGGTTATCTGGCGGAATCGTCGGCGACCGCAACCTGCCTGGAGTCACGATCGTAGGTGAGGAGGTCGACGCCCTCGAGGGCGGGCAGGTGGGAGTGGTGGAGGACGATCTTGGCGCGCTCGGGGTCGGCGGGAGCGGCGGATTCGCAGGCAGCGAGCGTGGACGCGAGTTCTTCGAGCGAGCGGGGCTGGTCGTCGTCGACGAGTTCGAGCAGTCGGAGTCGGACCGGATCGACGACCTCGCTGACCAGTTCTTCGACATCGTGGTCGGCCTCGAGCAACGTCGAAAAGATCGCGGGGGTTGCCGGTGGTTCGACGACCAGTTCGGCACCCGTCTCGAGGTCCCAGTCGACGAGGCCGGCGGCATCGAGTTTCGGCAGGTGGGCGTGTACCAGGTCGATCCGGACCTCGTGACGTCGTTGGCCGTTCGACGGGTCGGCTCCCGCTCTCTCGAGCAGTTCGGTCGTCAGGTCCGCGAGCGACTGTCGGCCGTTGTCGTCGAGGAACTCGAGGAGATAGAGCCGTTGGGGGTGGCGAAACACCTCGTATCGTTCTCTGGGAACGTCGCTTAGTGGGGCTGACTCGCCAGTGGTGTCGAGGGGAGCGTCCAGGCTCATCATCAAAACCCACCGGAGCGACCCGGATAAGCACGTTCCCAAAACAGTTTGGGTCATCTGGCGACACGTCTCATCGGGCACTATCGCCGGCCAGGTAGTGCGGACTGGTCGCTCGCAAGTCACGATCACGGCCGTCCGTCGCGCAGCTCCGAGGGTGAATTGAACGACCCGTTTCGCGGCTCCTGGCAGTCCCCGCCGGGTTTTTGCGGCTCCGCGCCGTAGCTCAGTTTATGCTCATGGTACGCGGCCGTGCGGGGGGGACCGAACTCACTGGCACGCTGTACGAACGCGGTGAACGGGCCCCGTCCTTTCGTGGCGCGCCCGACGAAGACGCCGCGTACGTCTGGGTCTGTGATGAATTCTACGAGGTCGACAGCGGCGGGACCACACAGCGCGTCGACGACCGCGAGGTTAATCTCGCGTTCGAGTCCCCGATGCCCCGCGGATTCGACACTCGTGACCAGGCGGTCGAACAGGCCAAAGAACACATCAGGACCCAGTTCGCCAGAATCGGCGTCGATCCCGCGGCCGTCGACCTCGAGGTCGAACGCGAGGACGTTGCCGCCGAGTGGTAACGCGCCGTCGGTGGACAAGCGTCAGCGATATGTTCGAGCGACGGCGCGGCGGCGATGAGCGACGAGCGGCTCAGAACTCGTCGCCGTCCCAGCGGTGATCGTCGTAGGTCCGTTTCTGGGTCGTCTCGAATCCTTCCTCGAGTCGCTTGCTGAGCGATCGCTTCTCCGGGTTGCTGATCCGGGCGAGTTCGTCGGCTTTCTCGACGATCGTCGGCGGCCCGTGAGAGACGGCGACGTCCTGTAACACCTGTAACGCGAGTCGTTCGCGCGTCTCGGGGTCACGAGTGAACGCGTACGGGGCTTCCACGCGATAGATCAGGTCGTCTCTGGGGTCGTAGATGACGAAGAACGTCACCTCATAGCTCTCGGGTGGGAGCTTTCGGTCGACGCCGAGTGCGTCGCCGTCGACCGAAAGCGGCTCGTCGACGCCCCCGCGCGATCGGAACCAGTTCGTATACGATAGCGCCGACCGATCGCGTTCCCAGCGGTCGCCCTCGACGTCGTCGACGTACTCGCCGCGCTCGAGCAATCGGGTAAAGAGCGCCGCGTCGTCGCTCCAGGGAACGGCCACGTCGACGTCCCGGTTGCCCTTCAGCGTCCGGGTGATAAGTCGCGTCGTCGGGTTCTTCACGAAGCCGACCAGCGGAACGTCCCGGTCGACGAAGTCCTCGACGAGTCGGACGTAGTTCTCGAGCACCGTCGTCGGCCGCGGGTCCTCGAGCAAGAAGTCAGCGAGGTCGGGATGCTGGTCGGCCCAGCGCAGCAGGCCACGGGGATAGAGCGGTCCGTCGAGGACGAGCAGATCCGTCACTCCGTCGGCGTGTGCGAGGGCGTGTTTACTCTCGGCGAGATACAGTGCCAGTGCGTGGACGACGCCCTCGGCGAACCGCGGCAGCGGCGGGATCTTTACGGCTCGCCGACGGCTGAACCCGCCATCGAACTTCCCCCAGGACTCCTCGACGGTCATCGTTTCGTCGTTCGAGTGGACGGTCATGACGACGGTGCGCGAGCGATGAAGGTCGAGGTCGCTCGGCGTTGCGCTCATCGCCGCCTGGGCGACGTCGATCACGAGCCCGTTTTTGAACGTCGTCGGATTGATCGTCCCCGCGTCGAGGCCGTGAACGGTCGGAAACGCCGGCTCCTGAAGGGCAACGTCCTCGCAGTCGACCAGCCGGCGCACCTGCTCGTCCACCGGCTCGAGGATCGCCCGGTCGCGTCGTCGGTCCCAGAGCGGGTCCAGAAACTCCTCCCAGACCGTCTCGGCGAACGCCCGACGGTCGCGCTCGTCGGCCCCATGGTCGATCCGCCCTGCAAGTCCCGCAATGCCGTCGAAATGGACCGGGTCCAGGGTCATGCCAGTTCGCTCCCGTCGCACCGGCAAAAATCCAGTGATCGTGACTGTTCCGAGCCTTCACTCGAGGCCGTGTAAGTTACCATCAGAAAGATTATGTTTGCGGGCGAGGTGCGTCCGGATACCTCGATGGCATCCAGACGGACGACCGCCGACGGCGAGGCGGCGATCAACTGGCGACAGACCGGCACCGCCGTGACACTTTATGACGAGAAAAACCCCGACGCCTGGGTTCGAATGGAGTTCGAGGCGGGCGTCCCGCCGGAACATCGACTCTACATGATCTGTTCCGACTGCGGGGCCGTCTTTGCCCAGCGATCCGTTCCCGGAACCGGATCGGTCTGTGGCGACTGCGGCACGGCGTTCGACCACGATCGGTGACCGTCGGACCCGTTCGTGAAGTGTCCAGCCAGTCCAGTCACGATTTTGAGCGACCGACGTTCGAACGGTACACGAGGTAGATGAGGCCGAGGATAATCACCGGATAGCCAAGCGCAGCGACGTACCAGCCGAGGTCCATATCGAACGCTGGTCGTTCTCGGACCCTGATCGTTTCGCTCGTTCTCACTCTCTGGGCAGGCACCTCACGCTCGAGGCCCTGCGACGGCAGCCGCTGACCACTGAGCTGTCGGCCGATCACCCGACAACGACAGCTAGTTAGGCGAGGCTGGGTATCCATCCTCCATGGACGGTGCGTTGATTATTCTCGACGGTTGGGGCCTCGGCAACGGCGGTAGAGACGCCGTCGCGGCCGCCGATACACCCGCGTTCGATCGACTCGCCGACGCTGGCGCGTACGGCACGCTCGAGGTCGCGGGCCGCCGTGTCGGCCTTCCCGAGGGACAGATGGGAAACAGCGAGGTCGGTCACCTGAACATCGGGGCCGGCAGGGTCGTCTACCAGGAGTACACCCGGATCTCGGATTCGATCGACGACGGCTCGTTCCGCGAGAACGACGCGATCACCACTGCTTTCGACAACGCAATCGAAAACGACGGCCGGATTCACTTCGTCGGCCTCGTCAGCGACGGCGGCGTCCACTCCGATCACGAACACCTCCACGCGCTGATCGAACTCGCCGGCGACCGCGACGTCTCCGCTGTCACTCACGCCGTCACCGACGGCCGTGACACCTCGCCGACCGGCGGCCAGGCGTACCTCGAGGCGCTCGAGGACGTGGTTGCCGAGCACGGCACGGGCCACGTCGCGACCGTTACGGGCCGCTACTACGCGATGGACCGCGACCAGAACTGGGATCGGACGAAACGCGCCTACGACGCCATCGTCAATCGCGAAGCCGACCACGAGACCGCGTCGGCACTCGAGGCCGTCGAAGCGTCCTACGACCGCGACGTGACCGACGAGTTCGTCGAGCCGACGATCGTCTCGGACCAGCCGGCACTCGCCGACGGCGATTCGGTCGTCTGGTTCAACTTCCGGTCGGACCGCGCACGACAGCTCACGCGGATGCTCGCCGATATCCGTCCCGACGCGTGGGCCGACGAGTTCGAGACCACGCCGCCGGACGCCGAGGTCGTGATGTTGACCCAGTACGACAAGACGTTCGACCTCCCGATCGCGTACCCGCCGACCCAACCCGAGAACGTCCTCGGCGAGGTGCTCGCGGCTCACGGCAAAACGCAACTGCGGATCGCCGAATCGGAGAAGTACGCCCACGTCACCTACTTCTTAAACGGCGGCCGCGAGGTCGAGTTCGACGGCGAGATCCGCGAAATCGTCGAGAGCCCCGACGTCCCGACCTACGACCGGCAACCCGAGATGAGCGCAGCCGAGGTGACCGATACCGCGATCGACGTCCTCGAGGGCGAGGCGCGACCGGAGGGGGAGCCTCGAAACGATGAGCGGGGAGGAACGACTCGCGAACAGGCCCAGACCCCCGATACGCTCGTCCTCAACTACGCCAATCCCGACATGGTCGGACACACAGGCGATTACGAGGCTACAATCGCAGCCGTCGAGGCCGTCGACGAACAGCTCGGGCGGCTGGTGACGGCTCTCGAGTCCCATGCCGCACACGTCCTGATCACCGCCGATCACGGTAACGCAGACGACATGGGCACCGAAGACGATCCCCACACGGCGCACACGTACAACGAGGTGCCCCTGGTCTATCTCGCCCCTGACGGCACAGCGGGGAGACGGACGGTCCGCGAAGGCGGCACGCTCGCCGACGTCGCCCCGACACTGCTCGAGCTGATCGACGTCGACCAGCCTCCCGAGATGACCGGCGAGTCGCTGCTCGAGTGACTCCGGACTCGTCCCGACCAGCCGCAGGAACTGCGCGCTCGAGGGGGTAGAATTATGTCCGTAGCGGCGGAACGTCCGCTAATGAGCACTAACGAGGCCGTTCAGGGTGGCGAGCGCAAAGAAGAGATCAAACGAGCGATGTACATCATGATCGTCTGGACGACGCTTGTGGTTCTCGCTGGAATCTTGCTCGTCTTCCTCAGCGATGCGTTCGCGGCAGTCTTCTCGATGGCCGGTCCAGTCTTCTGAGCACGGCGGGCGCTCGCTTTCCCGTCGGCTGTCCGATTCGGAGAGGTTCGGATCGTCGTCGACGTCGGCGTCTTTTGCGACAACTCGCGGTTTTAGGTTGCCTGGCTGCGAGTGTCGGCACGTATGAGCGACGACCCCGACGAGCGAGCGTTCGCGACAGAGAGCGTCCACGCTGGCCAGCAATCTGACCCGACGACTGGAGCCAGAGCACCGCCGATCTATCAGACGACTTCCTACGAGTTCGAGGATACGGACCACGCCGCTTCCCTCTTTGGCTTACAGGAGTTCGGCAACATCTACTCGCGGATTATGAACCCGACGAACGCGATGTTAGAAGAGCGCATCGCCACGCTCGAGGGCGGCGTCGGCGCGCTCGCGACCTCCTCGGGGATGGCGGCGTTCGACCTGGCGACGTTCATCCTCGCCGACGTCGGCGACAACATCGTCTCCTCGTCGTCGCTGTACGGCGGCACCTACACCTACCTCACGCACACCGTCGCCAAACGCGGCGTCGAGACGACGTTCGTCGACACGCTCGATTACGACGCCTACGCGGAGGCGATCGACGACGACACCGCGTTCGTCCACCTCGAGACGATCGGCAACCCCGCGCTCGTGACGCCGGATATCGAACGAATTGCCGATATCGCGCACGAGAACGACGTCCCGTTGTTCGTCGACAACACGTTCGCGACGCCGTATCTCTGCCGCCCGCTCGACCACGGCGCGGACCTCGTCTGGAACTCGACGACGAAGTGGATCCACGGCGCTGGTTCGACCGTCGGCGGCATTCTCGTCGACGGCGGTTCGTTCCCGTGGGACGAGGGCGACTACCCCGAAATCGCCGAACCGAACCCTGCCTATCACGGCGTCAACTTCTACGAGACGTTCGGCGAACAGGCGTTCTCGATCGTGGCTCGTACCCGCGGGCTGCGTGACCTGGGGAACCAGCAGGCACCGTTCGACGCCTGGGTCACCCTCCAGAAACTCGAGTCGCTGCCCCTGCGCATGGAAAAACACTGCGAGAACGCGATGGCCGTCGCCGAGTTCCTCGAGGACCACCCGAACGTCGACTGGGTCACCTACCCCGGCCTCGAGAGCCACGAAACCCACGAGAACGCGAGCAAATACCTCGACGGTGGCTACGGCGGCATGATTACTTTCGGACTCGAGGGTGGCTACGACGCGGCCGAAACTGTCTGCAACGAGGTCGACCTCGCGAGCCTGCTCGCAAACGTCGGCGACGCGAAGACGTTGATCATCCACCCCGCGAGCACGACTCACCAGCAGCTCACGGAGGAGGAGAAACTGGCAAGCGGCGTCACCGACGACCTCATCCGCCTCTCGGTTGGGATCGAGGACGTCGACGACGTGATCGCCGATCTCGATCGGGCGATCGAAAAGGCCTGACTTCGATTCGAGAACCGTCTACTCATCGTGTCGGACAGAACGTATCGAATATCGGTCACGCTACTGCGGTCGTCGCCATCGGTGAGGGTCCCGAATTCGCGACCGACAGCTCACTGACTGCTGTCCGACAGTCTCACTTGGCGAGCAGTCGACTGGTTCTGTTGGTGGCTGCCGAAGTGGTTTCCGACAATCCGTAGTTCGAGCGTTCGACGTACCCGAAACTGGTGAAACATCTCAAAGCTGACCCTCGGTCGCGTGGATGGCAACGCATTCGACCTGAGCGCGGTTCTATTCGATCAGGGGAAGAGTTATATTCTGTACTTGGAAACGAACAACGAAGTGGTGCGCCAATGACCTCGATGAAGCGAACGGATCGGTGGACGACCGTGACTGTAGAATGCTCTCACGCCATCAGTACTGGCTCGGTGCTTGAGGACACCATTTCGTACGGTGTCTCGGCCACTTCTGAGCCGAGTCTAGGGGCAACTGATCAGCAAAACAGGCACGAGGGAGTTCGACAGGACGAAACCGGAGACGTACGAACGGACGTTAGCCAGCTACCTGACGAGCAGAGAGAAGCCGTTGCGCTCCGAAACGAGCTTCGAGTGCGTCTCGGCCAGGTTACCATCTCGGAAGAATGTGGGAATCTCGTCGCCAAAGCTGGCCGGACAGCAAATCACGATCGACTGGTGTTCGATCCGTCACCAGTGGTCGAGTGTCCACCTGAAAGCGTCGACCGGTTGCTCACTCTCGAGTTCGATCCCGAAGACGGAACGACCGGTCGACTGTACGAACGCGACGGGGAATCAACGGCGCTCCTCGAGTCATATCACGGTCGTCCGAAACATCACGCAACGGATGTCATCGCCGACGTTTACCGGGACTATGGCTTCAAAGGTGGTATCCGTTCCAACATCGATATGGCCATTCGCCGAGCAGATGTTGCCCAACTCGTTCGAACGGGAGACGAAGGTGTGCGTCTCCGTGCAGCCAAAGACTGCTGGGAGAAACACACGTACAACGTCATCGAAAATCCGTCGACCAGAACAGCACGAAACGTCGTTTCTAATCCATTCGACGCAGACGAGCGGGCATCTCTCTTCGAGGCAGTTACGGACTCGATGGAACCGACCGTAGTGCGGGGGCGGGCGCTCAAGGCGCTGGCCGGTCACGTTCTCAATCCGTTTCTTGCTACTACCGGGTCGGAAATGACCGACGAGGCGGTCGAGCAGGCTATCGCCGCCCATACCGGACCGTTCGCCGCATCGTTCGATCTCGGGATCGACCCCGACCAGGCCGAAACTGTCCTCGAGATCATTGACACGTGGCTCGAAGCAGATACGCGGGACGACCGTGACGACGCTCGAACAAGAGACGCGACCGAGGCGCTCTGGTTGTCGCCTCACTGGGACCTGTATGCGACTCCTGAAACGAGAACCAGTATCTGGGAACACCTCGACCAACTGGGCGTTCGTGACCTCGTCATGAACAGTGCTTGGGATGGCACGCTGTTCGCCTGGCCCTACCAGTAACGTCGTTCTCACGCGGCTTCGCCCCGGTTATTAAGGCACCGCGGTTCGATCCCTCAGATATGGCGACAGGGTTACTTACGAACGAAGCGGCGGAGCAGATCGTTGCGACCTGCCGGACGGCGGTCGGTGACAGCTTACGGTCGGTCACCTACTTCACCCGCGACGACTACGAACAGGTCTACCTGCGGAGCGACCTCGAGCGCGACGCTGACCTCTCGACGTTTATCGGCCACGAGTGGCGCGGGTTCAAGACGGCCCGAACCGCTTACGAGGGATCAGAACTCGGTGAGTACAACTACACGATCCGAGTGTTCGACAACGGCTTTCTGATCCGCGTGACCAGCGAGAGCGAGGGCGTCTTCGTGACGACCGACGGCCTCACGATCAAGGACTTCGAGGAGGTCGCGACGGCCGTCGATTCGTTCCTTCAGGACCGAGCGGTCGTCTAGGCGCGGTCGCATTCGGCGTCTGTTTGCGAGTCCTCGTGATCACGTATTTGATCACCGCCAGCTCGCCGTTCGTTCTCCGTGAGGCTCTCCTTTCGTCGGCGTTTTTCCGGGCGGTGCTCCGTTCGACGACGCCTCGAGACGGTTCCGATCGGGAGGCCTGAGCCGAGCGTTCCGTCGACGCCGAGTAGCCGAGCGAACCGACGCCGTTCGGCGGCGTGTCTGTCGAGAGTCATGCCGACGGGCAACGTCGATATCGGTTGTAGTAATGGACGACGTTTTCGCTGGAAAGGATCGACTACTGCCGTGAAACGATGCCGTCTGCCCCGCCCCGAGGTGTGCTCGCTCGGCGAGCCCGAAACGCCCTTCTCTCTTAGGCCCTTCTGCTCGAGTAATGCCCGATTCTTCACTCCCCGCGGCCATCGAACGCGAACTCGAGTCTCACGAGGCGTTCGAACCGACAGACGAGGCGTACGAACTCACCACGACAGTCTTCGACGCGACCGTCACGGCCACTGACGCCGAGGGGCCCCGGGACGGTCACATCAGCGTAACTGTTTCACTGCCCACCCTCGGGGCTGCCGTCGTCGGCGATGCCGTCGCGGACATCATCGAACGCGACTGGTTCGAGACTCTCGAGCGACGCCTCGCGGACGTCTTCACCGTTGCTCACACGGACACCCACGACGAGCCAGCCGTCGACCGCACGGCCGATCAGGTTCTGGTCGTCCTCGAGTACACCGCCTGGGACGCCCGCGAGGGAGTCGAAGACGCCAAGGCACTCGTCGAGTTCGTCGAGGGCACGTTCGCCGAGGGGATCGTCCCTGGCTACGAGTACGTTGGTCCGGCCGCGACGCTGCTCGAGAACGCTCAGAGTCGCGGACAGGAGGCAGCCGATGGTGAACGCGGCGGAATGCCGCTGTGAACCGAACGTCTCTCGAGGGTGTACCAGCAGTGCATCATAGCCTACCACGGCGTCGTTAGTCCATCGCGATGTAGGTCTTCGTGTCGGTCACGCCCTCGAGCCCCTGAATGCTCGAGGAGACGGCCTTGAGGACGTCGTAGACCTCGGGTGCGTCGACCTCCGCGATGATGTCGTAGTTGCCCGCGACGATGTGGGCGGTCGAGACCGACTCGAGGTCTCTGATCGAGGCGAGCAGCCCCTCGGACTTACCAGCAGCCGTCTTGATCATGATGAACGCGTGTACCATCGGTCGACCGTGTGGTATTCTCTGACACGACTAAAGCCTTTGCCCGACTCAGTCGTCGTGTTTCACGACTGTGTGTAACACTGGCACAACCTTATTGATGGGTGGTGCCGTACCCCTTTCCATGCGGTTCGTGATTATCGGGGCTGGACGGGTTGGACTGCGCACTGCGCGTGTCCTTCGCGAGGAAGGCCACGATTTGACGCTGATCGAGCGGGACGAGGCGATGGTCAGGCGCGCTCAGCGCGAATCGTTCACCGTCGTGACGGGTGACGGCTCACGCGAGTCGATCCTCGAGGACGCCGGCGTCGAGTCGGCGGACGCAGTCGGGGCGTTGACGAGCGATCTGAACGTCAACTTCACCGCCTGCATGATCGCCACTCACTATGGCTGTCGGACGGTCATGCGCATCGACGAGGCCTATCGCGAGGAGATCTATCGGAAGTACGCCGACGAGGTCGACGAGGTCGTCTACCCCGAACGGCTGGGTGCGATCGGCGCCAAGAACGCCCTGCTGGGCGGGACGATCCGCGCCATCGCCGACGTCGCCCCGAACCTCCAGATCGTC
Source organism: Natrarchaeobaculum sulfurireducens (assembly GCF_003430825.1). Classification (NCBI taxonomy): domain Archaea; kingdom Methanobacteriati; phylum Methanobacteriota; class Halobacteria; order Halobacteriales; family Natrialbaceae; genus Natrarchaeobaculum; species Natrarchaeobaculum sulfurireducens. The sequence continues at coordinate 3,120,317 of NZ_CP024047.1, read as the reverse complement.
GAACTCACGGTCACTGACGAGGCCCCGACCAACGGGTATACGATGGGCGAACTGGAGCTTCCCGCCGACGCAACCATCCTCGCACACGGCAAACGCGACCGCTCGCTCGAGATCCCGTCCCCGGACGAGTCACTCGAGATCGGCGACCGGTTGGTCGTCCTGGCTGACTTCGACGTCTTGAGCGACGTCAGACAGCTAGTGGTCGGCGAGCGTCCGACACAGGCAGCCGCGAACGCGGGCACCGGAGGTATCAACTGATGGTCACAGCATTCGTCATGGTCAAAGCGAACACGGGAGAGGCGGACCGGCTCAGAACCGAGATGGAAGCGATCGATGGCGTCGACTCGGCGCACATCGTCGCGGGCGACATCGACATTATCGCGAAGGCGCAGGTCGATACCCCCGCGGCGGTCAAAGAGATCGCCGCGACGCAGATCCAGGATATCGACGGCGTCGAGGGAACCCAGACGTACATCGCGATGGATTAGCGGCCAGCGGTTTCGCTGTGGTCGGCCGAACTGACGGGAGCGTCGCTCCCGGCCATCGTGTTCAGTCGCCGATCGCGTCGGCCAGTACGCCGTCGACTTTCTCGAACACTGCGTCTGGTTCCTGAGTCGCGTCGACGCGGACGAACCGGTCGGGGTCGCACTCGAGCAGGCGCTCGTAGTTTGCGTGGACCGACTCGAGGTAGGCGGCGCGTTCGAACTTGTTCGTCGTACCGGCGCGGTCCGCGGCCGTTTCGGGGTCGAGCTCGAGGTAAACGGTCAGATCGGGTTCGATGGTGAACGGGTCGTGAACGTCGACGACGTACTCGAGGGGATCGTCGACGGCGAGTCGGTCGTAGCCTTCGAGCGTCGCGCCCTGATAGGCAAACCGCGAGTCGGCGTAGCGATCGGAGATCACGAGGTCGCCGCGCTCGAGGGCGGGTTCGATCACCCGTGAGAGGTGGTCGGCGTGGTCGGCGGTGTACAGAAAGAGTTCGGCAAGCGGGTCGGCGTCGTCGTCGTCGATCGACCGATAGACGGCATCGCCGTACCAGGAGTCGTTCGTTGGTTCGCGGGTGAACGTCGCGTTGGGATAGCGCTCTCTGAGTGCCTCCCAGACCGTCGTTTTCCCGCTGCCGTCCAGTCCCTCGAGCGTGACCAGCATGCTCACATCTCGTGGCGAGAACTACTTAGGAGACACCATCCGAGCTGGCCGGTCACGACATTGTAAGGCGATCAGGTATATACCGCTTCGAGCACACGGTTTGGCTATGAAGATCCTCGTTGCCGGCGGCACCGGCTTCATCGGAACGAATCTGTGTGCGGAACTGGCGAGGCGCGATCACGAGGTGACGGCGCTGGCCCGATCACCGGATGCCGACGCCGTTCCAGACGGTGTCGAGACGGCAATGGGTGACGTGAGCGCGTACGACTCGATCGCCGAGACGGTCGCGGCCCACGACGCCGTCGTCAACCTCGTCTCGCTCTCACCGCTGTACCAGCCGACGGGTGCGGCCGACCACGACGCGGTCCACCTCGGCGGCACCGAGAACCTCGTTCGTGCCGCCGAAGATGGCGACGTCGACCGGTTCGTACAGATGAGCGCACTCGATGCCGATCCCGGTGGGGACACGGCATACATCCGGGCGAAAGGTCGTGCAGAACGCGTCGTCAGGAACTCGAGTCTCGAGTGGACGATCTTTCGCCCCTCCGTCGTCTTCGGTGACGGCGGCGAGTTCGTCGGTTTCACGAAGCAGTTGACGACCCCCTACGTCACTGGACTTCCCGGCGGCGGCCGAACGCGCTTTCAGCCGATCTGGGTCGGTGACCTCGTCCCGATGGTGGCCGACGCGCTCGAGGCCGACGCTCACGTCGGGGAAATCTACGAAATCGGCGGTCCGGACGTGTTCACCCTCGCGGACGTAACGCGACTCGCCTACGAAGCCGAGGGACGGTCGGTTACCGTCCTTCCCGTCCCGATGGCGCTCGCGAAGGTCGGGCTGACCGCGATCGAACCGGTTCCGTTCGTCCCGTTCGGTGGCGACCAGGCCCGATCGCTCGAGATGGACAACACCGTCTCGGATAACGACGTCACGGCGTTCGGCCGCGAGGAGTCTACCCTGCGGACGCTCGAGTCGTATCTCGGCCTCACACCGGACGGGGCGGACACGCGACAGCCCGAACGCGTCTGATCGAGCTGCGCCTCGGCGGTTGGGATCGCCTCACTCGTTTCACAGGGCCCGTGCGTCGCTCCCGCGGCCTAAAAACGTCGTTTCAACTCGTTATAAATATCGTTTATAGGTGTGGTTCGCTCAGCGGAACGTGGCGCTGTCATTCTATTTCTTCGTACATTCATTTATGAGAGAAATTCACATCATCACAAGGTTTATAACCTTGATCGCTCTGTTCCAACCCAACGGAGCCCCCTGACTAACAATGAAGCTGGCGATGATCGGATTTGGACAGGCCGGTGGGAAGATCGTCGATCGATTCCTCGATTACGACGACCGGACGAACAGCGGAATCGTCCGCGCGGCGCTCGCGGTGAACTCCGCGAAAGCAGACCTCATGGGTCTCGAGCGCATCCCACAGGAGAATCGTGTACTCATCGGCCAGGCCCGAGTAAAGGGCCATGGCGTGGGTGCAGACAACGAGCTCGGCGCGGAAATCGCCGAAGAGGACATCGACGAAGTGCAGAACGCGATCGACGCGATCCCGACCCACGAGGTCGACGCGTTCTTGATCGTCGCCGGTATGGGCGGCGGCACCGGCTCCGGTGGCGCGCCCGTTCTCGCGAAACACCTCAAGCGAATCTACACGATCCCGGTGTACGGACTCGGCGTCCTGCCGGGGACCGACGAGGGTGGCATCTACACCCTCAACGCGGCGCGATCGTTCCAGACGTTCGTCCGTGAGGTCGACAACCTGCTCGTCTTCGACAACGACTCCTGGCGACAGACCGGCGAGTCCGTCGAGAGCGGCTACGGTCAGATCAACGAGGAGATCGTCCGGCGATTCGGCATCCTCTTCGGTGCCGGTGAGGTCACCGGCAACCAGGACGTTGCAGAGAGCGTCGTCGACTCCTCTGAGATCATCAACACGCTCTCCGGTGGCGGCGTCTCGACGGTTGGCTTTGCCAGCGAGGGCGTCGAGCTCAATTCGAGCGGTGGGCTCCTCTCGCGGTTCACCGGCGACGACGGCGGCGCCGACGATCTCGACGCCGCGAACACGACGAACCGAATCACGAGCCTCGTTCGCAAGGCCGCCCTCGGACGGCTTACGCTCCCGTGTGAGATCGAAGGCACCGAGCGCGCCCTGCTCGTTGTCTCCGGACCGCCGGAGTACCTGAACCGAAAAGGCATCGAACGCGGCCGCAAGTGGCTCGAGGAGGAAACCGGCAGTATGGAGGTTCGGGGTGGCGACTATCCCCAGAAGGTGCCGGAGGTCTCGTCGGCCATCTTGCTCTCGGGCGTAACGAACGTCCCACGGATCAAGCGGCTTCAGCAGGTCGCGATCGAGGCTCAGGACAACATGGACGACATCCAGGCCGAAAGCGAAGAGAACTTAGAGGAACTCGTCGAGGACGACGAGGACGAACTCGAACCGCTGTTCTGACCACGCCCGTCGGTCGACGGGACGACCGCACGCGTGTCGGGGGGCACGAACGGTCGTGGTGGGGCCGGCCGTGACCTGGTCGGTTTACACCGGTTGCTGTCCGAGCGTCGTCTGAGACGCAGTGGACTGCACTCGGTGACTCCGCCCGGTTTGTGGCGAAGTTCGACGTATTTTTCAGCGCGTAAGGAGTTCCCACGCTAGATGCAGGTCGTCGTTCCCTTTGCCGCCGAGACACCCAAAACCCGGCTCGAGTCGGTGCTCTCGCCTGTCGAGCGATCGACGGTTGCCCGGGCGATGCTTACGGACGTCGTCTCGGCGCTCGTCGAGACGGGCCACGAGCCCACGGTGCTTTCGACTGCGTCGCTCGCCGACGCGAACGGACCGGGGCTCTCGAGCCTCCCGGCGGCGGTGACGGTCGACGACCGGCCGCTGACCGAGGCGGTCAACGCACGGCTTCCGACGTCGGCTGGCGAGACGGTTGCGGTCGTCATGGCCGACCTCGCACTGGCGACGCCGACCGCACTCGAGCGGCTGTTTTCCGCCGACGCGGACGTGGTGATCGCGCCGGGACGCGGCGGCGGGACGAACGCGCTCGTGGTTCGCCACCCCTCGTTTCGAGTCGACTACCACGGCGCGTCCTACCTCGATCACGTCCGGATCGCCCGCGAGGTCGGCGCGAGTTGTGTGTCGATCGACTCGTTCCGGCTGAGTACCGATATCGACGAACCCGGCGACCTCGTCGAGGTCTTGCTCCACGGCGACGGGCAGGCGGCTGCGACGCTCGAGGAGCTTGGGTTCGGCCTCGAGATCGACGAAGGACGGGTGGCCGTCTCTCGGTCCGGGGGAGTACGAAGGCAATAACTGTCCGGGCCGGTTCCGGGGATCGATCGATTGTGGAGTTCCTCGACCCAAACGACGAAGTCGGCCCTCGCCCGTTGTCACGGTATGCCAGCCGCAGTCGTCACCGGATCGTCGAGAGGAATTGGCAAGGCGATCGCGCTCCGATTCGCCGACGATGGATACGACGTCGCCGTGAACTATCGCTCGAGTGCTGATGCCGCAGACGCGGTCGTCGACGAGATTCGCGACCGTGGGCAAGCGGCGGTCGCCGTCGGGGCGGACGTCTCGAACGCCGACGCTGCCGCCCGACTGGTCGACGCGGCCGCCGACGCGTTCGGTGGTGTCGATCACGTCGTCAACAACGCCGGCGTCGATCAGCACGTCGTTACCGAGGATCTCGAGCCATCGGACTTCGATCGGATCATGGACGTAAATGTCAACTCCGCGTTTGCCGTCACCAAAGCGGCACTCCCCTTTCTTCACGCGTCGACGGCCGACCCGTCGGTGACGAACGTCTCGTCGATTCTCGCTCACACCGGCGCGGCAATCGAGTGTCACTACGCCGCCTCGAAGGGGGCGCTGCTCTCGCTCACCCGGAGTCACGCACGGGATTTCGCGCCCGGCATTCGAGTGAATGCGGTCGCGCCGGGGCACGTCGAGACGGACATGACCGGCGATCGGTCACCAGCCGAAAAACGCGAGGAACTGGCAGTGATTCCGGTCGACCGCTATGGTCGGCCGGACGAGATCGCCGACGCGGTGGCGTACCTGCGGGATGCGACGTTCGTCACGGGCGAGACACTGAACGTCAACGGCGGCGAACTGATGTGTTGACTCCACGATCGAATTAGTACTGTGCCAATCCGGCTTCGATCCGGTCGAACCCCTCCTCGAGGCGGTCGATAGAGTTCGCAAACGAGAGTCGGAGCCGTCCCGGAGTCGCGTCGCCGAAGCCATCGCCCGGCGCGAGCACGACGCCGTGTTCTGTGAGCAGGTATTTCGCAAGCGGGAGGCTTTCGCCGTCGATTCCCGGGTCGAGATAGGCGTAGAACGCTCCCTCGGGTCGTGGACACGAGAGCCCGTCGATCGCCTCGACGCGATCGACGACGAGGTCACGACGCCGCCTGAACTCCCGGCGCATCTCCTCGAACGGCTCCTGTGGGCCGGTGAGTGCGGCGATGGCCGCGTGCTGGGCGACGCTCGAGGCACAGGCCGTCGTCGACTCACGAACCGCGAGCACGCACTCGAGGAGGTGACGGTCGCCCGCGAGCCAGCCCAGTCGCCAGCCGGTCATCGCGTAGGCTTTCGAACAGGAGCCGACCGTGAGGACGTGGTCGGGATGGTCGGTATAGGCGGCGATCCCCGTTGGCTCGCGGTCGTAGGTGAGTCCGAGATAGACTTCGTCGGCGATCACGTACGCCCCGTGGTCGGCGGCGGCCTCGACGACGGCACGACACTCCTCGGGATCGAAGACGCGCCCGGTCGGATTCGACGGCGTCGTGAGTACGACTGCACCGGTCTCGTCGCTCATCGCGTCGATAACGCGGTCGGCCTCGAGGTCGAAATCTGATGCGGCCGGCATCGGCACTTCACGGAGCGAGCCCCCCGCGAGTATCGCCTGCGTCTCGTAGTTCGGCCAGGTCGGTCCCGGAACGAGCAGTTCCTCGCCGGGGCCGACCGTCGACAGCACCGCGAGGTGGAGCGCTTCCATCCCACCGACGGTGACGACGATCTCGTCGGGATCGTACTGGACGTCGTACTCGGTAGCCAGGACGTCACTGATCGCGCGCCGACACGCCGGCAACCCGGCGTTCGAGGTGTAGTGGGTTTCGCCGGCCCGAGCGGCGCGTGCGGCCGCGTCGACGACGTGCTCGGGCGTGTCGAAGTCGGGCTCGCCGACCTCGAGTCTGACGAGGTCGCCGTCGTGTCGCTCTGCGAGATCGAACATGACGCGGATGCTCGAGTGTTCGGCTCGAGTGACTCGCGCTGTCGGTGTGGGCATATCCCAGCATCGCAGATTCGGCGCAAAAGCGATCGGGTGGCGGAAATCGGTGCAGCCGATGCGGTCGCTGTCCCTGCCGATCGATTACCGTCTGGCGCCGGTGCCGGCTCGCTCGAGTCCCGCGAGATCGATCTCGCCGCCGGGCATGGGAACGCCCTCGTACGGGTCCTCCGCGAGCAACAACGCCCCGTCGAGGTCGACGTAGTCGAGCAACGGCGCGAGGTGACAGGCGGCGGCGATCGAGGCGTTCGACTCGGTCATACAGCCACACATCACCTGGAGGCCGTGGGCGCGGGCGGCGTGGATCATCCGTTTCGCCTCGCGTAGGCCGCCACACTTCATCAGCTTGAGGTTTGCGACGTCACAGCGGTCTGCGATCTGTGGAATATCCTCGAGCGTGATGCACGATTCGTCGGCAGCGATCGGGAGCGCCGAGCGCTCGTAGACGTACCGAAGCCCTTCGGGATCTTCGGCGGGGACGGGCTGTTCGACGAACTCGAGGTCGTACTCGGCGAGCTGGTCGATTCGTGAGACGGCCTCTCGCGGGGTCCAGGCTTCGTTTGCGTCGACGTAGAGGCGAACGTCCGGGGCGACCGACCGGATCGTCTCGACGATCTCGATGTCTCGGTCGGTACCCAGTTTGACCTTGAGCGTGTTGTAGCCGCGCTCGAGTGCGGTCTCGGTCTTTTCGCGCATCGTCTCCGTGTCGTCGAGGCCGATCGTATACGACGTCTCGAGCGTGTCGGTCGGGTCGAGTCCCCAGTAGCGGTAGAGCGGGACGTCGAGTCGTTTGGTGACCAGGTCGTGGAGTGCGATGCTGACCGCGGTGCGTGCTGCTGGGTTCCGGTTGACGGTCTCACGAATCCGGCGTTCGATCCGTCCGAGCTGGTGTGGATCGCCGATCTCCTCGACGACCGAGAGCAACTCCGGCAGCACGGCTTCGACGGTAGCTGCGGTTTCACCGTAGTGAGCCGACGGCCCGGCCCCGCCGACGCCGACGGTGCCATCCCCGTCCTCGATACGGACGGTCACGATCTCGGCGTCGGTCTGCGTCCCTCGAGTGATCGTAAAGGGGTACTCGAGCGCCAACGAGTGGCGTCTGAAACTGGATTCGAGCGTCATCGTCGTCTCACCACTCATCGCAGTGCCTCGATGATATCGTCGGTTTCGAAGCGGATGACGTCCGTCGCGGGCGCACCCAGCGTCTCGGCGTACGCATCGACGGCGTCGCGGGCGGCCACGTCGTCCTCGAGTCCGGCGGTGTTCAACGCGCCGGCGACGACTTCGGCCTCCGAGACGGGCGCAGAGAGATTCTCATAGAGGTCGACGTACGTCGGGATCGACGGCAGAGAGAACGACTCGTAGCCGTGGATCGCCTCGCGGCCGGCCTCGTGACAGAGGACGAGTTTGTCGGGCATCGAGCCGTGAAGGATGCCACAGGTGACGGCGGAGTAGGCCGGATGGACGATGCTTCCCTGGCCCTCGACGAAGAGGTAGTCGTGTTCGTCGCCGAGTTCGACGAGCATCTCTTCGACGGCACCAGCGGTGAAGTCACTGACTACGCGGTCGACCGGGTTGCCCCAGCCTTCGATCATGATTCCCGTCTGGCCGGTGGGGACGACGGCGGCGTCGAGACCGGCCTCGCGGGCGTCACGGACGAGTTCCATCGAGACGGTCATCTTCCCGACCGAACAGTCGGTGCCGACGGTCAGGATGACCTCGGCGTCGATATCGCCGGCGACGCCCTCCGCGACGGTCAGATCATCGTGGGGCTTGCGAACGTCCTGGAGTTCACAGCCGTTTTCCTCGGCCAGTCGGACGAACTCCTCGTCTTCGCTGAGGAAGTAGTGCAGGCCCGAGACGACGTCACAGCCGTACTCGAGGGCCGTGCGGACGTCTTCGCGCCAGCTCTCGTCGAAGCCGCCGCCGATAGGCGCGATGCCGATCAGCAGCGTGTCGACGGCGTCTGCATCGAGGTCGTCCATCCCGGCGACGATCGGTGCGTCCTGGACGTCCGGGACGTAATCGTTCACTCGACGGCCGTCGTTCTCACGGTCTACGACGGCGACGGCCTCGTAGTCGGCGTATCGGAGAACGCCGAGTGCGGTCTTCGCACGGCCCGGAAACTTCTCGTGGGCGAGAATTGCGACGTGCATACCCACGACATGGCTGACCGGGGACTTAAACTACTGTAGTTCGAGCCCCCTGGTAGCCCGTTACATCCCCCTCATAACACACGGAGGTCCGTCGTCCAGAACGCGTGGTGGGCGTCCTCGAGAGCCGGTTTCGGGTTCCCGGTTGCGTCGACGGCGGCCGTCGCGGCTGGCTCGAGCCCCGATTCGTCGGTGAGCGTTTCGAGGACCCCGCGCTGGCCGGCGAGGTATAGCGGCGTCGACGGCTCGTCGTCGAGGGACTCTTCGAGTGCGTCGGCACACCGATCGAGGTGGTCGTCGATCTGATCGTCGCGAATGCGCTCGAAGCGGGCCTGTGAGAACCCGCCTTTCGAGTGGCTGCCTTTGACGTCGCTTTCGAACCCGCGGTAGTCGACTCGGTCGCCACCCTCGTAGACGCCGACGGCGAACAGGTCGGCTCGGACCAGCGCGAGGACGTACCGACCGGTGGGGAGGAACCACTCGCGCTCGAGCGCGAACCGGTCGTCCCAGATGGGTTCGAGCCCGGGACGGACCGGCGGATCGAGCGCGACGGCGATCAGTCCGGCGTCGTCGACACAGCAGACACACGGTGCGGCGTCCTCGAGCAGGGCCACGCGCTCGCCCAGTACGCCTTCGAGGTCCACGCCGAGCGCGTCGACACCGGCGTCGTCGACGACTGCGGTGAGTGCGCCCTCGGCTCCCGTTCTGACCGACGCCAGTCGATCGACGATGTCGGCGAGCTCGCCGCCCCGAATTCGTTCGCGCCGTCGATACTCGAGGCCGGTTTCGTCCTCTCGACGGCGCTCGAGTTCTCCCTCGAGCTGGGCGATGCGATCCTCGAGGCGATTGATCCGCCGTTCGGCCTCCTGTCTGGCCGTCGTGGCGTCCGCTCGTCGGTCAGATTCGGCCTCATAGCGGGCTTGCAGCCGCTCGTTTTCTTCTTCGAGTTCCTCGATGCGGTCTTTGAGCGACGCACGGCCGAGCAACGCGTCGACGTCGAACATCCTGGCGAAAACGCGAAGCGAGGCTACTTTTAGGTTCCGGCGTTCGGATAGCCGTCGCCCGGGTCAGCGTCGAACCGACCGCCCGTTTCGTCTCTGGACGGCTGCCAACCACTGGCGTACTCGAGCAGCTGTCGTGCCCGCTCCCGGCGGGCGAGAAACACTTCGCGAAGCGACGGCGGATTCCGGACATCGGTTCCCTCGAGCAGCGACTCGGGGACGGCGAGCGTATTCGCCGGCACCCCTTCGTCACCGTGGACCGGGAAGTGACCGGACTCGAGTTTCATCACCAGCGGTGCGTCTAGGCGTTCGACCCCCTCGCCTGTCGCGTACACTGCTTCGTTGATGTGTTCGTGTTGATCACGGTGCATGAGTGCACGGTCGTCGTCGACCGGCATCACGTAGAGACGCCCGAGATAGTAGCTTTGCGAGAAAAGCTCGAACATGCTACCAAATACCATAGGGTGAAGACGTATAACTATTTGCAGACAGATTCATATCGTATCGCTATCAGCGTCCTCCTCGAGCGACGTGTTTCGACCGTGTCCTCGTCTGGACGGATCGCAGACGGAACGTTCGTACATCGCTCGAATCACGGAACGAAACGAAGAGAACGATTTGTAAACGCTTTCGAATTCGCTCGGTAGCTGAGACGGGTCGATGAACGATGCGAACGGAAGTTCGACTTTTTATGACGTTCGGGCTAACGACCGGATGATGACCTCGACTCGGGCCGTCGCTCTCCTCGTGATACTCGCCGTTGCCGGCGTGGCGTTCGCCCCGGCGGCGAGCGGTGCCGTCGCAACCGGAATCGGCGACGCTGACCAACCGGCCGTTGCGGACGGTGCCGCCACGAGTGAAGACGAGTCGCCGAGCGAGAACGGCTCGTCCAACGCGAGCGTCTCCGCGTTCATGCAATCGAACGCGGCCCAGGCGGAGTACACGGTCGAATCGGGGATGTTCGATGCAGCGTTCGAGAACGCAGCAAACGAGAGCCGGGCTGACGTCGTCGTCGACCGGACCGCCATTCTCGAGGATCGCGTCGACGCACTCGAGGCCGAACGTGACGAACTGCAGACCGACGGGAACCTCTCAGAACCGGAACACCAGGCCAGGCTGACCAGGTTGACGGTCGAGCTCGCATCGCTCAACCAGTCGATCGACCGGGCTGAACACCGGGCGAACGAGTCCGGCGTCGACGGGGAGCGCCTCGGTGCGTTGCGGTCGAACGCTTCCGCCCTCGCCGGACCAGACGTTGCCGAAACCGCACGTGGGCTAGCGGGTGTCGACGGCCATCCGGGTGCCAGCCCGCCAGCCGACGAGCGGTCGTCGTCCGGGCAGTCGGCCGCCCAATCCGGGGCTAACGACGACGACTCAGGTCCACCGGAGGAGCGACCGTCGGACCGTGACGTCCCGAACGAAGAGCGTGAGGGCTCGCCGACCGACGACGCCGACGAGACCGACGGAGCGGATGCTGACGAAGAGTCAAGCGCCGAACAGGCTGGCAACTCGAGTACCGATGTCGGTGGTGGCCCGCCGGACGACGCACCTGGCCAGTGATCTGGCGGTCGTCTTCCGTCGCGGTCGTCTTTCCTCGAAACCAGTCGACGACGGTCGGCAGGGAGCCGGTTGCCTGTGAGCAGACACGCTTTTCAGCGGTGAGGCTCTAGTTTCGCCCGATGGACTCCGCCGCGTTGTTGGATTTGCTGGGGAACGAGAATCGGCGGCGCATCCTCCGATTGCTCGCCCGGAAGCCCTGTTACGTTACGGAAATCTCAGAGTATCTCGGTGTGAGTCCCAAGGCTGTCATCGAGCACCTGCGAAAGCTCGAGAAGGCGGGCCTGATCGAGAGTCGAGTCGACGACCAGCGTCGCAAGTATTTCCACATCGCTCGGAACGTTCGACTCGAGGTGAACGTCTCTCCGTACGGCTATGCGAGCAAGAGCGCCTACCCGTCGAACAACAGTTTCGACATTACGACCTGTCGACACCTCTCGCTCGACGTTGCCTGGGACGAGACCGACGAACTCGACGATCTCCTTTCGACTCTCGAGGATCTGGAGCAGCTCGAAAACGAACTCTCGCTCGCCCAACGGTGGGTACAGGGACGGCTCTGTGACGTACTCGATCGCGTCTCAGAGACCGTCGGTGCCGGCCCCGAAAGCCGGATTTATGCCGACGTCCTGGCGAGTGTTCGTTCCGAACCGAAGTCGATCAGTGACCTCGGCCGGGACGTCGACGCCCCACGGGAGGTCGTCGCCGAGCTACTCGAGGTGATGGCCGACGAGGGGATCGTCCAGCGGACGGAACGTGGCTGGGAGCTGACGACCGGGTAACGTCGCTCGGTGGTCAGGCGCGTATCGCCGACCGGGACCACGATAGTGGGCCCGCATCGACGAGAAGTAGGGGGTGATTGTTGGGTTGTTATCGGTCAACCGATCGTTTCGAGTGTCTCGTTTCGATGCCGGTCAGGCGTTGTTCATCCGCTGACTCGTCCGGTGACCGCAGCGCTGGCACTCACTCACGCGGTAGGGTTCACGCGAGAACTGAGCGTTCTCTTTTTTCGTACTTTCGGTTCGAATCTGAACCGACACTTCGTGGAGCGTATCCAGCTCACACTCATCACAGTACTCAGTCAAGCCGTTAAAGGAGTCATCTGTCGTTGCCATTACCCGTCCACTTTCGATACTGTTGTCTTAAAGCCATGCTTTATTACGAGCGGTGAGTCGTCCCGGATGGTCGACAGTAAAACGCGCTAAAACCGTTCTTTATCGTTTAAAACGACTGCTCAGGACGCCACTCTTCGGGCAGAGACACCCACCCTTGCTAGCAGGGTACTATCGCCCGAGCGTGGACCGACAGCGCTCGAGCGCACCGCCCCGGACCGACCGGTTCGGTTGTTACACAATCCGTTTAGCGTCGGCTCGAGTACGCACGCGTATGGAACAGGTGTTTGCCCCGTGGCGGATCGAGTGGATCAAGCGCGCGGACAAAAACCCCGACGTCGTCGACTGCGTGTTCTGTGAACTTCCCGAACAGGACGACGATCGGGAGAACCTGATCGTCGCACGGTCCGAGCGGGCGTTCGTCATGTTGAACAACTACCCGTACAACCCGGGCCACGCGATGGTGATTCCCCGCGTTCACACGGGCGAGTATGGCGACCTCACCGACGAGCAACTGCTCGAGCACGCGCGGCTGAAACAGCGGACCTTCGATGCGCTCGAGGTCGCACTCGAACCCGACGGCTTCAACGCTGGGTTGAATCTCGGCGACGGTGCCGGCGGCTCCATCGGCGACCACCTCCACACCCACGTCGTCCCTCGCTGGCGGGGTGACACTAACTTCATGCCCGTGCTGAGCGACACCTCGGTGATCGTCGAGGCGCTGTCGGAGACCTACGAGCGCGTTCACGCGGCGTTCGCCGACCAGGAGGGCGCGACTGTTCCCGACACAGAGAGTGCGGTCGTCTTCGACTGATCGACCGGCTATCAGCAAGCCGAGCCGGCGGTCCGTACGCTTTTGTCATATTGTGTCGTGTTCACTACACGCATGGGATACGAAGTAGTTCAGACCGACGACGTGCCGACCACCGACCTCTCGAAGATCGATGAGGTGCCCCCCGACCTCGAGATCACGGCCCTCGACGAGGCTCTCGGTGCCGATCAGGTCAACTGCAAGCTCTGGTATTTCGAACCGGGTGAGGAGATCCGGTACCACGCTCACAGCCAACAGGAAGAGCTGTACTACGTACTCGAGGGCGAGTTCTCGCTGAAACTCGGCCGCTCCGGCGAGGAAGAATACGTCGAGGTCGGCCCCGGAGCGGCCTGGCTCGCCAAACCCGAGATCGGTCACGGCCACCGGAACGTCGGCGACGAGCGAGGGGTCGTGCTCGCCGTCGGTGCGCCTGCAGTCGAGGATCCCGGTCTCGATCCACACAGTCTGCGCGACGAGTGACGGAAAACGGCGCTCGTCAGACCGACGTTAGGCGTACGACCGCTCGAGGAACTCGAGTATCCGTTCGGACTCGGCCATCGTGACGCCGACGTCGTCGTCGACGATCACGGGCACCTGGCGTTGGCCGGAGACGCGTCTGACCGCGTCGCGTTTCGAGTGCAGCCCTTCGACCCAGACGCTCTCGTAGTCGACGCCGAGTTCCTCGAGTCGGTCGACGACGATCTCGCAGTACGGACAGCCCTCGAGGCGGTAGAGCGTGAGCATGTGCTGGCGTTCGACTCGCGGTGGCAAAAGGCTGGGTGGTCGGCCGTTCGACACCGAACTGCCGCCGAACGGAACTTTTTGGTTCCGGGAGACGAGGTCGGGGTATGCCACCGACGGTCGGAGAGACGGTTCCGGATTTCGAGGCGCTGTGCTGTGACGGCGAAACGTTCCGTTCGACCAGCCTCTCTGGAGTGGTCGACGACCGCGGTGCCGTCCTCATCTTCACGGGCTTTGCGTTCAGCGCGATCGCACAGAACTGGTGGAAACGGTTCGTTCGCGCCGGCTGGGACGAGTTCGACGAGGTGTCCGTCCTCGGCGTCAGCCGTGACGGCCCGTACGCCCAGAACGAGTTTCTCCGCTGGCTCGACGCTCCGGACTTTCGCTTTTTCGCCGACGTGGACGGCGTCGTGGGCGAGTCTCTCGAGTTGCTGGCCGACCGCGAGCACATGGCGGGCGTCTCGACCCCGTGGCGCTCGGCGTTCGTGATCGATCCGGACCTCGAGGTCCAGTATGCGTTCGTCGCCGACGACTGGATCTCGCCGTTACCGCAGGTCGAGATCGAAGCCGCCGTTGACCGGCTCTGAACCCGGTTGTAACACCGCTCGAGCGACGTTCGACTGGTTGCCGTCGCGTTCAGACCGGCTCGGCGAACGCGTACATCGTCTCGTGGGCGGTCACCTCGAGGTCGACGAAGTCGCCTGGTTCGAGGCCGTGATCGCTCGCGTGCTGGACGATGAGCTGTCGGTACGCGGAGTCACGACACTTCACGGAGTCGCCGACGCCCTCCTCGACGACGAGACAGTTCGGACGGGTCTCGCCGACCATCGACTCGTAGGCCTCGCCGACGAGTTCGCGCTTGAGTTTGCTCATCTCCTTCGAGCGTTCTTTCTTCAGCGTGCCGCCGAGCCCTTTCATGTCGGCAGCGTCGGTGCCCGGTCGCTTCGAGAAGCGGGTGACGTTCACCTTCTCGGGGCGCGTCTCACGGAGTAACTCGAGGGATTTTCGGTGGTCGTCGTCGGTCTCCGTCGGAAAGCCGACGATGAAGTCCGTCGACAGAGTCCAGTACTCGAGGCGTTCGTCGAAGGTGTCGACGACCTCGAGGTACTCGCCGACCTGGTGCTGGCGGCGCATGTCGCCTAAGACGTCGTTCGAACCCGACTGGACGGGGGCGTGGAGGAAGTCGTAGAGTTCGTCGTTCTCGACGAAGACGTCGGCGAGGTCCTCACGGATGCCGTGGACGCCTTTCGGGTTCGCCATGCCTACGCGCACCCGAAACTCGCCGTCGATGGCACAGATGCGCTCGAGCAGTTCGTGGAGCGTTCGTTTGCCCTGGTCCCAGCCGTAGACGCCGGTGTCCTGACCGGTGATTCGGATCTCCTTTGCGCCGGCGTGAATCAACGCTCGAGCCTTGCGGACGTTCTCTTCGATCGGCGGTGACTCGATCTTGCCGGTGGCGTGTTTGGTGATGCAGTACGAACAGTCGGACATGCACCCTCGCGCGATGGGGAGGATGCCGACGACGCCGTCGAGAACGGGCTCGGCGTCGGGCGTCGTCGTCGGACACTCCCCGTTGGTGACTGCCTGTGGGACCTCGTCCCAGTGGAGGACCTCGCCGTCGACCTCGGCGTCGGCGAACTCCTCGCCCTGCGCGAGGGCCATACAGCCAGTGATGTAGAGGTCTGCCGTCTCCGTCGCGAGTTCCTCCGCCCGCCGGAGCATGTTTCGTTCGGTCTTCTCGACGACCGTACAGGTGTTGAGGATGGCCACGTCGGCCTCGTCGGGGCCGCCGACGCGGTGGTGACCGGCGTCGCGGAGCCGCCGCTCGATCTCGCGGCTCTCGCCACGATTCGAGGTGCAGCCGTAGGTCTCGATGTGGTATCGGGCCATCCGTCTTATCACACCGTCGGGGACGGGCGGTCAAAAGCGCGACGGATCGGCGCTCGACACCGATGGCTCACCAGGGGGTCGTTATCGGACGATCGTCACCGGCACCGGCGCGCGGCGAGCGACGTTCTCAGCAACGCTGCCCAGCAACACTCGAGAGGCGCCGGACCGACCGCGACTGCCGATGATGATCCGGTCGACGTCGTTCTCGTCAGTGTACTCGACGATCTCTCGTGCCGCCTGCCCGACGACCGTCTCCGTCTCGAGGTCGACGCCGTGGTCGGCGGCCAGCGCTTCGGCGTCCTCGAGCAGCGTCTTTGCGGCCTCCCGTCGGCTCTCGATGAGCGCATCGTAGGCGTAGATCCCGCCCTCGCCGTAGACGGCGGTGCTCGGGTCGATGACGTGTACCGCGGTAATCTGCGCGTCGGGTTGTTCTTCCACCGCGTGCTCGAGTGCGGCTCGGGCCGGCTCCGAATCGTCCAGGGGTACCAACACGTGCATACTGCCCTCTTGAACCGCGAGAGGTATAAGCGCGGGGCAGATTCCCACGACTAAATGGGTCCTCGCGACCGTCGCGTCCGTCGACGCGTTTTGGGAGCTACGTTTGCTCGGTGTCGGCGAGTCGCTCGTAGTGTTCGTCGAAGACATCGACCGTCGCGAGCAGGGCACCAAGCACGACGGGGCCGAAGAACAGTCCCATGATGCCGAAGGCGTAGATGCCCCCGAGGACGCCGAGGATGATGATCGCGGGGCTGAGTTCGGCGTATCGGTCGACGACGACCGGCCGCAGGTAGTCGTCTGCGATGCCGACGACGATGGCGCTGTAGACCGCGAGGCCGACTGCGAGAATCGGTTCGCCGGTCACGACGAGATACGCAACGGCGGGTCCCCAGACGAGGAAGGCCCCGATCAGCGGCACGAGCGAGAGGATGACCATTACGAACGTCCAGAACGCGGGGTTTGGGATGCCGGTCGCGAACAGGCCGAGGCCGGCGATGACGCCTTCGACGATCGCAATGAGTACGTGGCCGGCGAGCACCGCCCACATCACTTCGTCGAGTTCGCCATAGAGGTCGTCCTGTACGTCTTCGGGCAGCGGCGTCCGCTCGCGAAGCCACGCCATCAGCGTCTCACCCTCCTTGAGCAGGTAGTAGAGGACGAACAGCGACAGTCCGAGCCCGATCAGCGTGTGCGTGAGCACGCTGAACCAGGCGGTCGTCTGCTCGATCAGGATCGTGCCGATCTGTTCGGCCGAGTCGACGACCGCCGCCGTGACGTCGACCTCGAGCCCGAGTTCTGCCTCGATCCACGCCTCGAGGTCGGCGACAGCGAGGTCGTCGGGATCGACGTCGCGGACGAGGTCGGCGGCATCTTCGGCGACGACGAGGGCGACGAGGACGAACGGGATGACACCGCCCACCGTGGCCAGTATCACCAGCGAGAACGCGGCGATGCCGGCCGGTAAGACGCGCTCGAGACGTCGCTGGAGCGGAGTAAGGACGAACGCGATGAGGATCGCCGCGAGGACGAAGCCGAGAAACGGCGTGACGAGTTGCCAGGAGAGGTAAGCGGAAATCGCAACGAGAACGAGGAGGTAACCCGTACTGCGGTTCACGTCAGCGCAGACGACGCTCGTCCCGATAAGCGTGGGGCCGACATATTCGCCAACATATCCACCTGTCGGACTGTCGGCGGGAGTCACAACACGAGTTGAAGGAACTGGTCCGCGTCTAGTCGATCGAATGGCTACGCAGCTCGATCCGGTCTCCCTCTCAGCGGATCTCCTCTACACTGTCAAGACCGAGGGTGACGCCGACTGGCTTCAGCGACAGCTAGCGACCCTCGAGCGACCGCGCCTCGAGCGCGCGCTGTCGACCCGGACCCGGAAGCTCTCGTTCTGGCTCAACTGCTACAACGCCTACGGCCACGTCCTGATGGAGGCCGACGACCGATCCCTGCTCGAGGGGAACGTCCTCGACCGCTGGACGTTCTTCGCCCGCGACCGAATTCCAGTCGGCGGCGTCTGGCTGAGCCTCAACGACCTCGAACACGGCCTCCTGCGGCGCTCGAAACATCGGTGGGGCTTTGGCTATCTCCCGCGACCGTTTCCTTCGTCTTTCGAACGGCAGTTTCGACTCCCCGAGTGTGATCCGCGCATCCACTTCGGGTTGTCTCGTGGGGGCGATACCTGTCCGCCGATCGCCATCTACTCGCCCGCGGACGTCGACGCCGACCTGGACATCGCCGTCGAGTGGTTCTTAGAGGAGAACGTCGGCTACGACGACGAGTCCGCCGCCGCGAGGATTCCTCGGCTCTTCAGACGGTACCGGGGCGACTTCGGCGGCAAACGCGGCATCGTCGAGTTCCTCCAGGAGTACAACGCCGTCCCCGCCGGCGTGACTCCCTCGCTCGAGTACGAGGCCCTGGACCGAGCCCCGGAGTTCGACACCGACCTCGAGTTCGACGATCTCCGTCCCTGACTTCGGCAAATCGGTACCACAGCCCGTCTCGAAGCCCGTCTCATTCCTCGTTCGATCGTTCGACGAGGCGTGCACTCGAGGCCGTCTGCATGACGCTTTTGACCGCCCGTTTGACGTTGTATTTCGAGGCGTATCCCTCACCGCCGTCGGCGACGACGTTTCCGTTCCAGTGGACCAGCCGCCAGCGCCACTCGCCAGCGCGGTCTTCGTACACTTCGAATCGACTTCGCCGCGCTGGATTTCCGGAGTCCTCAGCTTGTCGCATCCGCCGTTTTCGCGCGGAAACGACGGCGTCCGCCGGCGCTGCTGCTGAGCCTGCCTCGATCGGCGGCGTCGTGTCTGTCGACCCACCCGTCCCTGCTTGCGGTTCGATCACCGGTCCGTCGCCGGTGTCCGTCGACGCGGTTTCGTCCACGGCGGTGCCCCGGTCGACGCTCGAGCCGTCGTCATCCCACTGGAGATCGAACGTGAGCCCGGTCTGGGGTGGGTTGTCTGCCTGGTGATCGACTCGCAACCCGGCGGCGACGTGCATCGGGACCTCGAGCGTGACGCTCGTCTCGTCGTCGCTGAACGCGATCGGACCACCGCGTTCGAGCGCAACGGCGACGTCACGGAAGAGGCCTGCCAGCGCCTCGCGGTCGGTTCCCCACTCGAGCCGGAAGTCGGTCGGTGAGTCTCCCATAGTCGATCCAGGACGGCCTCGAAAATATGGTTTCGTGCTAGTGTCCCTCACTGCAGCGCGGTCAGTCGACGGCGCGGTCGGTGCGTTTTTGTCGATTCGCTGTCTTCGCTCGCTCGTGACTTCAGGCGAGTGGTCCGGCGATCGAGCCGCCGTGTTCGAGCGAGACGACGATACCTGCCGCCGGTGTGGAACGACGGCCGACGAGGACCCTGCGGGATTGTGCCTCTATCCCGTCGGCGGTGTCCCGATCGACGGCGACGTTCACGAGAGCGGGCTCGTGACCGTCTGCACGTCGTGTTTTGGGTCTTTGCACGTCGAGCCGATATCGGGGACCGTTCTCGAGCCAGCCCCACTGTTCGATCTCGTCCGGAAGACGACCGAACGCGAAGGCGTAACCGTCTCTGCGGTCGCCGCCTTCGCGTCACTGACCACCGGGCTTCCAGAGGCCGTCGATGCCGACGCGTCTGGCCTGCCAGCCGAGTCGGAGGCCGCCGCCGAGTACCGCCAGGCCCGCCGCGAGGTGTTGCTCGCGATCGACTCCGTTGACGCCGGCCTCGAGCAACTCCACGCCGTCGACGCCGACGCGCTCGAGCCGACCGTCGGCGACGCACTCGCCGGGTTCACCGGAACGGCGACGAAACTCCAATCGGAACTCCGGGGTATCGTCGCCCTCGGCGAGTCGATCGTCGTCGGCCTCGAGCGCTGTCAGGGCTGTTTCGAGCCAGTTCCCGGTGGCGACCGCGACCGCTGTTCGACGTGTGGGCTCGAGACGCGCGATATCGACGATTGGTGCCGTCCAGCCGACGACACTGTCGCGTTCGAGTCGCTGTACGAGGCGATCAACGAGACGCTACAGACGGCCTCCGGGACGACGGAAGCGTTGACCGACCGGACGACCATCGTCGCCGAGCGGTTGCACGACGCCTGATCGGCCGCACACGGCCGTATTGCGTTCGGTTTGTCGGCGTTTCACGCGTCGTTCGGGCTCGAGTCAGGCTGACGTATGGCTCGATTTATAGGTTCGTTGCGGCCTCGAGCGTGAGGTCGATGGCGCGGCCGACGTTGTTTTTGGCCTTTTCGGGGAGTTCGTCGTCCTCGGTGTCGGTTCCTTTCTGGGTCCCTTCCACGAGGTTGCCGTCGACGGTGCAGATCGCGCCAGCGCGCAGGCCCTTGCGACGTGCGAGCGTAAACAGTGCTGCGGCTTCCATTTCGACGGCGAGCAGGCCTGCGGCTTCCCAGTCGGCGACGTATTCGTCAGTTTCGGCGTAGTAGGCGTCGTCGGAGGCGATCGGCCCGACGTGGACGTCCTCGTCGTTGGCTTCGGCCGCCTCGACCAGCGCCGAGAGCACGTCGTAGTCTGGCACGGCGGGGTACTCGACGTCCTCGTAGCGTTTCGTCGTTCCCTCGTTTTTCGCGGCACCGGTCGCGACGACCATGTCACCGATCTCGATCCCCGACTGCAACGCACCGGTCGTCCCCACCCGGAGGAACGTCTCGACGCCGACGTTCGAGAGTTCCTCGACGGCGATTGCGGCGGACGGACAGCCGATGCCGGTCGAACAGATCGTCAGGTCGCGGCCGTCGTAGCTCGCGTTGACGACTTTGTACTCACGGTTTTCGGCGACGGTCTCGGCCGTCTCACAGTGGTCGGCGATGCGGTCGACTCGGCCCGGATCGCCCGGGACGAGCGCGAGATCCGTCAGGTCACCCTCCTCGACGAGCAGGTGCGGTTGCGTTCCCATACCCCCGGATTCCGGGGGTGATGAGAAAAAAGGTTCGAGAACTACGCGGCCGGCCGCGTTGCTGGTTCCCGGTTTTGCTCACTCCGTCGGTGTGATTTCGACTCGATCCGGACGAACGACGACCGTCACGTCTTCGACGACGAACTCGACGCACTGGACCGCCCGCGTGCTCCCGGTTCGCGTCTCGGCGAACAGGGCGTCTAGGGCCTCGGGATCGACGTAGTCGTACAACCGAACGGTCGAGGCTGTCACGTCTTCGCCGACGTACTCTGCAAGCGCCGTCGCCACGGCGATGCTCGGCGATTCTCCCGCAGGTGGTTCATACCGGGTGTGTCGATTACTCGAGCACCGATTTGACTCGCAGATCCTTCCTTCCGTCATGTCTCTCCGTCACGTCTCCGTGACTCTCTACTTGAGTGGCCAACGGCCCGACTCATATACGTACCGTCAGACGACACCTGCTGAGAACGACAGGGAAAGCGGTCAGTACCGTGTCCGAAGGTACTGGCCGACTTCCTCCGCGGTCGGTGCACTCCGGGCCCCCTCGCGGCTCGCGGTTAGCGCACCACAGGCGTTAGCGTACTCGAGTGCGCGTTCGACGTCGCCGCCGGCGAGCGTGGTTGCGATGAAGCCAGCGGCGAAGGCGTCGCCCGCTCCGGCCGTGTCGACTGGGTCGACGTCGAAACCCGGATGGGCGTACGAGCCCGCCGGGGTGTGGACTCTCGCGCCGTCGCTGCCGTGTTTGATGACGACGACGCGGTCGCTGAAATCCGAGCCAGCGTACTCGTCCGCGAGCAGGGTGGCGACCTCCCGGTCGTTCGCGAAGACGACATCGCTCGCCGCGAGCGCGTCGCTGTAGTCGCGACTCGCGAGCCGACGGCCAGGGTCGAGGCTGACAGTAACTCCTGTCTCCTGTGCGTAGTGGGCGAGCACTGCGGCGGTGTCGGGGCGCTGACTCGTGAGGTGGAGGTGCTCGACCGAGCGGACCCGCTCCGGGTCGACGTCTTCGGGCCCGACGGCTTCGTTGACGCCGTCGTTGCCGAGCACCGCGACCTCCCCGCTGTCGTCGACGAGCAGGTATTTGACGGCCGTTTCGGCACCCTCGACTACGCGAAGGCCGTCGAGTGAGACGCCCGCGGCCTCGAGTTCGCGACGGGCGAGCAGGCCGTTGTCGTCGTCGCCGACGCTGCCGATCAGGCTGGCATCGACCTCGAGACCGGCGAGTGCAGCGGCGACGTTGGCCGCACTGCCACCGCCAGACTGACACTGAGAGCTAATCGAGGATTCGCCGTCGGGAGCGGGCAACCTGTCGACGCGAAGCGTCACGTCCCAGTTGACGTGACCGGCAGAGAGCACCGAGAGCATACAGACTCGAACGGACGGGGGCAGCGGGCAAAAGTCTAGGCGATCATGAACAGCAACACGTTGTGGACGCCGGGACCGAGGCCGACCGCCGCGATGAACGCGAGCAACAATCGGGCCTGTCGCGGCGCTTCTTCGACGAACTCCCGAAAGAGCCCGAGGACGACCACTGCGAGGGCGACTTTGAGGAGGACGAACAGCCAGCCGGCGCCGATCACTTCGGCGGTCGGGAGTCCCTCGGCCGTCTCGAGGACGAACCGCGAGACGGGGACTTCCTCGTGGGCGCCGAGGAGATCGTAGCCGATCCCGGTCGAGACGCCGTCTAACGCGTGGCCGAAGACGACGATGACGCCGGTGAGGCTCGTGGTCGCGGCGACGTCGGTAAACCAGAGCCCGAGCCCGAGCCAGGCGAGTGCGGTGATGATTCCGGCGATGACGACGGAGATAACCGGCCAGAACGGCTCGAAGGTGCCAGCGTCCCAGCTCGTAAAGATGGCGAACATCGTGAACACGACGAAAAAGCCGGTGCCGACGATCCCCGGGAGCCGTTCGCTCGTCGCCTGGAGGCCGGCAGCGTGGAGAACGATCCCCAGCGCCCAGGCGATTCCGGCGGCGGTCGCGGTCACGAGATAGACGCCCGGCGAGGCGAACATGACTGCGATCTCGGTGGGATACGCCTCGAGCCGGTGGAGGACGTGAAGCGTAGAGCCAAACAGCATCCACGGCACGAACGCGAGCACCGTGCGGTCGGTCACCGGCGGATCGAGCGACCACAGAAACGCCACGACCCCACCCAGGATCACCAGCGTCGGCCCCAGGAGGTACCACGGCGGGAGCACGAACCCCTCTGGTAACACCATATCCCCATTGGCTCACACCAGCGACTAACCGTTTCCGATTATCACTCAGAACCTCGGATGGAATGGATCCCGAATCTGCCGACGGGACTCGAGTGCGACTCGGCTCAGGGCTCCCAGGGCTCGCCGGTGGAGCCGCCGAACAGCTCTCGCATGAGGACGACGATGCTCTCGGGTGGAAACTGGCCGCGTTCGGTTACGATCGCATCGACGTGGCGAGGTGGCGTGACGTCGAACGCCGGGTTCTCGACTCGCAGTTCCTCGTCGATGTCGCCCGCAATCTCGGCTCGCTCGGCCTTCGAGACGACCTCCGTTTCGTCGCGCATCTCGATCTCGACGGTGTGGCCGGTCATCGTATCCGGGTGCAGTTTGATCGTCTGGGCGGCGACCATCACCGCCACGCCACGCTCGCGGGCGGTGACTGCCAGTCCGCTGGTCCCGATCTTGTTGACGACGCTGCCGTCGGCGGCGATGCTGTCAGCGCCGACCAGAACGTGGTCCGTCCGATCGAGATAGCGCCGGGCGGCGTTGTCGACGATCAGCGTCACCGGAACGCCCCACTCGCGCAGTTGGCGGGCCGCGATGTGTCCCTGTTTGCGTGGGCGGGTTTCCTTGACGATTGCCTCGATCTCTTTGCCGTCCTCGAGGGCGGCCTCGACACACGCCAGTGCGTCGGTCGAGTGACAGTGAGTCATCACGACGTCGCCGTCACGCAGCCGGTTCGCTCCGATCTCGCCCAGTTTGGTCTGTGCCTGTGCGAGATCGCGCTGGAACTCCTCTGCACGGGCGATCGTCGAGGCCTGCAGTTCGGCGAGGGTTTCACCCGTCATCCCACGCAGGACGTAGCGTAACGCGTTCGGCAGACTCACCGCGGTCGGGCGAGTCTCGTAGAGGGTCTGGGCGGCCGCACGGAGGTCCTCACGAAACGCCTCAGGGCCTTCGGCCTGGGTCTGGTGGGCCTGCGTTGCGAGCGCCTCGGCAGCGGCGTCGGCGATCGTCGCGGCGCCGCGAATCCGCATCTCGGCGATGTCGGTCGCCGTAGATTCGACGGCAGGGAGCACTCCGACCCGGTCGTCTGTCATGACACCTCGTTACACCTCCCGGAACAAAAGGAATCGGGCGGGTTTTTGATGGTTCGACGAGTCGCTCCGCCATGGACCGCAGTGAACTCGCGTCGCTCATCGACCATACCGTCCTCGGGCCCGAGACGACGCCCCAGGACGTCCGAACCGTCCTCGACGAGGCCGCCGAGTACGGCATGAACGCCTGTATCCCGCCGTACGCCCTCGAGATGGCTGCCGACTACGCCCCCGACGTGACTCTCGCGACGGTGATCGGCTTCCCACACGGCCAGAACGACCACGACGTGAAACGCCGCGAGGGGGTCCTCGCCTGGAAAGCCGGGGCGGACGAACTCGACGTCGTGCTCAACGTCGGCCGCCTGAAAGCCGGTGAAGACGACGCCGTTCGGGCTGAACTGGCGGAACTCGTCGCCGCCGTTCCGACCCCCGTGAAGGTGATCCTCGAGACGGCGCTGCTGACCGACGACGAGAAACGCCGCGCCTGTGAGGCTGCCGTCGCGGCCGACGCAGCGATGGTCAAGACCTCGACCGGGTTTGCAAGCGTCGACCCGGCAGAACAACGGACGAACGGCGACGCCGTGACCAGTGGTGCGACCGTCGCGGACGTCGAACTCATGCGCGAGTACCTCCCCGTCAAAGCCAGCGGCGGCATCGGCAGCTACGAGGAGGCGATGGCCATGCTCGAGGCCGGTGCCGAGCGCATCGGGGCCTCGAGCGGCGTCGAAATCCTCGAAGGCGCGCCCGACTCGGAGTAAGCTGTCGACGCCGGTCTCACTCGGCGTCGCCGAGGATCCGTTCGATCAGTTCCGTGTCGTCGCCGCCGAGTGCCGACCGGATAAGCAGGTGACCCCCGAGCACCGATGGACTGATGACCGTGTCCGCGCCCGCCCGCTCGAGTTTCTTCGTGTTTTCACGGTCGGTCGCTGCGGCGACGATACGGGCGTCGGGGGCGAGTTGGCGGGCCGTCAGGATGGTGAGGGCGTCGTGGGCGTCGTGGTTGGTCGCGACGACGATCCCGCTCGTTCGGTCGATTTTCGCCCGTTGAAGTGGCTCCTCGTCGCTCGGATCGCCCGAGACGACGGCGAGGTCGCGGTCCGCGAGTTCGTTCGCCGCGTCCTGGTCTTTCGTGACGACGACGAACGGCTCGGCGTTTGCCGCCAGTTCGTCGACGATCGGTGCAGTCAGTTCGCCGTAGCCGAGCACCAGCAGGTGGTCCTCGAGCAGCTCGAGTTGTGAGTCGGTCATCTTTCCGAGTGTCTTGGTGATACGCGCCTGGATCGCCGGGCCGACGAGTGCCCCGATGGCGATACCGAAGCTGGCCACGCCGAGGACGAGCACGGACATCGTGAACAACAGCGCCTCCGTCGACTCCGGATCGGGCGTGATGTCACCGTAGCCGACCGTGCTCGAGGTGATCAGCGTGAAGTAGAACGCATCGAGGATGCTGTCGATCCCTTCGAAGTGTTCGCGGAGCGCGTAGCCGCCGATGGTTCCGTACAGTTGGACGCCGACGAGCGCCGAGCCGGCGGCAATCTGGGTCGCTGACAGCGACAGCGAGTTATCGAACCGCTTGCGGGTGAGCAGTAATACGGGGATCGTGACGAGCGAGAGGACGACCAGCGGCAGCGAGTACTGACTTAACTGGAGAAAGCCCTGGGCTGCGGTCAGGGGCAACAGAAGCAGCGTCGCCCACCAGCCGACGCGGAGTCCGCGCCGCAATGCGAGTGCGCTCCCGACCATCAAAAAGCCGGTTAGCGCGCCGGTGAAGCCCGCGGCGTCGCGAACGGCCTCCGGAATATAGGGCGCGAGCGGTCCGTAGACGACGTCGGTGCCGATGTTGATGATCGCCGTCGCAACCGATAACAACGCGACCGCTAGCGCGAGCGCGACGGCAACACGGGTCGTGAGTATCCGGTGCCAGTTGTCGGGCAAGCGGGATCGAGCTGTCCGGTCCGCGGCCATGTACTGCGGTGTGGGTCCCGCAATCATAAACGTCGCCTTGTCTACCGATCCCGGCCGCCGCGAGCGGTAGCTACTTGCCCCCGGCTCCGATACCGACACGTATGTCTACGGAGTGGAAACTGTTCGCCGATCTCGCCGAACGTGCGGGGGACAAACGCGTCACCGTCGAGGCGTCGGCCGGCGACACTGTCGGAGACGCGCTCGAGCAACTCGTCGACGACCGGTCCGATCTCGCCGGTCGCGTTCTCACCGACGACGGCGACCTGCGCTCACAGATCAACGTCCTTCGAAACGGCTCGAACGTCGTCGTGGAGGAAGACGGCCTCGAGACGGAACTCGAGGGCGACGACGAACTGGCGCTGTTCCCGCCGGTCAGCGGCGGCTGATCGGGAGTCGGTGTCCAGCCGGGTGCTCTGCACTCGCTCGAGCGACCCACGACGCCGATCGTCGTCGCGTTCGGTTCGACGCTTCGCTCGAGCATCCAGCGGAGTGCTGCACTGCCCGCCGTTCCTCCTCAGAGGGCGTCTGAATCGCCGGCGAGGACGCGATAGCTCTGTAGCGTCCCCGCCATCGACGGTGCCTCGTCGTCGTCTTTGCGCTGTGTGCCGTAATCCATCCACTGGCCACGGCTGTAGCTGTACATCTCGAAGGCCTCGGTCGTCTCGAGAACGACGTCGACGACTGCGTCGTCCGGCGCACCCGGCGGGAGGGCGACCGACCGAACGCCGTCGTCGTGGTCCATGACCCAGACGGCGACGACGTCGCCTTCGAGTAGGTCACTGGCGGCTGCTTCCGAGAGTGGCTCGTCGGGCCACCCCTCGGCTGGTTCTGGCTGCTCCATACTCGCCCCCACGTGCTCGACGCTCCTTCCACTTTCCCTCCCGCAGGACTCGTGGGACCCAATGACACGAAGACGCAGCCTACTGCCGTCGAGAGGCTCACTCGTTCGACCGGCGGTTCACGTGGTCGTGGAGAGCCCGATCTCGAGGACGAAATCCGGCTCGTCGGCCAGTCCAGCGCCCGCGTAGGCAGCGTCGGTGACGAACGTGGCCGTCTCCGGGATCATCACCCGTGTCCGATCGGCACCCACCGTGGCCCCATCTCGAGCGATCGCCGCGAACAGCGCGCGGGCTGCGTCGACGTCGTCCCAGGCGCCGACGCCGTACTCGGCCCAGGTCTCGGTTTCGCCGTCGTCCGTCTGTCGGTCGTAGATCCGCGTCCGATACGCCGTGCCAGCTCGTCCCGATTCGCCCTCGACCGCGAAAACGGCCGTCTCGTTGGCGAACGTCTCGACGTCCTCTCGAGTCAGTTCTCGCATCGCCCACGACTCCTCCGGGGCGAGTCCGAGGCCAGCCAGGTGCTCGCGTGCGTCACTGTGCGTCCAGTAACGCCACGCGGCCGTCGGATCGCTCGAGACCGAGTAGCCCGCGGGGGCCGTCGCGTCGGAATCGGGCTCGACGTGAGCGAACCGGAACTCGGTGCGCGGCTCGAAGCCCGCGGTCCGGGCAGCCGCGAACGACGCCGTGTTCCACGAGAAGATCATCACGCGGCCGACCGTCGCCCCCTGCTCGCGTGCCCACTCGAACAGCGCCTCGTTCAGCCGCTGGCTCACACCCTGGCGACGGTGGTCGCTCGAGACGCGCATGCTCTGGAACCAGGCTTCGTCCGCAGAGAGCATGACCGCCTGGACGATCCCCGCGACGTCGCCGTCGACCTCCGCGAGGAACGTCTTTTTACCCTCTCCGGGCCCGTCTTCGAGCCACTCGTGGTAGACGTCGGGGAGGTAGTCGCCTCCGCGGTCGGTCCAGATGTCGCTCGTCAGCTCCACAACCGCCTCGTAATCGTCCTCCGTTGCTCTCCGGATGTTCACAGAATCGTGGTTCGGGGGCAATCGTTACGGGACTATCGGTCCACGATCGGCCGCGATTTCGTTCGTCTGGGTACCCGGGAACACCCCGAAAGCCCCTGGCACGCTCGACGACTCTGAACACCTCGGAAGTCCCACCCAGCGGTGGCCAGCCCCATCAGCCGACACGGGTGGGACTGAAAGGGGCTTTCGAGGTGTTCGCAGTCGGTTCAGTCCGAGCTGTGATCAGAAACCCTGGGCCACAGTCCTAAGAACATCCGGAGAACGACGATCTTACTCCCAGGGAACGGACCGTTCCTGCAGTTCGCCGGCGAGCGAGGTCCCCATTGCCGCTTCGACGTCGTCGGCGTTCTCGAGCGCCCACATCAGCTTCACCTTCGCGGTGCCGGGGAGGGTGTCGCCGGCTTCGATCACGCCGGCGTCGAGTAGGTCTCGGCCGGTATCGTAGACCCGGTCGCAGACCCGACCCTCGAGACATTGACTCGTCATGACGACTGTCGTCCCGCCGTCGATCAGTTCCTCGATGCGAGGGATCAGGTCGGTGTGGACGTGGCCCAGTCCCGTCCCTTCGATGATCAGCCCCTCGCTTCCCTCGACGACGTCGAGGAACGCGGGGTCCATGCCGGGCGTGAACTTCAGCAGTTCGACGTCGGACTCGAGACCGGAGACGAGGTCGAGGTCTACGGCACCGCGTTCCTGATAGTCTCGGTTCCAGGTGAGTGCTTCCGTTTCGTAGTCGATCAGGCCCAGTGGCTCCGCGCCGACGGTCTCGAAGGCGTCCCGGCGGGAGGTGTGGTTCTTCTGGACGCGGGTGCCGCGGTGGAGTGCACAGACGTCGTCGGACTCGGAGCCGTGCATGCAGACGAGTACCTCTGCACAGTCGCTTTTGGCGGCTTCGACGGCGCAGACGGCGTTCATTACGTTGTCCGAGGAAGGCCGGTCAGCCGAGCGCTGACTCCCGGTAAAGACGACCGGCACGGGCGTCTCGAGCATGAATGCGAGCGCGCTGGCGGAATACTGCATCGTATCGGTGCCGTGCATGACGACGACGCCGTCGACACCCGCTTCGATCTCCTCGCGGACCGCCTCGGCGAGGTCCTGCCAGATCGGCGGTTCCATGTTCTCAGAGAGGATGTTCGCGACGACGCGGCCGCGATAGTTCGCCCGGCCCGCGAGATCGGGGACCGCACGCAGGACGTCTTCGGCGTCGAACTGCGCCGTCACCGCACCGGTTCGGTAATCGACCGTCGACGCGATCGTCCCGCCGGTCGAGATGAGCGAGATCGTCGGGAGGTCGTCGTCGAACGCGATCTCCGATGCCTCGTCGCCGACCGAGTCTTTCCCGTCGATCTCGTAGACGTCTTCCGCGAGTACGTCGACGTCCGCTTCGGCACGATCGACGCCGACGTTGTAGCCACCCTCGAGTTTCACCACGAGGTGCTCGTCAGAACTCGAGGGGAGCAAGACGCCCTCGTACGTGCGGTCGTCGCGGTCGACGCGAACGCGATCGCCTGGATTCATGCGTGGCCGTTACACGGCGTCGGACTTGAAGGCACGCTTTCGATTCGACACACGTGCCGTCGCCAACGAGGCGGAGCCGGCTACATCAGCGCGCCGACGAGTACGAGACCGAGCCCACCCAACAACAAGAGCGCGACGATGATCGCCGTCAACAGCCGGACCGACGCGAGCGCTTCGTCGACGAGCTCGAGTCGCGGATAAAGGTGGCGAGCGGCGTACAGGAGCGCGATACCGATCGCGATCGCGATGAGCCCGAAGACCACCAGTTCGACGTTCACCCGCGACGGTACCAGCCCAATCGTGATAAAACGCAGTTACGTTTCGAGTCGCGGATCGAACGGGTCCCGACTGATTCGCGTCGGTACCTGCCTAGACGTAGCCGAACTCCGAGGCGGCCCCCATGACCCCGAAAAGCAACACGAGCACCAGGCTCACGACGTAGTAGACGACCCACCCAGTCGATGGCTGGAACGCCTCGGGGAGATGTTCACGGACGATGTACCAGTTCGCCGGATAGAACAGAATCTCGGTGATCGCCAGGATCGCCGAGATCCAGATCAGGAAGGTGACGGGAACCGTTCCCAGCGCCACGACGACTGAACAACTGACGGCGACGATCCCGACGACGACGGCTTTTCTGATCCGCTCGCTGTCCAGTTCGGGGCGCTCGAGCGCCAGCGGCAGCGTGTCGGCAGTCGCCCGCGAGGCACCATCGAGCAGCGTGATGACCGTCGAGTACAGCGCTGCGAACGCGCCGATCACCATCGCGTAGTACGACCACTCGCCGAACGAGCCGCTGACGATGGTGCCGATCGTCAGCGCAAGGTTGTCGTCGGCCGGCGGCTCCGGATACAGGACGTTCGACGCCAGCACGACCATCGCGACGATCAGCAGGAAGCTGAACGCGTAGCCGATGTTGAAATCACGGCGGCCAGTCTCGATCCACTGGGCGATGTAGTCGTGGTACCGTTCGTCGGTCGGATCGAGGCCGTTCTCTCGGAGTTCGACGGCCCCGTCGCCTTTCGCCATACTCCAGCTTCCGATCAGGACGCTCGTGCTGAACCCCGTCGGGGCGAACCCGGCCGCGGCCGCGAACAGCCCGACGAACAGCGGCCCGGTCAGGTCCGGCGAGGTAAACGCCGTCGCTGCGATTACGTCGGCCGACGGCGGGCCGACGAGCACGGCGACGAGGATGAATACCCCGAGCGCGATGGTGAAGCCGATCAGGATCTTCTCGAGCAGCGAGTAGCGGGTGAAAAAGACGAGTACGCCCGCCAGGCCGACGAAGACGACGAACGACCAGGTGAACGACAGCGGCGTCAACGCCGCGACGAAGGCCGCGGTGCTCATGCCGACGGCAGCCGTAATCCCCGAGTAGGCGATCGTGAACACGGCGACGGTAAACCACTGCATCCAGTTGCCCGGCCCCGGCAAGTCGCCGTAGGCCTCGACGGGGTTACGCCCGACGCCGTAGTTGTACCGGATGCCGAGTTCCCACGCGCCGTACTTTGCGAGGTAGATGATCGCGAACACCCAGATCGCCCACAGCCCGAAGTGACCGCCGAGCGTCGGTGCGAGCACGATGTGACTGGCACCGATGCTGATCAGCGCCCATAGCATCGACGGCCCGAAGTGGTTCGCAAAGAAGCCCCGCCAGTCGGTCGCGGGATAGGTGAGGTCGGCCGCCTCGGTCACCTCCTCGGCGGACTTACTCGCCATTTTCGTCCCTCCACGTTCGTCGTCGCCCGAGTGTCACTCGAGGTGCCGACGATCGGTTCGACCCCTGTCCGTCCCCCATGTCAGCAGCGTGCATATGTCCTGACAAACTGGTCACCCACTATATATACTCTTCCAGAATATTTTGCAATCTCGGCGAACGTGATGGTGAAAAACCACGATCTGCTCAGTTTCACGTTACTGGGGGGTCGAACCAGCACGAGCCCCGAAGCGACCTGCCTCGAACGAGAGCGACCGTGGGGGAAAGGTCCATGGTTCCGGCGAGCATCCACTCGAATATGACTGATCGCTCGGAGGAACTCACCGAGAGTCGGGAGCCGGCCTCGACCGACGACCTCCTCGAGGAGACCGAGCGGCTGCTCTCCGACTCCGGCGGTGCCGACCAGGTCGACGACCACGCCGCCAGCGAACCGCTCGAGTCGTCCGACTCACGGACGGGTTCGGTCCAGCCGGCCAGTGACGCCGAAACCGACGCGACGGCGACCCGAACCGGGTCCCGACTTGGACGGCTCACCCCGTCGGTCTCGACTGGAGAGCTGTTCTCGCCGAAAGCGTTTCTCGCGTTCGTGCTCGTCCTCGGTGCCGGATTACTTCTCGGGAATACCGTGATCCCGCTCGCTGGCATCGGTAGCCTGATCGGCGCGTTCGGGATCGCGTTTCTCGCCGGGCTCGTCACCTCGAAACGGCGCTACCTCGAGTTGGCGACCGCGGGCGCTGCTGCTGGCGGTCTCACGTCGTTACTGACGACCGACCTGATGGTGGCCCTCGCGGTCTCACTCGAGATGCCGCTGCTCATCGGCGCGGCGGTCGGGCTCGTCGCGTCGCTCGCGGGCTACTACTTCGGCCGTGACCTCCGAAACGGGCTGTTCCGCGACATCGAGTAGCGCAAGTACAGTCCGTCCCCGATCGACCGTCTTCGATACTGGACGATTCGCCCGATTCATCCAGGACGATTCACCGACACAACCGGCTAGTGGGCCGACGATTTTTGACTGGAGCGACAGTAAGCGCCCGCTCACCGCGTTACTCGTATCGATACGCCGCTCGAGGGGCGACTCGAGGTCGAACCGTCGTTTCTGACGCCCCTCTATCGCTTCGTCGTCACTTCACAGCCGTCTTCGGTGACGATGACCGTGTGTTCTTTCTGGCTGACGAGACAGCCGTCGTCCTCTTTGAGGACGGGGTAGCCGTGGAGGACGTTGTTTCGCTTGAGCCGGCGCACTGCCATCTCGGCGCGGTCGGTTTCGAGCCAGCGCGTCGCGAACGGCAGCGTGCGGAACTCCTCGGTGATCTGCTCGAGCGCCTGGCGGGCCTGCCGGTTCCGAACGGTGCCTTCACGCTCGAGCGCGTAGATCTCTTCTTTGGCACCCTCGGTGACCTTCCCGCCGCCGTCGGTGGCGAACGGCTCGATGGCGACGACGTCGCCGACCTCGAGGGTCGTCCCCTGGGAGACCGCCCGATTCGGGATGTTGGGGCTGGTGTGTTGTTCCCAGTGGCCCAGTCCGTGACCGGTGAGGTTGACGACGGGGTTGTAGCCGTAGCCGTCGATGACGTCCTCGATTTCGGCACCGATGTCGCCGGTGTCGACGCCCGGTTCGACGACCTCGATAGCAGCCTCGAGCGCCTGTTCGGATGCTTCGGCGAGTTCGGGGGTTCCCGAGAGGTCGACCGTGATCGCCGTGTCGGCGAGCCAGCCGTCGACGTGGACGCCGATATCGAGGTTGACCATCTCCTCGCCGAAGGTCGTCTCGTCGTCGATCGACGGGGTCGCGTGGGCAGCCTCCTCGTCGATCGAGATGTTGACCGGGAACGCCGGCTTCCCGCCGAGTTCGCGGATGCGATCTTCGGCATACTCGGCGATTTCGAGGTGGCTCGCCCCGACCTCGACACGGTCTGCGGTCTCTTCGCGTACCTGGGCCAAGATCTCACCCGCCTCGCGGTGTTTCTCGTACTGCGTTGCCTCGAGGTCCACCTCGGATTCAGTCATGCACCGGGGTTGGACTGGTCGACAAAAAGAGGTTCCGCTCTCGAACGTTCCCGGCCCGATTTCGCGGCTCCAGTCGGCTGCGCCGACCGGCAGTGATACTGTCAGATGGCAGTTACTGAAGCGCATTCGGCGGACGGGAGCGACGAATCCTCACACGAGTTCCGTCTGCCAGTATGACTCTCGTGGTGGCCCCGTGTCTCAGATCTGTGCTCGTCGTTCGATCCACGCACATTCGGGACAGGCCGAAAGCCCTTGCACGTTCGATAGCCTTGCTCCACAGCTTGGACAGGTCCCAGTCGCACGGTTCGACGAGTTGGACATACTCGATGAGCTGTTTTCGACGATAATAAATCCCCCATACGATGATCGTCGAACTTCTGAGGCCGAACGATCGGTCAGTCCTGGTTTGCCCTCGGTCGACGATCCGGCGGTGACGGTTCAGTCGTCGCCGCTCGAGGCTCGAGCGGTCTGCATGGCGGTGCTATTGTACGCCGAACCCAGCGTTCCACGTGCGTCGATACAGATAACGCCAGCCGTCGAGCCGGTCAGTTCGGCGAACTCCTCGATGGCGAGTTCGGCGGCCACGCTGGCCTCGAGACCACGCTCGACGTGGCGTGCGACCCGGCGTGACAGGGTGACTCGGGCGATATCTTCGCCGGCTCCCGTCGCGCTGACCGCCGCCGCAGGACAGCAATAAAAGCCGGAGCCGACCTGCGGGACGTCGCCGACGCGACCCGCGAGCGCGAGCCATCGGCCACCGGTCGAGGTCGCCGCAGCCAGCGACTCTCCGTCGAAAGCGACCGCGCCGACCGTGTCGTGATCGAGGTCTGCAGGGGGCTCTTCGGTGCTCGTGTCACCGTCCTCGCGGCCGTCCGGGTCCGACCGTCCGTACTGCTCGCGGATCCACTCGAGTTCGGCGTCGACGCCCGTCGCTGGATCAAGCTCAGCCCACCGCTTGCGGGTGCGCTCGGACCAGAGGTCGACGCCGGTCTCGATCCCGTACGTTTCGGCTAGCCTGATGGCGTGCTCGCCGGAGACGAAGCCATGGGGGGTCTCCTCCATGACGACACGGGCGACGTTGATGGCGTGTTCGACGCCGGGCATCGAACAGGCTGCACCGACCGCGCGATCGTCGGTCATGATCCCCGCGTCGGTTCGGATCTCGCCGTCGCTCTGGACCGCGCCGCCCACGCCAGCGTTGAACCGCGGCGACGATTCGAGAACCCTGACGGCGGCCTCGACCGCGTCGACCGTGGTCGATTCCGCCGCGCCGTCGGCGGCCGCCTGCTCGAGAACGGCTCGTCTGGTTTCGGGGTCGTCTGGTTCGGTTCCGGCGCCACCGTGTACGAGCACCTGCATGTGACAGTGGTTCTCGAACCTGACGTATACGACGTTCGAAACGGCCGCGGTCGTCCGTCCCGAGCCACTCGAGAACAGTCGGGGTAAAACCCCCACACTTACGACGGACGGTTGTGAACCACGGCGACGATGACGCCGGTCGCCTTGCTCGTTGTCTTCTGTGTAGTGCTGGGCGTGATCGCACTGGGACGGCTGGCGTTCGATGCTGACCGGGACCGTGTAGACGTCGGGACGACGCTCGTTGTCTGGGGAATCTCCGCCCTTGCAATGCTGTGGGTGGCGCTCGAGGAGGGATGGCTGGCTGCGGGCCAGCTGGCACTGCTGGGTGGCCTCGGGATCATCCTCATCGTTACTGGCGTAGTGGTCATCGCCCGCTACTGGCGACACCCACGGCGGGACCCCGGCGAGGGGCTTCACGACGATATCCCGGACGACGTCGAGACGAGCCGCGAGTGATACTGCTGTCCGAAGCATACGCATAGTTCGTCTCGTACTCGGCAGTCTCACGTCGTACTGGACGGCGACCACTGTTCAGCGTGTACTGACATCCAACCCTCATTGCGTTTACAACCCATGGTCTCCGACGTTCCCGGATTGTCCTCCGTCAGACGACGTTTGGCCTCGCGACAATCGCCGAGACGCACACCGTCACCCGGCCTCCCGACGTTCACGATCGTTCGTCTTTTTTACCCGTCTGACGCCGGTGACGACTCGGTTTCCGGACGATTGGTGACCCCGTACTGGTTGGAGGCGGGATACCGGACCCCCTCACGGACGGAAATGGTAGGTCTTTTACCCACCGTCCGAGCACCGTACAGACGAAATGAGCTACGACAAGATCGAAGTCCCCGAAGAGGGAGAAAAGATCACGCTGAAAGCGGATTCCGAGACCGAACTCGAGGTCCCCGACAACCCGATCATCCCGATTATCTACGGTGACGGTGTCGGAAGCGACGTCGGTCCGGCCGCCCAGAAGGTCCTCGGCGCTGCCGCAGAAGCTACCGGCCGCGAGATCAACTGGATGCGCGTCTACGCTGGCGAGTCCGCCCGCGAGATGTACGACGAGAACCTGCCAGAGGAGACCGTCGAGGCGATCAAAGACCACCGCGTCGCCATCAAGGGTCCGCTGACGACGCCCGTCGGCGCTGGCTTCCGCTCGCTGAACGTCGGGCTGCGCAAGCTGCTCGACCTCTACGCGAACGTCCGCCCGACCTACCACTTAGACGGCGTTCCGTCCCCCGTCAAAGAGCCCGAGAAGATGGACATGGTCACCTTCCGTGAGAACACGGAGGACGTCTACGCCGGCATCGAGTGGGAAGCCGGCACCGACGAAGTCGAGCAAGTCAAGGCGTTCGTCGAAGACGAGATGGGCGCAACGGGCGTCATCCACGACGGCCCCGTCGGCATCGGCGTCAAGCCGATCACCGAGTTCGGAACGAAGCGACTCGTCCGCGAGGCCATCGACTACGCCCTCGAGAACGACCGTGACTCCGTGACGCTGGTCCACAAGGGGAACATCATGAAGTTCACCGAAGGCCAGTTCCGCGACTGGGGCTACGAGGTCGCCGAAGAGGAGTACGGCGACGAGGTCATCACCGAGGACACTCTCTGGGAAGAGCGAGACGGCGAAGCGCCAGAAGACGCCGTCGTCGTCAACGACCGCATCGCGGACAACATGCTCCAGCAGATTCTGACCCGCACCGACGAGTACGACGTCGTCGCGACGATGAACTTAAACGGTGACTACATGTCCGACGCCTGTGGTGCCCAGATCGGTGGCCTCGGCATCGCCCCCGGTGGCAACTTCGGCGAGGGCCGCATGCTCGCCGAACCCGTCCACGGTTCGGCACCCAAGTACGAAGGCCAGGACAAGGTCAACCCAACCGCGATGATCCTCTCGGGGCGCATGATGCTCGAGTACATGGGCTGGCACGACGCTGCCGACCTCGTCCGGGACGCCGTCGAGGAGACCATCTCCTCCGGGAAGGTCACCTACGACCTCGAACGACAACTCGAGGACGCCGAGAAACTCGCCACCAGCGAGTTCGCAGACGAAGTCGTCGCGAATATCGAGAAGCTCGCATAACCTCGCTTCTCGGGTGTTCGGCTTTCGACGGACTCATCGAAACACTGGCGTAAGCCAACTTTTCGCACCCGTACGGCACGGCCGTGATCTCTCTTCTCGTTTTTTCGTTGTGCTGTCGAGTGTAGCGACTCGTGTCGGTCGGCTCCGACTGTGAACAGTAACCAAAGCTTATGGGTCATAGTTCGTATTCGTGTGTATGTCATCTTCACCCGAGCCAGCAGACGAGATGCCGTCGTTTCTCGTCGAGCGGTTCGCCGAGCACTCACCAGCGGAACTGCAGACGATTGCGACCTACGCCGAGACGCGAGAGCCGGCGCTCGAGGTGCCCGATTACGTCGTACAAGCTGTCGCACTGCAAGACGACGCGGCGCGGACGGCGATCGCCGAGTACGCAGACCAGCTCGCGACGTACCTCGAGACGCGCGAGGAGACGGACGACCCCGACGATGAGAAAGACGTCTCCGGCGACCACGGTGGTCCTCGGATCGGTCGCTGGGACGCACTGAACATGGAGTGAGTCGGCATCGGTCCTGCAGCGGGACGGTCGTCCGTTTCAAAATCACGACGTACTAGCCACGTCGACCGGAAACGGGCGGCCCAACGCGCTCGTAGCTCGAGCGCCCGTCCGCTGAAACTCACGCATACACTACCTGGGACGTCCGGCGGCTCCAGCGACACCGATCGGCTCTCGTCGAACGTGTTTCGCTGGCCGTGAGAGTCGTAGGACCCACGACGTACGTTCTCGAAACGATCGAGTAGCGTTATCTTCGGACTCGTTGGATCGTTGTACTTACCATGCGAAATGACAACACACCATCGCCCTCGAGACGGACGTTCCTGGCCGGTGCTGCCGGGACTGCTGCACTCGGCACGGCTGCGACGGGCGGCGCGAGTAACGAATACGACCGTGAAACGCCCAAAACGGTCAACGACGGTGACCTGACGGAACACGACCTCACGATGGACGACGGCTATCGGCTCCGGGTGTGGGAGCGGACGGCCGCCGCCGATCCCGAAGAGGCGGTTATCTTCGTCCACGGGATGACCTACGGCGCGGTCCCGATGTTCGACCCGCCCGTCGCGCCGGAGTTCGGCTGGCTGCCGTACGCTGCCGAACGCGGCCAGGCCACCTTCGCTCCCGACATGCGCGGCTACGGCGAGTCAGACCGGCCACCCGAGTACGACGAACCGCCCGAGGCGAACATCCCTGGACTCTCTTTCGAACGCGAGGCTCGAGACCTCCTCGCCATGACGCACTGGCTGCGCGAGACACAGGGATTCGACCGCATTCACTACGTCGGGCTCTCGGGCGGCGTCTGGCGTGGTCGGGCCGTCTACACGCTCGGCGATCCAGAGTACGCGACCGTCACGCTCGCCGGGGGTTCGTTCGAGACGCTCGAGGTTGGTGTCGACCCTGACGGGCCGTTTTACCTTCCGCACACCCGCGACGAGTTCGACGCGGCGCTGACCGGTGAGCTCCCGGAGGAGGCGGCCGTCGACGACTGGCTCGGCGGCGAGGAATACACGGCCCAGGAGGTCTTAGATGGTGTCTGGAAGCCGATCGTCGAGTCGAACCAGCGACTCGCCGAACCGGACACGGTTGCCAACCCGCTCGTGCTCCAGCAAGCGACCTATCACCCCGAACATGTCGACGATCCGACGCTCGTCATCCGGGCCTCCGGCGACGGGACGATCGATCGCGAAGGAGCGTTGAACCTCTACGACGCCGTCGGCGCGGCCGCAGATCGCAAGCGCTACGTCGAACTCGAGGGCGGGACACACTTCGTCTTCCTCGAGCGTCGCCGGGAGCCGTTCTTCGAGGAGGTGTTCCGGTTCCAGCAACGATACTGACGGAGAGCGCGTCGGCTCCGACCGTTCCGGCTCGGTACCGCGCTCGATGTTTCAGGTCCGTAATGCTCTCGGGTTCCGGTCGCCTACGACCCGTCGATGGTCGACGTACGGGTAGTCGCCGACGAGGACGAACGGGCAGACGCGTTCGCGGTTCGACACGCGGTGTTCGTCGCCGAACAGGGCGTCGATGAGACACTCGAGTACGACGCATACGACGCCGATGCAGTCCATTTCGTCGCCTACGATGGCGACGAGGCGGTCGGTGCGGCCCGGCTCCGCGAGTACGAGCCTAAAACCGGAAAAGTCGAACGCGTTGCCGTCCTGAACTCACGGCGCGAGGAAGGGATCGGTCGCGCGCTCATGGCCGCCGTCGAGGACGAAGCCGTCGCACTCGACCTCGAGACGCTGGTGCTCCACTCTCAGACGCACGCCGCCGACTTCTACGAGGCGTTGGGGTACGACCGCTCGAGCGACGTGTTCGAGGAGGCGGGCATTCCACACGTCGAGATGCACAAAGCGCTCGTGAACTCGAGGCCGTGACGACCGTTTCGTCTCAGGGCTGTCCGGGTGTGCCAGTGTCGACACGATAGTATGGTCTGATTTTACCGGGATTCGGACTCGAGTGAGAACGCTCGTCGCGACCGGTTTACGGACATCGACGTTACGTGGTGACATACATGTCCAAGAAACTATAATTCGGCCCGAGTCGAACGATCTGGTACCATGAGAAGACGAGACAGCAACTCGAGAATCGACGACGACTGCGAACCAGTAGCGGGTGGCCGCTGATGTTCGAGACGACCGGTATGGATGTCCTCTTCTTGCTCGCGCGCGTCGCTTTCGGCGGCGTGCTCGCGTTTACGGGCGTGAACCACTTCCTCGACACGGACTCGATGGCCCAGTACGCCGAGTACAAGGGCCTTCCTGCCCCTCGGCTGTCGGTTCTGGGAAGTGGCGGGCTCTTGATCTTCGGTGGGCTCTCGATCGTGCTCGGCGTCGTGCCCGCGATTGGTGCAGGCCTGCTCGCCGTGTTCTTAGTCGCATCTGCAGTGTTGATGCACGACTTCTGGGCGGTCCCCGAGGAAGACACACAGGACGAACTGACCCATTTTCTGAAGAACGTCTACGGTGCGGGGGCTGCGCTCGCGTTCGTCGTCGCCGCTACCGTCCCATGGCCGTACGCGCTCAACGTCGGACTCTGACCGGCAGATGCGTACGCACTCCTCGAGAGCCCGCGCGTTTCACGTCCGGTCTACGCGTTCTCGAGCGTACTTCACGACGAGACCGCAGATCGCAAGCCCCATCGCGATCGCGAAGGCGACGACGAACGCCGAGACGGGCTCGGTGACGGTCTCGAGTTCCTCGAGAACGAACTCACCGGCGAGAATCGTTGCGACGGCGAAGAGGACGAGCCCGCCGACGTTCGCCACGGGCGAGTTCGTCTCCGGAACCACGTCGGGGTCGTTCAGCAGATAGAGTATCACGGCGAGCGCAAAGGGGGTGCCGACGAGCCCGAACGCGAGGACGAGAACGAGCACCTGAAAGAACGCACCACCGAGGAACGCCCCGACTGCGGAAGCGAGTGCAACGACGACGATCGCCCCGCGATATCGCGGATCGTCGATGGACTGTTCCCAGCCGAGTTTATCGGCGAGCAGGTACGGCGGAACGATCGTGTTTCCACCAAGTGTCGAGACGGCCGCACCCAGGAGACCGAGTAAGAACAACCACATCGCGTGATCGCCAGCGATCGGCCCGAGTGCTTCGGCGGCCGCGATTTCGTCGATCGTCGCTGGATCGACCCCGGCCGCGGGGAGGACGCTCGCCGCGACGAGAAAGACGGCGAGGCTGAAGACGCCAAAGGCGACGAGCATCGAACTCACGACGTCGAACGTCGCGATGTCCTGATCGTCGGCGGTCCAGCCTCGAGCCCGCATCGTGTAACTCTGCATGGTCAACAACGTGATGTGGACAGCACCGCCGAGAATGCCTGCCGCGACGACCGCACCGCCGACGCCGGGGATCTCGGGGACGACGCCCGTAGCGACCTCTGCCGGTTCGATCGGAACGACGGCGACCGACGCGACGAACGCGAGGACGACCAGCGAGACGAGCACCTTCGCGCCGAGTTCGGCGATCCGGTAGCCGCCACCGGCCAGCCCGAGTGCGAGCACGAGCGCCCACGTCACGCCCCAGAACCGAGCATCGGCCAGGAGCGCGATTCCGACGCCTGCGCTCCCGACCATCGTCGCGCTGACTTCAGCGAGCGTCAGCATGATCGCGAGCTGTGCCAGTCCTGCCGCGAGGACGACGTCGATCACGAGCACCCACGCCCAGAACGAGCCCAGATGCTCCTCGACGACCGAGACGATTCCCGCCTCGGTAAGCAACCCGAGCCGCATCGCGAGATACTGCCCGAACGTCCCGAGCACCGCCGAGAGGACGACCACCCACAACAGCGTGTAGCCGAAACTCGCCCCAGCGACCAGCAGACTGACCATCGTCGCCGGTCCGGCGGCGATTGCACCTGCAAGCCAGGTCGGCCCCAGTCGTCTCACGTACTCGCCGACGCGTCCGAACGTCACCGATCGCTGCTCGGTTGCCATCGTCAGTCCTTGTAACGGGGCGTATAAAACTCCGTGGTATTCGTGAGTGTTTGCTACGATGGCCGTGTCCTCGAACCGGTCAGTCGTCAGCCGCGGCCGTCGATTCGGCTCTTGCCAACCGACGCGACTGCGGACTCGAGACGGCCGCGAGCGTGAGACAGCCGAACGCAAGCATCACGAGAGCGACCGGGCCGGCCATAGCGCCGTAGCCAGCGGTCGGGTCGATCCCGATGACTGCTGCGCCTGCGAGGAACACGACGCCGACCGCGACAGCCGGCAGCGACGCGGCGGTCGGCACTGCCGGGGGACGAGCGGTCCGCCCGGCGACGGCGTCGAGACTGGCGTGTCGGCCAGCGAGCGTCGCCGCAACGATGGCGCTCGCGAACACGAGCGGGGCGAGTCGAACGAGTCCGAGCGCCGTCAACGCCGTGAGGTAGACCACCGCGACGGTGCCGGCGACTCGAGTTCGGTAACCGACCAGCAATGCGACGCCGACGGTGGTCTGGACGGCGGCGAACGCGAGCACCCAGGCGCTCATCGCCGGTAACACGGCGAGTTCGATGAACGCTCCCACCGGCGCGACGTGGGCCTCGGCGATTCCTGCGAACACCTCCGTCTGTGCCTCGACGCTCGCCCAACCCGGTAGGGCGTTCGCACCGGGTTCGGACCGGACGACGATCTCTTGGAGGAATCGGTAGCCGACGAACACCCGGAGGGCGTCAGCGGCGACCGTCACCGGTTCTCGGCCGCGATAGACGAACGAGAGTCCGCCGGCGACGAGTCCGGCGAGGACGGTCATCTCGAGTGCCGTGAGATGGACGCGGGTGTCGACCATCTCGGGAATCGTCAGCAGGTAGTAGACGCCGACGACGGCGGCGATGGCGGCGAGGCCTGGATACCACTCACGTCGAATCGGTAGCGGTGCGTTGACCGCTCGCGTCGCTCGTCCGAGTGTACAGTCTCGCTTCCAGAGGAGCCCGTCGAGGCCGTAGTAGCGCCCGGCGTTCGCGACGAACGCGAACGCGACAGGAACGGTCAATAGCGGCGATGTTCGGATCATCCCGAAGTGAAACACCGGCAGGAAGTACAGGATCGTCACGAGCGCGGCGGGCCGGGTCCAGAAACCGACGATCAACGCGATGGCTGCACCGAGCTGTGCGAGCAACGCGAGCGCCGCCCAGAGTTCGGGTGCCGGTAGGACCACTGCCTCGAGGAGCGTTTCGAACCAGCCGTACGTTCCCTGGTCGATGGCCTGTTCGGCGACCGATTGCACCTCGGCCCCGACGAACGGACCGAGGTCTCCCCCGCTGAGGTCGATCCAGTCGGGGTTCGCTCCGGTGGTCGGCCAGCCGAGTTTCCACCACCCCCCGAACGTGATCTCATAGAGGAGCAAGAGTCCGACGAAGACTCTGGCGAAGGCGATCCACGGACCTGCTCGTTGGTCGATCGACGACGTCTCAGTTTCGTCTACATTTCCTAGCATATTTGAATTCTATTTTAACTACTATTATTATCTTGAATATCAAATTTATTAATATAACGATTCGACTATCGGGGCTATCGCTGAAGTGAAGCTGTCAAAGCACACAGGACGCCCGAACGGTGGCAGGTTACATCGCTATAAAGTCAGGTTTAGCTAACTAAAGTATAGTTGTTCTGGTGTCGGCCGATCAACTGTGGCCCAGATCGTCCAGGCCACACTATGATCGCGAACCGATGGTCCAACGGAACGAACACAGCCACTCTCCGATGATCATCGGTGGGGGACACCGCACCCGACGGGCCTCAGTGGCTACTCGCTGTCCCCGACCGGACGTCGGTGCAGCGACCCGATTCAGTCGTCCTGCCAGCTCGGGTCGTCCCGCGGTGGACTGAAGACATCGATTCCACGGACGGGCTCTTCGCCGCGGTTTTCGGCCGCGTGGGGCTGTCCACCTGGAATCGCGTAGGCATCCCCCGGTCCGCAGACGACTTCCTCACCGTTGCTTTCGAAAACCACTTCCCCCTCGTAGATGAAACCGGTCTGTTCGTGCGGGTGGCTGTGTTCGTCGACTGTCGCGCCGGGTTCGATCTCGAAGTGCTGGACGTTCATCTCCTCAGCGCCAGCCATGAGCGCGAGGTGGACGCCGTCGGCGGCCTCCGACGGCTCACAGTCGGACAGTGAAATGCGTTCCATACACCTCGAGCGAGGGTCCAATCACCTATTATTCTACGGTTGCCCATCGCTCGAGCAGCCCTTCGTCGGCGACTCCGTTCACCGCGGTCGCCAAAGGTTGAATTACCGGCAGCCCGCACCTCGAGACGAGACATGTACGCGGTCGTCGGCTGTAGTGAGTGTTCGCACCTGTGGATGATCGAGGGTCGATCGAAGACGACGCAGTGTCCCCGCTGTGGCTCCCGTCGGGCCTACGAGAAGCGCAAGAAGTTCGTCGAGACCGACGACGCAGACCACGCCCGCGAGGTGCGCGCGTCGATGCTCGCGAACCGCCAGGGTGAGGGCGAGGCGTTCGCCGAACTGCCCTCGTTCGGGGACTTAGCGACCGACGTCGCCGACGGTGTCGTCGACGACGACGAGTACCTCGAGGCCTCCGGATTGGACGTCGACGAACTCGAGGCGGCGGGCGACCGTGACCCGCGGGGTTCGACGGCGACCGGGAGCAAGAAAGAAATCGTCGAGGCCGCCCTCGCGGATCTCGAGGAGCCGACCGAGGCGGACGTGATCGCCTACGCGGGCGAACGTGGCGTCTCGGCGGGCTACACCGAGCGCGCGCTCGAGAAACTGGTTCGACGGGGGGCGGCGAGCGAGAGTCGCGGGCGCTATCGGCTCCTCTGAGGACTCGACCCGGCCGACACTCGAACGGCAGGGCTTTGGGCGGGGCGACCCAACGAAACGCCAATGGACGAGTCGGAGGACGTACAGGGGACGGTCATCGGCATCGGAACGGTCGTCGCACTCGGCGCGTACGTTTACGGTCGGTTCGTCGGTGACTCGATTTTCGGTTTCGATCCGACGGTCGTGGCGATCACCGCCTTCGGCGCGACGTTCGCCGCCCTCGCCGTCCTCCACGGGGCCTACGGCCGCCGGGACTTCGCGCTCGCCTACGGTGTCGCTGGCGTCGGCCTCTTCTCGCTCGCGCCGGCCTCCAGCGGGCCGCGGATGCTCGCCGGCTACCTCCTGTTGCTCGCTGGCGGAGTCTACATCGCCGTCGTGACCCTGCGGGTTCGACGTGCCCAGCGCGACCTCGCCAGTTGACGACTCTCTGATCGGCCTTCGGCTGGCGCTGGCCGCCTCGTCGAATGTGGGAACGGCGTCGACGGTACTATCGTCAGTGGCTTCCCGTGTCGCCCTCGAGTCGGTCTTGCCACTCCTGGACCTTCGCGACGAGTTCGACGGGTGGCGTCCGGGTTACGTCGACGGACTCGAGGTCCGCGAGCACTGCCTCCGTCTCGGGATCGATCGGGGTGTCGTCTGCTGCCGATCCGTCGGCTCGCTTGCCGCCATCGGCGTCGACCGAACCGCGGAATTGGCCGCTCGAGAGGTCGAAGACGGT
Organism: Natrarchaeobaculum sulfurireducens; assembly: GCF_003430825.1. NCBI lineage: Archaea > Methanobacteriati > Methanobacteriota > Halobacteria > Halobacteriales > Natrialbaceae > Natrarchaeobaculum > Natrarchaeobaculum sulfurireducens. Next base: position 3,075,885 of record NZ_CP024047.1, on the reverse strand, counting down.
CTGGACGGGCTCGTTCGAGGAACTGCCTTTGGCTTCGATGGCTTTCTCCTCGCGCAGGCGCTCGAGGACGACCTCGGCGCGGTCGACGACGGGGTCGGGGACGCCCGCGAGCTCGGCGACGTGAACGCCGTAGCTGCGATCGGTCGGCCCTTCGCGGACGGTCCGAAGGAAGGTGACGTCGCCGTCGCGTTCGTCCGCAGCGACGTGGACGTTGGCGACGCGGGGGAGGGTTTCAGCGAGGCCAGTTAGCTCGTGGTAGTGGGTAGCAAATAGCGTCTTCGCCGCGATCTCGTTGTGTAGATACTCGGTCGCGGCCCAGGCGATCGAGATGCCGTCGTACGTCGCCGTCCCGCGGCCGACTTCGTCCAGAATGACCAGCGACTCCTCGGTCGCCGCGTGCAGGATGTTCGAGAGTTCGCTCATCTCGACCATGAACGTCGATCGTCCCTGGGCGAGCTCGTCGAGCGCGCCCACGCGGGTGAAGATGCCGTCGACGAGGCCGAGGTTCGCCTCACGTGCGGGGACGAAACTGCCGATCTGTGCCAGCAGAACGATACACGCGACCTGGCGCATGTACGTCGATTTACCGGACATGTTGGGTCCAGTCACGACCAGAAAGCTCCGTTCGCCATCCAACCCGACGTCGTTCGGGACGAACTCGGTGGTCTGTTCGACGACGGGGTGACGACCCTGGTCGATCTCGAGTCGATCCCCTCGGTGCAACTCGGGTTTCACCCAGCGGTTCGCCGCGGCGTGGGTCGCCAGACTCGCCAGGGCGTCGACGGTCGCGAGCGCCCGACCGACGTCCTGTAACAGTTCGGCACCCGCGGCGACGTCCTCGCGCAGTTCCTCGAAGAGGTCGTACTCGAGATCGCCACGTTGTTCTTCGAGTCGGAGGATCTCGCGTTCTTTGGCCTCGAGTTCGTCGGTGGTAAACCGTTTGGAGTTTTTCAGCGTCTTGATCTCCTCGTAGTGGTCGGGGACGCCGTCGGCGGCGGATTTACCGACCTGGATGTAGTAGCCGTCGGTCCGGTTGCGGTCGACGGTGACGTGTGAGAGGCCGTACTGGCGCTTTTCACGGTCGGCGAGGGAGTCGAGCCACTCACGAACCGCCTCGTGGCGGTCGATGAGGTCGTCGAGTTCGTCGTCGTAGCCACGCTGGAAGAGTTCGCCCTGGGTCACCGTCGACGGCGGCTCCGCGGCAATAGCCGTTTCGAGCGTCTCGCGTAGCTCGCGGGCGGCCGCCCGATCCGGCCGCTCGACGATCTCTGACAGCGGCGAATCGGCGAGGTCGGGCGTCGCGGCGATCGTCTCGGCCACGGCGGGCAGAACGGCCAGCGTCTCGCGGACCGCGATCAGATCGCGCGCGTCTGCGCTCCCGTGACTGGCCTTCGACGCCAGCCGCGCCAGATCGTAGGCCGCACCGAGGGCGTCGCACAGTTCGTCGCGTGCAAGCGCGGCCGACGCGAGCGCGGCGACAGACTCCTGACGGCGCTCGAGCACCTCGAGCGAGCGGCGGGGCCGACAGAGCCACTCCTTGAGCAACCGGCGGCCCGCGCTGGTCTCGGTGTGATCGATGGTGGCGAACAGCGTTCCGTCGCGCTCGCCCTGCATGGTCTCGGTTAGCTCGAGGTTGCGCTGGGTGGTCGCATCGAGCGTGACGTGGTCGTCGCCGTGGTGGGCCTGAACTCGCGTCATCGAGGCGAGCACGCCCGCGCCGGTCTCCTCGACGTACGAGAGAACGGCTCCGGCGGCCGCGACCGCTCGCTCGCCGACGGGGAGTCGATCGACGGTCTCGGCGCCGAACTGATCGCGAACCGCGTGGGCGGCGCGTTTCGGGGCGAACGCTTCCGTCTCGTGGAGTGACAGCGTTGCGTCGAAGCGCTCACGGACGGTCTCGAGCAGGCGGTCGTCGGTTCGGGCATCGGGGCCGGGGAGGACTTCGACCGGGTCGAAGCGGTAGAGTTCGGTCAGCGCGCCGTCGACGTCGTCGGCTTCGGCGACGAGAAACCGGCCGGTCGTCACGTCGGCGAACGCGAGGCCGTAAGCGGCGTCGGTGGACGACCCTCGAGCGGACCGTCCGTCCGAACTGTCGGCGGCGTCGCCGACGACTGCTGTGAGGTACTGGGCGTCGGCGTCGGTGGTCTCGAGCAACGTCCCCGGCGTAACGACGCGGACGACCTCGCGGGCGTGGCCGGAGTCGGTTTCGTACTGGTCGGCGACGGCGACCCGGTAGCCGCGTTCGACCAGCGCCTTGAGATACGGCGTCAGGTCGTCGAGTGGAACCCCAGCCATCGGATACGACTGGCCTTGTGAAGACTTCGAGGTCACCTTGAGGTCCAGTTCGTCGCCGACCAGTTCCGCGTCGTCGCCGAAGAACTCGTAGAAATCCCCACACTGCATCGCCAGCACGTCAGCGTCGGTGCCCGCTTTGAGCGAGAGAAACTCACCGACGATCCCCGTCGCCTCGGTCATACCCGGTGACTGTCCTTCCACCGCTAAAATCCTGCGGGTTCGACAGCGGTCGTGATCGGGCGACTGCTCGGGGCCGTCGGGGTACTATTAGGCCAGCCGTGGTAGGTCACACCTCCACCATGGCTGGGCCTCGAGATCATCGCGTTCTGCTCCCGATTGACGTCCTCGGCGGCGAGGCAGTACCCGAAACCGTCGTCGAGGCCTTCGCGTCGGTTCCCATCGTCTTGCTCGGCTACCGAGAGCTTCCCGACCAGGTCGGCACCGACCAGGCTCGCGACCAGTACGGCGAGCGCGCCCACACCGACCTCGAGACGCTCCACGACGTCTTCGAGGCCGCTGGCTGCCTCGACGTGACGACCCGACTCGTATTCACTCACGATCGGCTCAAAACGTTCGAACGCGTCGCGGTCGAAGAGCGCTGTGACGCCGTACTCGTGCTCAATCCCGCGCCCGTCCTCGAGTCGGTGCTCGTGGCCCTCCGCGGCGACGTCGCTCTCGAGTACATCGCCACGCTCGTCGGGACGCTCTTAGAGGGGACCGACCTCGACGTGACGTTCTTCCACGTCGTCGACGAGAGCAACCGCGAACACGGACGGACACTCCTCGAGACGGCAGTCGACGAACTCGCGGTCACCGGCGTCGACCGCGACCGAATCGACACTGCCCTCGTCGCCGATGGTTCGCCGACGCGACGGATTCTCGAGGCCGCAGCCGACCACGACTTGCTCGTCGTCGGTGAAAGTCGACCCTCGATACGCCGGTTTATCCTCCGTGATCGGGCGAAGACGCTCGCGAAGGGAACCGTCGATCCGGTGCTCGTGATCCGCGGTGAGTACCTCGAGCAGGACGGCACAGCAGCCGAGGGCGGTCACGACGCAGTCGAAGAAGAGCCGTAAGCGGGGTAAAAGACGCGATGGCAGCGACGAGACTCGAGCCCGGACCGAATCGTCGTCCGCGCAGCCTCCGTTCGACTACCGATCGACGCCGTGGTTGACCGCACCCGGCCCGTGCCCGACGTCGTAGTGGTGCTCGACCGCCCGGGCGAGGAAGTCCGTGGCCCCGCCGACGGCCCCCTCGAGATCCTCGCCGCGGGCCAGTCGTGCAGTGATAGCGGCGGCGAGCGTACAGCCGGAGCCGTGGGTCGCCTCGGTGTCGACGCGCTCGTGTTCGAACGTCGTCGTGCCCTCTGGGGTCACGAGGTGGTCGCGGACGGTCTCGCCGGGCACGTGGCCGCCTTTGACGAGCGCGGCGTCGGCCCCCAGCTCGAGCAGGGCCTCACCAGCGTCCCGTGCGCTCGCATCGTCTTCGACGGCGATGCCGGTCAGCACCTCGGCCTCGTCGGCGTTCGGGGTGACGAGCGCCGCCTCGGCGATCAGGGCCTCGTAGGCCGTTTCGGCGGCTTCGTCGAGCAGTCGATCACCGGTGGTCGCGACCATCACGGGGTCGACGACCAGCGGGAACGCAACGTTGCTGGCGCGCTCCGTGACGAGGTCGACGATCTCGGTGGTTGCGAGCATTCCCGTCTTCGCTGCGCCGACGTCGAAATCCCCGAGGACGGCCTCGAGCTGGGTGGCGACCTCCTCGGACGGCAGGACGAACGAGGATTCGACGCCGCGGGTGTGCTGGGCGGTCACGGCGGTGATCGTCGTGGTGCCGAAGACGTCGTGGGCGGCGAACGTCGCGAGGTCGGCCTGGATACCCGCACCGCCACCGGAATCGCTGCCCGCGATCGTCAGCGCGATGGGTCGGTGCTCGGGGGCTGGAGCTTTCATATGCTCGAATATTACGCGATTATACAAAGCGGTGATGGTCGAACATCGCGTCGGGAGCGACGGTCGATCGCCGACCCGTTCGGTCTTATGCGATTCCGAGCAGCGAGAGCCCGTACACCGAGGCGACGACGAAGACGACGGTCCAGACGCCGATGCTGACAGTGGTCCACCAGGCGACGGCTCGAGCCTTGCTCCCGGCGGCGAGTCCGACGAGTGCGGCGATATGGATGCCCGTAACGACCGGTCCCGCGAGGGCGAGTCCGGGCAGTCCGTACCGATCCCAGATTCGCCGGGCTCGAGCGCGTCCACCCACGCCGTCACCGTCGGCCGCCGTCCCACGTCGTCGGTGCCACCACGTTGCGAGTCGTTGCTGGAAGGCGACGAGTAACACGACCGAGGCGGTGTTGCCGGCGAACGCGGCGACGCCGGTCACGAGTGGATCGAGCCCGAGCCCGATCGCGATCGGGATGACGACGAAAATCTCGACGATCGGAATCGCGGCGAACAGCGCCACCAGCCCGTATTGAAGTAATCCCGACGTCTCCTCGAGTTGCGTGCCGACCTCGATGAATAGCTGTGTCGTCGTCATTCGTACGCTCCGTAGTCGCTGTGCCTGAACGCGAGGCGGACCGCGCTCGCTCGGTCGCAGACACTGTGCCTAGCCGAGCCGTCGCGAAGAATCATTCGGTTGCCAACTCTGCGTACGCATCCCACGACGGATCCACACCCGGATGCTCGAGTGGCTCGCCGTCGACGGAGACTCCCGGTGTCGATCCCGACGCGGACTCGACGCGGCCGACCTCGGCGACGACCGTCCCCCGGTCCTCGAGCGCGGCGACGACGTCGTCGGCCCCGTCGGGATCGACTGCGATCACGAGCGAGCCACAGCTCGTCGCTGCCCAGGGGTCGATCTCGAGGGACGCACAGACCTCGGCGACGCCGGGGCGCATCGGAACGGCCTCGCGGTCGATGGTAAAACCGACGCCCGCGCCGTCGGCCATCTCACACAGCGCGCCGGCGAGGCCGCCCTCGGTGACGTCGTGCATCGCCGTCACGGGACCCGCAGCGGCCGCCGTCAGCGCGTCCCGGACGCAGTACACCTCCTCCAGCCGGTCCTGGGCGTCGGCGACGACGTCGTCGGGAACCTCGAGCTGCTCGGGAAAGAGCGTACTCAGGAGTCCGACGGATTCGACCGCCGGGCCGGTCGTCAGGAGGAGTCGATCCCCCTCGCGTGCGCCGTCGGGGCGGACGATCTCGTCGTGGTCGCCGACGCCCATCGCGGTCGCGCCGCCGACCCATGGGTACGACGGGTCGGTGTACCGGGCCGTGTGGCCGGTGACGACGGCGACGCCGAGGTCCACACACTCGGTGTGAATCGTCTCCCAGACGGTGGCGAACTGCTCGTCGGTCAGCTCCTCGGGGAGCGTAAAACAGATCGAGAGGTGCGACGGCGCGATTCCGCTGACGGCGACGTCCGCGAGCACGAGATCGAGGGCAAATCGGGCGGCGCGCTCGAGGCCCAGCGGCGGGAGGATCGAGATGGGGTCGGTCGCCGTCACGAGGGCGCGGCCGTCGACGTCGACGACACCGAAGTCGACGCCGTGGGTTGGCTCGAGCGTGACGTCGTCCCGGTCGGCACCGAGTCGTGGGGCGATCGTCCGTTCGAAAACCGTCCGGTCGATCTTTCCGAGGTCGGTCATGGTGCACGACGGTTTCCGAGCCGTCTTAGGCGTGCTGATCACGGCTTCTCGTCGAGCCGGTCCACCACCCCTCGATGCGCTGTGAGTAGCTGCCTGTAATCGCGACCGTTCCCACGCGACTCTACCAGAAACCACCTTCGGTTTCTGCAAACAGTAATTAGTCTCGAGCAAATAATCTCACCAGATGGCGTACTCGTTCGGTTCTACGGCCGAAACAGGCCTCGAGTTCTCCACTCGAGAACTTACGGGTGCGCTAGGTGATTCGGTTACAGTCCTGCCGCTGATCGTGGCTCTTGCGATGACGACGAGCGTTTCGCTGCCCCACGTTCTGATCGGCTTCGGACTCTTCCAGATCGTCTGGGGGCTGTACTACGGGATGCCGTTGTCAGTCGAGCCGATGAAAGCCCTGGTTGGGCTCGCTATGGTTGGGGCCCTCTCGTATGCCGAACTCGCGGCGGCCGGGCTGCTTGCCGGCGGCGTCTTGCTCGTCGTTGGCCGACTCGGCCTCGTCGGTCGGCTTCAACGTGTCGTCGGCGAACCCGTCGTCAGAGGTGTCCAGTTCGCCGTTGCCCTGCTGTTGCTCGAGTCCGCCGTCGGCCTCTCGCTCGAGAACGTCTCCGTCGCCGTCGCCGGCTTCGCCGTCGTCGCCGGCTTCGCGCTCGTGGGACGCCAGCAGACCAGCGTGCTCGTCGTACTCGCCCTCGGCGGCGTCGCCGCCGTCGCGACGGCCGGCGTCCCCACGCCTCGCGTGCCCGAAGTCGCGCTGTTCCCCGCCGGTACGCCAACGCTGTCGACCGCCGCACTCGAGGGGACCGCCGCCCAGCTTGGGATGACCGTCGGGAACGCGGCCATCGCGACCGCCCTGTTGTGTGGCGACCTCTACGATCGGGACGTCTCGGCTGACTCGCTCTCACGGAGCATGGGCGTCACCTGCCTCGCGGCGGTTCCGATCGGCGGCGTCCCGATGTGTCACGGCAGCGGCGGGCTCGCGGGCAAGTACGCCTTCGGCGCGCGAACCGCCGGAGCGAACGTCCTGCTTGGCGTTGGCTACCTCGCACTCGCGCTGGTCGCCGCTGGCGCACTGCTCGCGGCGTTCCCGATGGCCCTGCTCGGCGTGTTGCTCGTGGTCGTCGCCCTCGAGCTCGGTCGGGCCGCGTTCGCCCGCGTCGACGACGGGCGCTCGTTCGCGCTCGTCGTCGGCGTCGGTGTCCTCGGACTTGCCGTCAACGTCGGTCTTGCGTTCGTTCTCGGCGCTATCGTGTTCTGGCTCCTCTCGCGAGACGAGTAGGCGTCGAATCGGTTCTCTCGCCTCCGGCTAACCGAGTACCAGCGATACGAACACTCAGCGGAACACTGTATCGAGGGCCGAGCAGCCGCCGTCGAACAGGTCCAACCAATTAGCGGCCGAGTTCTTCGTGGGCGCTGGCGAGGTGACGCGAGGAGAGGGCACCGAGCAAGGAGAGTTCGCCGGCGAGTGTACCGACGGCGATGACCTCCGCGAGGGCGTCGGCGTTCGAGCCGGCCGGATCGCCACCTCCTTGCAGGCCGAGGATCTCGAGCGCTTCGGCCTGAGTCGGCAGTTTCGTGCCGCCGCCGACGGTCCCGACCTCGAGGGAGGCGAGGGAAACGGCGGCATACAGGTCGTGTCCGCCGTCGTCGTTTGGCCGGGCGTCCATCGTCGTGATCGTGTTTGCGGCCTCGACGACCTGGGCTTCGTCCTGGCCGGTCGCGAGGAAGGCCGCGGCGACGACGTTCGCGGCGTGGGCGTTGAAGCCGAGCGCGCCGGCTTTGGCGCTGCCGGTGAGGTTCTTGCGGGTATTGGCCTCGACGATGGCCTCGGCCGTGGTGTGGAGTCGATCCTCGACGAGGTCGCCGGGAATAACGACGTCGGCCGTCACGGAGCGGCCACGACCTTCGACGGCGTTGATCGCGGCGGGTTTCTTGTCCGAACAGAGGTTGCCAGAGAGCGCGACGAGCGAGGCGGGGGTCTCCCGTTCGACGACCTCGCAGGCCTCGCCGGTGGCGATGGTGGCCATGTTCATCCCCATCGCGTCTTTGGTATCGTAGGCAAAGCGCAGGTAGACCGAGTCGCCGACCACGTAGGGTTCGACGCCCAGCAGTTCGCCGTGGCTGGTGGTCGCTTCGGCGGCCTCCCGAAGCGTCTCGAGGTTCTTCTCGACCCACTCGACCGTCTCGGCGGCCTCGGCGACGCCGTCGACGCGGAACACCGGCGCGCGCGTCATTCCGTTTTTCGTCACGCGGGCGGTTGCGCCACCCGCCGCGTCTATCACCGACAGCCCGCGGTTGACCGACGCCAACAGCGCGCCCTCGGTGGTCGCAAGCGGCAGGTAGTACTCGCCGTCGGCTGCACCGCCGTCGACGGTCGCGGGACCGACGACGCCCATCGGCACCTGGGCTGCGCCGATCATGTTCTCGATGTTGGGCTCGGCGGTCTCGGCCGGGAAGCCGTAATCGGCGATCGTCTCGAGGTCGACACCGGTCTCGCGTTCGACGACCAGCCGCCGGGCTTCGGCAGCAGTGTCGTGGTCGGCGTGTGCCTCGAGTTCGTGGATGCGAAGCTCGCCGTCGCGGACGCGGTCGGCGAGGTCGTCGGCGGTCGTCATGGATCAGCAGAGACAGCGCCCCGTCCTAAGGATTGCTGATTCTGGGCGACCGTCAGGTGCTCACGACCCTGCCGCGGTAGCCGGCGACGAACTCATAGCAGACGAGGCCGACGAGCGAGCCGACGGCGACGACGACGAGTACGGCGTGTTGGAGGGTCTCGAGGTCGGCGAGCAGCGCCGTCCCCTCGCTCCAGTCGACTGCGCCCGGTTCTGCGAACGTCAGCGCGAAAACGGCGCTCACGACGACGGCGAACCGGACCCGCGTTCGCGGCGAGATTTCCTCGTCGGTACGCGCGAGGTACAGTTGCGGACCGAGGACGGCCAGCCCGGCGAAGAGGACGAACGCGGCCAGCGGTTGGTCAGACAGCGCCAGTCCGAGTGTGTCCTCGGCTACCGGCAGGACGACCAACGCTATCGCGACCAGGAGGGCGATCGAGGCGCCGATGACACGATTTTCGCGGGAGAGCATACCGTTCGATCGGCCTACAGGTACATCGGCATTTCGCTCGAGCGAACCGAACGACTTTGCTGCTCGCGCGAGCCACCTCGAGTATGACTCAGGCTGCCGACCTGCTGTTGACGAACGCGGAAGTTCATACCCTCACGGAGCCCGATACCGTCCACGACGCGGTCGCGATCCGCGACGGCGAGATCGTCCGGGTCGGGCGGACCTATGAGATCCAGTTCCTCGAGGGCGTCGAAACCGACGTGATCGACTGTGATGGCCAGGTCGTCCTGCCAGGATTCATCGACGCACACACGCACGTCGAGAACCTCGGCCGATACCTGGTCCACGCGGACCTCTCAGGGGCGACCAGCGCCGATGAGTGCCTCGATCGGTTGGCCGCTCGAGCCGACGAGATCGACGACGAGTGGATCCAGGGCTTTGGGTACGACGAGAGCGAGTGGGACGACGCGGCGTATCTCACCCGCGAGGACCTCGATCTGGTCAGCGAGGAGCGTCCCGTCGTTGCGCTTCGAGTCGACATGCACGCCGCGTCGCTGAACTCGGTCGCACTCGAGCGTTTCGCCGACGACCTCCCCGAGGCGGACGTGCGTCGTGGTCCCGGCGGCGAGCCGACCGGGGTGGTCGTCGAAGACGCCGCCGAAACCGTTCGAAAGGGAATCGCGCCGGGATACGAGGAAACCCGAGCGCTAGTCACCGCCGGTCTCGAGTACGCCGTTGCACGCGGCGTGACCGGCGTTCACGACATGGTTCGCAACTCCAAAGCGCCGCGGGTCTACCGGGATCTCGACGCTGCGGGCGAGCTGCCGACACGGGTGCGGATCAACTACTGGGCCGACCACCTCGAGGCCGTCGCGGAGGTCGGATTGACGACGAACGCTGGCGGTGAGCTGGTTCGGACGGGCGCGATCAAGACCTACACCGACGGGAGTATCGGCGCTCGGACGGCGAAGCTACTCGAGCCATACGAACGCGACGGCGAGGGAGTCGACGACGCGAACACCGGTGAGTGGGTCGTCGATCCCGACGAACTTCGAGCCATCGTTGACCGGGCCGACGCCGACGCGTTCCAGGTGACTGCCCACGCCATCGGTGACGAAGCTATCGAGGAGACGATTACGGCACTCGAGCGAACCAGCGACCCCGCCGGATCGCGCCATCGGATCGAGCACGTCGAACTCGCAACCGACGACCACCTCGAGCGGATGGCCGCGGCAGGGATCGTCGCCTCGATGCAGCCGAACTTCCACCGCTGGGCCGACGAGGGCGGCCTCTACGACAATCGACTCGGCGACGACCGACGGCGGCGAACGAACCGATTCCGACGCGTCCTCGATGCGGACATTCCCCTCGCGTTCGGCTCCGACTGTATGCCGCTCGATCCCCTACTCGGGATCCACCACGCCGTCACCGCGCCGACCGACGACCAGCGGCTGTCGGTCACCGAGGCCCTGCGGGCGTACACTCACGGGGCGGCCTACGCTGGTTTCGACGAACATCGGCTTGGAACCGTCGAGGTCGGCAAGCGCGCGGATCTGGTCGTCCTCGAAACGTCCCCGTGGGAGGTCGACCGGATCGACGAGATCGACGTGATGGCGACCATCGTCGACGGCCAGCCGGTGTACGACCGACTCGAGGAGTAATCGTCCCTCGCCACCCGCGGTGTTTTCCCGCGGTGTTTTTTCCTGCGCTTCGATCGATAGCTCTCGCTCGAGACAGGTGTCGTTTCGCCGCCGCCGAGCAACCGATGTTCTGTTTTCGATGGGGCCATCACTCGATGGTACGCTGCCGAAATCGAGTATCGAAAGAAAAAGTTATTCGATAGCGGTCCGTGACGTGATGGTAACCACAGGTTCCGTGATATGGTCAAAATGGAAACCGCGGAGTTGGAAACCGATCTGAGTCTGTTCAAATACGACACCCTCGAGCAGCTCCCGAGGTCCTACCGGGGACTCGAGGAGGCCGAACGGACCGAACGCATCGAGGCGGCACTTGCCGAACTGGGTGACGACGTCGTCATCTTGGGCCACAACTACCAGCGCCGGGAGATCGTCGAGCACGCCGATTTCGTCGGGGACTCATATCAACTATCGCAACAGGCCGCCGAGGCGGACGCCGAGTACGTGGTCTTCGGCGGGGTGACGTTCATGGCCGAGAGCGCGGACATCATCACCGACGACGACCAGACGGTGATCCTCCCGTCGATGGAAGCGTCGTGTCCGATGGCCGGGATGGCCGAAGCGCTCCAGGTCGACGCCGCGTGGGCCGAACTCACTGATGCCGCCCCCGACGCCGAGATCATCCCGATCACGTACATGAACTCGTATGCCGACCTGAAAGCGTTCTGTGCGAGCCAGGGCGGTCTCGTTTGTACCTCCTCGAACGCGGCCGACGCGTTCGAGTGGGCCTTCGAGCGCGGTGATACGGTGTTGTTTCTGCCCGACAAGCACCTCGGGGAGAACACCGCCTACGAGCTGGGGCTGGAAGACGAACTCGCCACCTGGGACCCCTGGGATCCCGAGGGCAAAGACGGCGAGTCAGTCGCCGACGCCGACGTCATCCTCTGGGATGGCTACTGCCAGGTCCACGAGCGGTTCCGCGTCGAGCACATCGAGACGACTCGAACCGACCACCCCGAAGCCCAGGTCGTCGTCCACCCCGAGTGTCGCCGCGAGGTCGTCGAGGCCGCCGACGTCGTCGGCTCCACCGCAACCATCTGTGAGACCGTCGCCGAGGCCGATCCCGGCGAGACGTGGGCGATCGGCACCGAGATCCACCTCACCGAGCACCTCCAGCGCTGGCACCCCGAGGTCGAGGTCCTCCCGCTGTGTGGCGACGCCTGTATGGACTGCAACGCCATGCGCCAGATCGATCCGAACTACCTCACCTGGGTGCTCGAGGAACTCGTCGAGGGACGAGAACGCAACGTAATCGAGGTCGCACCACAGGAGAAAACACTCGCGAAGGTCGCACTCGACCGCATGCTCGAGATCTAAGATGACGGAGACACCAGCCCCATCGGCGTACGACACGGCGGACGTCCTCGTCGTCGGCAGCGGCATTGCAGGCTGTGCAGCCGCGTTAGCCGCCGCCCGCGAGGATGCCGAGGTTCGGTTGCTCACGAAAGCCACGCGCCCTGCTGATTCCAGCACTGACTGGGCCCAGGGCGGCATCTCCACCACCCGCGGAAACCCCGAGAGCCTCAAAACTGACATCCTCGAGGCCAGCGACGGGACGGCAGATCCGGACGCCATCGACGTCCTTCTCGAGGACGCCGACGACGCCGTATTCGACGTTCTCGTCGATACCCTCGGAATCGCGTTCGACGAAACCGACGACGGGGAACTCGACTACACGCGCGAGGCGGCCCACTCCGACCGGCGCATCCTCCACGTCGACGCCGCGACGGGCACCCACATCCTGCGGCCGTTTCTCACCTTCGTCGGCGACCACGACCGAATCGACGTCCACCAGGACACGGCCGCACTCGAGTTGCTCACCCACGAGGGTCGGGTCCACGGGGTCCTCAGCGACGAGGAACCGGGGGGCCGGCCGATCTACGCGGCGACGACGATCCTCGCCACCGGCGGCATCGGCGCGTGTTATACCCGGTCGACTAATCCCGACGGTGCGACCGGTGACGGCATCGCGATGGCCGCACTGGCGGGTGCCGACGTCGCCGATATGGAGTACGTCCAGTTCCATCCGACGGCGTACGCCGGGGGCGAAGCGCGAGGCGGCGGCGCTGCAGAACAGGACTCCTTCCTGCTCTCCGAAGCGCTGCGCGGCGAGGGGGCCCTCCTCAAAAACGGCGACGGCGACCGGTTCATGGACGACTACCACCCCAACGGCGAACTCGCACCACGGGACGTCGTCGCCCGCGCCGTCGGGACCGAGCGCGAGGCTACCGGCGAGGTCGTCCTCGACGTCTCCACCCTCGAGGGCGACTTCGAGGCCGACTTCCCGACGATCGCCGAGACCGTCCGCGAGCGCGGGAGCGACGGCGACGAGATTCCCGTCGCCCCCTGCCAACACTTCCTCTGTGGCGGGATCGACGTCGATTCGAGGGGACGAAGCACCCTCGATCGCCTCTACGCCGTCGGCGAGTGTGCCCGCACGGGCGTCCACGGGGCCAACCGATTGGCGAGCACCAGCCTCCTCGAGGGGCTCGTCTGGGGCTTGCGCGCCGGTAAAGACGCGGCGACGCGCGGGGCCGACCTCGAACTCGCCGAGGCCCCTGCCCTCCGGAACAGCGACCCAGCCCTCCCGCCGCGGTTTGCCGCCGAGAAGTTCACCCGGCTCCAGCGGACGATGGACGACTATCTGGGCCTCGAGCGTGACCCCGACGACATCGCCCGCGCGAGCGCCGTCCTCCGGCGACTCAAGGGGGAAGTCGACGCCTACATTCGTACGCGGACGGCTCGAGACCTCTACGAACTCCGAAATGCGAGCGTCACCGCGTTGCTGATCGCTCGAGCGGCGAGTGAGAATCCCGACTCGATTGGTTGTCACTACATCAAAAGCGAGCCCGAATCGGTGGCCGAACGGCCAGCGGACGACTGACGATGATCGAAACCACACAGGTCGAACGCTGGCTGCGCGAGGACATCGGCCACCACGACGTCACCAACCAGGTCCCCGGCAAAACGACCGGCCGTCTCGTCGCGAAAGAACCGGGCGTCGCCGCCGGCCTCGAGGCCGCCACCGCCGTCTTCGAATACCTCGGCGTTGACGTCCTCGAAACGCTCGAGCCGGGGACGACGCTCGAGTCGGGCGAGGAAGTCCTCCGCGTCGAGGGACCGGCCCGCGAGGTGCTTCGGGGCGAACGCGTCGCAGTAAACCTCGTCGGTCACGCCTCGGGTGTGGCGACCCGGACTCGAGCGGCGGTCGACGCCGCCAGCACGGTCGCCGACGACGTTCGGATCGCCGCAACCCGTAAGACGACGCCGGGACTCCGCGGCGTAGAGAAGCGGGCCGTCGTCGCGGGCGGCGGAGACACCCATCGGCTCGACCTCTCCCATATGGTGATGGTAAAGGACAACCACATCACGGAACTGGGTCTCGAGGAAGCGATTTCGCACTTTCAGGAGCGAACCTCGTTCGCGACGAAGGTCGAAGTCGAAGTCGAGACCGTCGCCGACGCCCCGAAGGCGGCCGCCGCCGGTGCCGACATCGTCTTGCTCGACAACATGACGCCCGCTGAAACTCGGGACGCGGTCTCCGCACTCGCCGAGTACGAAAGCGTTCTCTCAGAAGCCAGCGGGGGAATCACGCTCGAGGACGTCCCGGAGTACGCCACAACGGGCGTCGACGTCATCTCGATGGGGTCGCTCACCCACTCCGCACCATCGCTTGATCTGTCGTTCCGAACCGGCGACTGATTACGCCTGGGCCGGTCCCAGGCACTTCTCGAGCAGTACGATGCCGTATGCCACTGCGGGTTTGTCCGGGCAGTCGACCGTTCGATAGCCCCGTCGAGCGTACCACTCGAGCAAGAACGGGTGTTCGTCGAACGTCGCGAGTCGCAGGCGGTGCTCGCCGCGGTCGCTGGCGAGTCGTTCCGCCCGCTCGAGTAACTGCGCGGCGATCCCTTCCTGTCGCCGCTCGGGGACGACGGCGAGTCGTTCGACCGTCGGCGTCGCGTCCTCGAGTAAGCGAATCGTCCCGACGACCGATTCGGCTTCCGGGCCTACACCGGCTTCGACGGCCACGAGCGTTGCTCCATCGGCTTCGAGCCAGTCTGCGACGGTCTCGGCGTCGACGTCGGTTAGCCGGGTTCGGTAGCCACGCTCGGTGGCCGTCGCGTACGCCCGCCGGTAACAGCGGGCGATGTCGGTCGCATCGTCGGCGACCGCACGACGGATCTGCAGATCGAGGCTCACGACTGGACACAGGCGCTCGAGGCGCATAACCGTCTCGCGTACACATCGGGACTCGCCACGATACCGGCGCTCGAGGCGTCGATTGGTCGCTCACGCCGTTCGCAGACACGACTCTCACTGGCGCTCGAGTTGGTATGCGAGGGCTGGGATTCGAACCAGAGGGAGAGCAAAGCTCTCCCAACTCTCGATCGTTCGCTACGCTCACCCTCGAGACCACGGTCGGACGGTCTCGCTCACTGCGTTCGCGAGCATGCGGCCTCCCTGATTCGAATCCTGCGTTCGTATACACAGCTCTCACTGGCGCTCGAGTTGGTATGCGAGGGCTGGGATTCGAACCCAGGGACCTCTACAGGAGCGGGTCTTAAGCCCACCGCCGTTGGCCTGGCTTGGCTACCCTCGCACGGAATGCAAGCGATGGTTTGCTCTCGGTAGGAATGTGCGTTTCGATGTTCGCGTCGGTTCGTCGTCGCCCTCACGTCGCGTCCGTCGCGGGCTTTGGCTCGGGAAGGCCATAGCGAACGCCCGTAAACTCCCCCGAGACCGCCCACAACCGCTTGGCGCTTTCTCTGTCGTACGACGCGTCCGACGACGCCTGTCGCTCCGGCGTCCCACGCATACTCCCGAAGCCGCTTGGGCCGTAGTAGGCACCGCCCTCGACGTCCGCCGCGGTGGCC
Organism: Natrarchaeobaculum sulfurireducens; assembly: GCF_003430825.1. Lineage (NCBI taxonomy): Archaea > Methanobacteriati > Methanobacteriota > Halobacteria > Halobacteriales > Natrialbaceae > Natrarchaeobaculum > Natrarchaeobaculum sulfurireducens. Next base: position 3,060,292 of record NZ_CP024047.1, on the reverse strand, counting down.
GCGTACAGCGTCGGTAATGCGCCTCGAGCCGCCGACTGAGCGAACACCGTGTTCGCCACTCGGCGGACGATCGTCTGGAACCAGCGTCCACGATCACCGATCCCGCGGAACTGTAACTGGGTATCGGCATAGCCCGGATGAACTGCGAGACTCATGGCGTTCACGTCGGCGGTTCGAAGTCGACGCTCGAGTTCGTAGGCGAACAGGACGTTCGCGAGTTTCGACTGGGCGTAGGCACCCCACCGATCGTACGATCGCTTGCCCTGGAGGTCGTCGAACTCGATCTCGCCGCGTTCGTGCATCCCGCTCGAAACCGTGACGATCCGAGCGGGAGGTTCGTCGTCGGCGCGCTCGAGGAGGGACTCGAGCAGGAGTCCCGTAAGCGCGAAGTGCCCGAGATGATTCACGCCGAATTGTGTCTCGAACCCGTCGTCGGTCTCCCGGCGCGGAATCGCCATCGTCCCGGCGTTGTTGACGAGGACGTCGATCGGTTCGGTGAGGTGGCCGGAGAACTCGCGGATCGACTCGAGGCTACTCAGATCACACGTTTCGACGCGAAGGTCGGCTGCGGGCACGTCCGCACGGATGTCTCGAGCTGCCCGTTCGCCACGGCCACGGTCTCGGCAAGCCATGACCACGCTTGCGCCGTTGCGTGCGAGTTCGCGGGTCGTCTCGAGGCCAATGCCGCTGTTAGCACCTGTCACGATGATCGTCTGACCGCGCTGGTTCGGGACGTCGGCGGCGGTAAAGCCCATATCTACGGCACAACGGCGAACGTCCTAAACCTGTAGCCAACGCTCGCGCGTGATCGTGACTCGAGCCGATCTGGATCGCCACCGCTCCGACCAAGCCGACCGTGTGTCGGGCGGTCGAGACGACGGATGCCGTGGCAGGCGGTCTCAGGCGTCGTGGACGGAAACCGATTCGAGCAGGATGTCTTCGGTGGGCCGATCGGCGTCGTCCGTCTCGACGCCCCCGATCTCGTGGACGACGTCCATGCCGTCGGTGACCCGTCCGAAGACCGAGTGGCGGTCGTCGAGGTGGGGCGTGGCCTCGAGCGTGATGAAAAACTGTGAGCCGTTCGTATCCGCCCCCGAGTTCGCCATCGAGAGTATTCCCGCGTCGTCGTGTCGCAGGTCGGGATGGAACTCGTCGTCGAACTGGTAGCCGGGGCCGCCGTGACCGGTGCCGAGCGGGTCGCCGGTCTGGATCATGAAGTCGTCGATGACGCGATGGAAGGGAACGTCGTCGTACAGCGGCTCGCCCTCGCGTTCGTCGCCGGTTTCGGGGTCAGTCCAGGTTCGATCGCCCGTGGCAAGTCCGACGAAGTTCTCGACGGTCCGGGGTGCTCGTTCGGCCTCGAGTTCGATGTCGATGTCGCCTTCGCTCGTATGCAACGTCGCGTGTCGGTGCTCCGGGTCGTCCGTCGTCTCTGTCCCGCTGGGTTGGTCGTCTTCGGAGGCTGGCTGGTCGTCGTCCGCGTCGGATCGCTGGTCATCGTTCCCGCTTCCGAGACAGCCGGCGAGGCCGACGCCGAGACTCGAGGCGGTCGCGACCAGGAGGGTTCGTCTGGATGGAATAATACCGGTCTGTGCGCACGACGGCAGAATAACGGTGTCGATCGAACCGATGCGGATCCGTCCGGTACTTACTCGTCGTGGACGGTGACCGACTCGAGCAGGATGTCCTGTTTCGGGCGGTCGTTGGCGTCAGTGTCGGTGCTCCCGATTTCACGGACGACGTCCATGCCGTCGGTGACCTTCCCGAAGACCGAGTGGCGGTCGTCGAGGTGAGGCGTGGCGTCGAGCGTAATGAAAAACTGCGAGCCGTTGGTGTTTGGCCCGGAGTTGGCCATGCTCAGGACTCCTGCGCCGTCGTGGCGGAGTTCGTCGTGGAACTCATCGTCGAACTGATAGCCGGGGCCGCCGCGGCCGGTGCCGGTCGGGTCCCCGCCCTGGATCATGAAGTCGTCGATGACACGGTGGAAAAGCACGTCGTCGTACAGCGGTTCGTCGGTGATGCGTTCGCCCGTCTCAGGGTCGGTCCACTCGCGCTCGCCGGTCGCGAGTCCGACGAAGTTGCCGACGGTTCGGGGTGCGCGGTCGTCGTAGAGTTCGACGTCGATGTCACCCTCGGTCGTGTGCAGGGTTGCAGTGAGGTCTCCCATACCCGCAGCGACGGCGGGGCGAGTGAAAACGGTAGTGGTCTCGTCCCGCCGGGCTGACACTGGTTCCCTTCGGCGGTATGCCAGTCGGTGGGTCGGCATTCGTTGCCCGCAGGTACATACGACCGGACGGTGAATCACTGGCCATGAGCGACGGGACACATTCGACAGAGAAGGTGGCCCTCGAAGTCCTCCCTTCGGGGATCACGTTGTCGACGACGGTTCACACGTACCGTGGAGCTGCAGACGGACCGACGCTCTACGTTCAGGCTGCCCAGCACGGCCGCGAGATCAACGGGACCGAGGCGTTACGCCGCTTTCACGATCGACTGCCGCTCGAGTCGCTCGCTGGGACCGTCATCGCGGTTCCCGTCGCGAACCCGCTCACCTTCGACCGCGTCTCCTATACCACGCCCGAAGCCATCGACAGCGTCAACCCCAACATGAATCGGGTCTGGCCCGGCGACGGCGAGGGAACGCTCCACCAGCGCATGGCCGCCCGTCTCTGGGAGTACGTCAAACGTGCCGACGCCGTCGTCGACCTCCATACCGGCAGCCCGAACATGCTCCCTCACGTCCTCTATCGTGAAACCGACACCCGCGCTCGAGCCCTCGCCTCAGCCTTTGGCACCGAGCTCCTCCTCGCGGAGGGGGCCGACGAGAACGCGTCCGAGGAGTGGCACCGACGCGGATTCGCCGGGAAGCTCCGTGTCGTCGCCGCCGAGGAGGGGATCCCGTCGATCACGCCCGAACTGGCCCACAACAAACAGATCGTCGAGTCAGCCGTCGAAATTGGCGTCGAGGGACTGCTCGACGTCTGTCGCCACCTCGAGATGCTCCCTGGCTCGCCCCCCGAGCGAACCCAGACGCTCGCTCGAAACCATCTCGGACAGGGTATCGCCACTGAATCGGGGCTCTTCCGACCGAAGCCGACACTCGAGGTCGGCGACGTCGTCTCCGAGGGCACGTCGCTCGGGACGGTGTACAATCCTCAGCAGTACGACCCGCTGCAGGAGGCTGTCGCCGACCGTGCGGGCGTCCTCTATGCACTCACTCAGGAAGCGACCGTGACCGCAGGCGACCAGCTCGCGAGTGTCGCGGTCGTCCTCGAGGAGTAGCCGGCTACGGCGGCCTCGTGACGTCTCAACAGGTCGAAAAACCGCCGTCGACGACCAGTCCGTGGCCGCTGACGAACGAGGCCTCTTCGCTCGACAGAAACACGATTGCGCTGGCGATCTCCTCGGGTTTTCCCAGTCGTTTGAGCGGATACTGCTCGGCCATCGCCTCACGGGCAGCCTCCGGGTCCTCTTGGATCGCGAGGTACTGCTCTAGCATCTGCGTCTCGGTGAACCCTGGACAGACGGCGTTCGCTCGGACGCCGTAGGGACCGGCTTCGGCGGCGATCGTCCGGGTCAGGTTCAACACGGCTGCTTTCGTCGTCGAATACACCGCCTGTTTGGGTAGTCCGAGGATACTCGCCAGCGAACCCACGTTGACGATCGAACCGTGGCCCTGATCTTTCATGTGCGGTAATGCGGCGTGACAACCGTTCCAGACGCCGTTGATGTTGACGTCGACGACGAAATCACGGATGCCGTCGTCGATCTCTTCGAGACTGCTACTCGGGTGGCCAGTTCCGGCGTTGTTGATCAGCACGTCGAGGCCATGGGTTGCAGCGACGTCGTCGATAACCTCGTGGACGCGATCGCTATCGGTCACGTCGAGGCGTCGATACTCTGCATCCCCACCTGCGGCGTCGATCGCGTCGACGGTCGTTTCACCGCCGTCGTCGTCGACGTCCGTCACGACGACGTGGGCCCCTTCGCTCGCACACCGTTCGGCCGTCTCTCGTCCGATCCCGGACGCCGCTCCCGTGATAAGCACTGTCTCGTCTTCGAGTCGCATACGTTCGTCATCACGCGACACACGTATAAATTCGTTCACCATTCGACTGCTGCACTGACCGACGTTTTGTATATGGCTGTCTTGAGCGAACGCTGGTAACCTCACAGCCGTTCAGCGGCGGGAGTCGCCGTCCAGGGGACCCCCTCGTGCGAGCCGACCCGGTCTAGCCGGTCGGTCAGGATCGTCGGCTCATCCGCATTTCTGATAGTCGCTCGAGCGAACGGTATCGGGGCGTTCGTCGATGTGCCGGTACGCCAGTAGCTCGCCGTCTTTGACCACCACGATCAGCAGGTCGCCCTCGTCGATCTCGTCGAACTCGTCGACAGATACGACCACCTGGTCGACCACTCGATCATCGTCCTCGAGCAGTAACACGACGTGCTCGCCATCGACGATTCGATCGACTGCGGCGACGTACCGTTCTGCACCGTCCGGTACGTCGTCTACGACACCGATTCTTCGGCCCGTGTCGCGCTGTTCGACGGTCGTTCGGTCTCTGGTCGAGCCCTCTCCAGACGACTGGGCACTGACAGCTGCTGCTGCCGGTATCGTTGCGACGAGCGTCCCAATCATCGTACAGACGGTCCGACGAGACGGAGCGGTTCGGTCCGACATACCCCCGTTGGCCCCCTCTTCGTATTTAAACTCTCGAGCAGCCGTATGCTGTGTGTCAGCGGGGGGTGCGTCTGCGCCTCCTCCACTTGAATATGTTGGAATGTAAAGACACTTCGGGATTATAAATAAACAACCATTATTTGGATTCGCCTCTCGACTCTGCGAGATTAGCTCACCCCGCAGTATTAGAGGCTCTACGGTCCTTTACTCGTTCTTCTATCGTGGCTGGCCAACGTTTGGATGCTCGTCCTGTCGAATGTGCTCGAAGCTATCTATTCAACATATTGTTTCTGTATCTGTACTGTCTATCGTCCAGCCCGTGTCGTTTCGGTTTCCGTTCGGTCGGCGACGTGGCAGGAGACGTCACTCCCTCCAAAGGTTTATCACTTCACTAGGAAGTAGTTCGACCAATGGCTACGCAGCACCCAGTCGCCCGAGAGGCGCGATTGCAGGCCCAAAACATCGGCGGTATCGACGAGACATCGGTCGAACTCGAGCCCGGTGTCACCGTTCTTGCGGGGCGAAATGCGACCAACCGGACGTCCCTTTTGCAAGCGTTTATGGCCGGACTCGGCGGTGAATCTGCCTCGCTGAAAGCCGACGCTGAAGCAGGCAGCGCCGAACTCGAACTGGGCGAGGAAACGTACCGGCGCACGCTGGAGCGAAACGGCGGCACCGTCGTGATGGGTGGCGAGCCCTACCTCGAGGATCCGGAACTGGCCGAACTCTTTGCGTTCTTGCTCGAGTCGAATCCGGCCAGGCGGGCGGTGACCACGGGCGACGACCTGCGCGAAATTATTCTTCGGCCGATCGACACCGACGAGATCGAGGCCGAAATCACGCTGCTCACGGCTGAGAAAGAGGACGTGGCGGACGAACTTGACCGACTAGAGTCATTGAAGGGCGAACTGCCAGCGCTCGAGCGCGAGCGGACTGACCTCGAGAACAAGATCGAGGACAAACGAGCCGAACTCGAGGAGATCACCGCGGAGATCGAGGCGGCCGAGACGCCCGACGACGAGCGCGAGGAGCGCGCCGAACTCGACGAGAAACTGACCACGCTACGAGAACGACGCTCCGACCTCGACGACGTCCGGTTCGACCTCGAGACCGAACGTGAGAGTCTCGACGCCCTCAGACAGGAACGCGACGATCTCGAGGACGATCTCGGGGAACTCCCCGAGCCCGGCTCGCTCGACCGAACCGACATCGACGAAGAGATCGACCGGCTCCAGCGACGATCGCAGTCGATCGACGGCGTCGTGAGTCAACTGCAGAGCATCGTCCAGTTCAACGAGGAGATGCTCGAGGGTGCACATCCCGAAATTCGGGAGCTGCTGGCAGACGATGCCGACGACTCGAGTGATGGTCAGGTCACCGACCGGCTGCTCGAGGACGAAGCGTCCGTCCAGTGTTGGACCTGTGGGAGCGAAGTGAACCGATCCGAGATCGAATCGACGATCGACCGGCTCCGGTCGCTTCAGGAGACGAAGCTCAGCGAGCGCGACGACCTCGAAGAGCGCATTCAAGAGCTTCGGTCGGAACGTCGTGAGATCGACCAGGCGCGCGACCAACGCGAACACATCGAACGTCGCCTCGCGGACGTCACCGACGAGATCGAACGACGCGAACGCCGTCTCGAGGATCTTTCGGACCGCCGTGAGGAGTTAGAAGGCGACATCGAGCGACTCGAAGCGGAGGCATCCGAACTCGAGGCGGAAGGTGACGACGACGAGAGAGACGAGGAGAGTCTCCTCGACCTCAACCGACGGGCCAACGAACTCGAGTTCTCGCTCGGCCGTCTCGAACGCGACCTCGAGACGACGATCGGCCGGATCGAGACGATCGAGTCGACACTCGACGATGAGGACCGCCTTCGTGACCGACGAGACGAGATCCGCGAGGAACTCGAAGAACTGCGGACTCGGATCGATCGTATCGAACGCGAGGCCGTTGATTCGTTCAACAAACACATGGACGCGGTTCTCGAGGTGCTCGAGTACGAGAACATCGAGCGCATCTGGATCGAACGGGTCGGTGAGACCGTCCGTGAAGGACGCCGGACGGTCGAACGAACTACGTTCGATCTCCATATCGTTCGGAGCACTGAGGATGGGCGGACCTACGAGGACACGATCGAGCATCTGAGCGAGAGCGAACGCGAGGTAACGGGTCTGATCTTCGCGCTTGCGGGCTACCTCGTCCACGAGGTGTACGACGTCGTCCCGTTCATGCTGCTGGACTCGCTCGAGGCACTCGATTCGAATCGGATCGCCGCCCTCGTGGAGTACTTCGAATCGTACACGGACTTTCTCGTCGTCGCGTTGCTCCCGGAGGACGCGGCGGCGATCGACGACGTTCACGACCGGATTTCAGAAATCTGAGGCCGCTCGACGGTGGCCAACCCATAACATTGGTACTGGTGTTATGGGTTCTGAACGATTCCAGTCTACGACGTTTCGCCGGACTCGAAACAATCACAGGTTCCGGACTCGAGTAGTCCGGTGATCTCGTACTGCTTTCCACACTCCTCACAGAGGACCTGAACGTCGACCAGAACGCGGTGTGGCCCGAGGTGTAGTTCGTCGGTCTTTCGCAGCCGCTGGAGTTTGTTCTCTGTGACCGTCCCCGTACGCCGCCGGAGTCCTTCGATGGTCTGTGCGGTCGACTCCCGGTTGATTCCGTCGGACGCAGACGGTGGGGAGACGCCCCGATGACCGACGAGATACGACCTGATCGCGCCGTAGGAAACGAACGTATCGGTGATCGCGTCCACGTCGAGGCCTTCGCGCTCGAGCCGGCGGCCGATCTGTGTTCGTTCGCCACGACTGCCCGTGTCGCCGGTGAGTATCGCGTACAGCCGTGAAACGTCTTCGGAGAGTACATCCACACTGGCTTCGGAAAGCGCCGCTCGAAGGAGTTGCTCGTTGAACCAGTCGGCCAGCGATCGAAGGCTCTCGCGGTCGTCCGGATGGCTCCAGCGGCGTTCGAGTTCGTCGCCGACTCCCTCGAGGTCGTACTGGTCGATGAGCCGGACGACTTTCGGTTTCGGGCCGGGACTGGCGTTCCCCTCGTCCATCGCCTGATCGTTCCCGCGAGGCGCCGAAGACTGTTTCGGTGACGGCCTGTCACACGCGAACGTTTCCGAGGCCGAAATCCGGTTTTGACGACCAGCGTCACTCGTAGGCTGTGATCCCGGTCAGATCTTCGTCGAGCACGAGCGTATTGCTGTCGTGGGCTCCCTCGTCGGTGTGGCCCGGCTCGAGGTTCGCCGTGTGGCACATCGGCGAGTAGTCAGTCATCATGCTGCGACTGCCGATCATCCCGCGAGCGATGCGGGCCTGTGTGAGACAGGACGGCGGCCCCTTCATCCCCGACTCCGGGAGCACGTTCTCCTCGGGAGCGTCGGCGTCATCGAAGTCGATCTCGTCCGTGACAGAGGCTCGCAGCGAGAACTTCTCGGTGAGGACGTCGCCGCGAAGTAGTCGAGTATGGCGAAGCTGTTCGCCTCTGAAATTTCGGTCGAGGTCGTCGACGAGGGTATCCAGTCTACGGTGGCTCGGGCTACGTGACCGACTACCCCGCCAAGCGTAACTACCGAGATGCCCGCATCACGAAGGTCTACGAGGGTACGAGCGAGATTCAGAAGAACATCATCGCAGATCGTATATCGTAGTTGCCATGAGTCGGTAAGCATCAGAATATGTTACTATCTCTGTCTACCTGAACGCTCACTTCTCGAGCACACGATTGGTTACTCGCTCGGCTTTGCGGCCGTTCCTTTCGTCTTTCGCACCTTCGTTCGATCAACCGATCTGGATGATACGATCGTCTGAAATCTACTCCCTCGAGACGAATGCGGCCTATTCCGATCGCTCAGTCTCGAAAGTTATATGTCTCATGTCATGTAGCATAATATCGTCATATATGTTTTATTTACTGCTATCTCATCAGATAGTTATCTGGGCGGTATCGATCCCCAGCGGTCGAACACGACTGAACCTACGTGAGTAGGGGAGGATTTTGTTGACTATCCACTGGTATGTCCGATGCCGTCTACATACCGTGGACGGTCGGAGTTCGGGGGCGCACGTGGGCCACCGTGCCACGGTCGACTCGATCACCATCGACCCCTGGACCCCGTCATGCCCTCGAGCGTGGCGAGTTCGGTTCGGAACTGTTCTACCGAACGTAGCGGCTCGAGCGCGCCGTTTCGGCGAGCGTCGTCGAACTGACCGGCCGCGGTTCGATCACAAAAGACTTGATAGACGCGCGTCGTCTTTCGATGACGGACGAGCCCTCCACTCACCATGTGTGCAAACGGACCCGACGATGTGACGACCAGACGACGCCTGTTGAGGCGAACTTCGCTTGCGGCCACTGTAGCCAGTTTTGGGGTACTGTCGGGGTGTCTCGGGGTGCGAGGTGATGATCGACCAACCGAGTGTAACGGTCACTCGATCGAACCTGGTGCCGACCTCGCCGGCGCCGACCTGTCGGGTTGTGATCTCGCTCGAGCCGACCTCGCCGGTGCGACTCTCTCGGACGCCGATCTGTCGGCTGCCGATCTCTTTCTCGCGGACCTCGAGGACGCTGATCTCACCGGCGCTGAACTCACTGACGCCGCCGTCCTGCCGAGCGTGCTCACCGTTGCGGACGTCCGCGGGGCCGACTTTACCGGTGTGTCGTTCACCGATGTCGACTTCTCGGACGTCGACCTCTCGAATGTCACGTTCGTCGGCGCCGAGCTCTCCGAGACTGACTTTTCGGGAGCCGACCTCTCGGAAGCCGATCTGACGGATGCCGACCTCTCGGCAGCTCTCTTCGACGACACGGATCTCACGGGTGCCGACCTCTCGGGGGCGACTCTCGAGGAGACGACCTTCGCGGACGCGACGATCACGGGCGCGACCGTCGGGAGTGTCGACCTCGCAGAGGAGGACCTTTCGGGGATCGACCTCTCCGGGACGGACCTCGCCGGAGCCGACCTCTCGCGTTCGGATCTGTCGGACGCCGATCTCTCTGGGGCGGATCTTTCGGACGCGGACCTTACGGCAGCTAATCTCACGGGAGCCGACCTCTCGGCGGCGAATCTCGAGGGGGCATCCCTCCAGAGTACGACGCTCTCTGACGTCGATCTGACCGATGCGACCTGGCACGACGGCGGCACACCTCCCGGCGAGGGCCGCTGAATCGGCCGACTGTCCTCGGCACTGATCCCTCGACCCGAGATCGGGCTTTCGCTCGAGGTCGGCAGTGTAGACCGACACGGCCTGCACGACGGCAACGTTCTTGAGGAGTCGTGACTAACGTACAGGCTGGCCGATGACGAAGAACTGCGGTGCCGAGGGTGTAGGGGCCGGACGGGATGTTCCCGTTCCTCGCATCCGGTGACGATCTACCCGAAGGCGCCGAGGCCACTACCTTTCGTCGCAGCTGCTGTCCGGAACTCGCTCCCCGGCAGCTACCAGTCTGTTGCCGTAGCGGATCAGTCCCAGCAACCGGGAACGCGAGGTATCCTTAGGCCCACTGTGGTCCAACTAGGGATATGGCCTCTGGCACCGATTCGCGGCCACAGCTTCCACGTCCATCGAAATCGTTCGTCGATCGTGAGGAGCGTCACGTAACCGTACGCGAGTATACCGGTGGTGCTGCGCCACTGGTAGAGATGTACGGTCACTTCGACACCGACTCACGCTCACAGGGGGTCCCGCCCAGACAGGAACACCGCGTCCGAACCTGGGTTGACGACCTCCTCCAAGACGGCCTGAACGTCGTCGCCCGACACGGAGAGACGGTGGTCGGCCACGCCGTGTTGATTCCGTACGACGAAACGTCTGAGCTCGCCATTTTCGTCCGTCCGGCGTACCAGGCAGCCGGTATCGGAACCCAGCTTATTCGGTGCCTGCTCGGTCTCGGTCAGGCGAACGGGTTGTCCCACGTCTGGCTTTCCGTCTCACGATCGAACCGGATCGCGATGAACCTCTACCGGTCGGCCGGATTCGAGATCACCTTGCGTGACCGAGGCGAGTACGAGATGGAACGCGCGCTCTAGGCCCCGCTCCGGTCCCTGTGTTGGTGTCGAAGCGGACGTTCGGGGTTCCGGCCGAGACGGACGAACGAAGTAGTTCGAGTCGTATCTCCAGTATATGCCACACGTTCGCGTGCTCAGCACCGGTGGAACGATCGCGTCGACGGCTGGACCACAGGGGGCGACGCCCTCGAAAGCCGGTGACGACCTCGTCGCTGCCGTTCCCGAACTCGAGGCCGTTGCGACCGTCGACGTCGAGTCTGTCTGTGATCAACTGAGTTTTCACCTCTCGTTTTCAGATATCGCGTCGCTCGCAGCCGCCGTCGACCGGGCAGCTGACGACGGCGTCGACGGCGTCGTCGTCACCCACGGTACCGACACGATGGAGGAATCGGCGTACTACCTCGATCTGGTGGTCGACGCGCCGGTGCCGATCGTGTTCACCGGTGCGCAGCGACCCGCCGACGCGCCGAGCGCGGACGGGCCAGCGAACCTCTTGCAGGCGGTTCGCGTGGCGGCCGACGACCGATTCACGGACGGTGCCTACGTTGCCTTCGGCGATCTCGTTCATGCGGCTCGGTGGGTGACGAAAGCTCGGGCGGGGCGACCGGAGGGCTACGCCTCACCCGACGCGGGCCCCGTCGCCGAGGTCACGGCCGACGGAGTAGCGCTTCGGCGTGAGCCACACAGTGAGTCGGTCTCGCTCCCGGCCGTCGAGACGACGGCTCGGGTCGAAATACTCCCCAGTGGGCTGGCCGTCGACGACCGACAACTCGAGCGCGCCGTCGCGGACGGTGTCGACGGACTCGTCCTTGCGGCCAGCGGTATCGGGAACACGACGCCCGAACTCGGCGACGCCGTCGCCGATGCCATCGACGCAGGTATCCCGGTCGTCGTCGCCACGCGCTGTTACGACGGTGCCGTCTCGGCGCGCTACGGCGGCCCTGGCGGTAGCCGGACGCTCCGGGACCACGGGACGATCCCAGCTGGTGATCTACCGCCGTGGAAGGCACGGATCAAGCTCGGGCTGGCGCTGTCGGCGTACGAAACTCTCGAGGACGTACGACAGGCGTTCGAACGCCAACGAGGGGTCGTGACGACCGACTAGATTCCGTCGCGCGGTAGGACTGTCTGAGTGACGGTTGTGCCGGAAACGGTACCTAGAGGTCCGTATCGCAGTTGTGCCAGACACGCCGTTCAGCACCCCATATCGGCGAGTAGTGTCGGTCGCGAACGTTCACGTCCTACCGGTGTCCGTCGCCTACCAGTCGAGCGTCTCGAGTTCGACGTCGTAGGTCTCGATATCGTCGGCCTCCTCGAAAACCAGAATCTCGAACTCCCAGATGGCCATCGAATCGAGGGTGTCGGTCTGATCTGAGTACGTGCCCAGTTTCGTCTCTGACTCGTCGTAGACTGTCGCGTCGACGACGACGCGCTCGAGCGGTGTTGCCGAGGCGTTCGCGACGGTGCCAGTGACGATGTTGCGCTGGACCTTGTTCTCCCTGTCGCCTGGCCCGGCTTCGAAGGTGCACGTGGCTCGTATGTGCGCCCGGCTGAGATCGTGGTCGGTGATCTCGACGTGGTCCGGCGGTGGACCGTCACCAGGCTCGCCATCGAGTCTCTCTCCGTCCGCGTCGTCGTCGTCTCCTCGAGCGACACAGCCAGCCAATGCAGTAGCCAAGGTGGCACCACTGGCCTGGAGAACCCTTCGTCGACCCGATAGTGGAGCGTTTTGTGGCCGACCCATGTTGAGGTAATACGAAATCGTCCGAATAAGACTACTGGTGCATACGTTGAACGCCGGCCGCAGTCCGCTCGCGGTGGGACCTGCGAGCGTCGTCTCCGGTGCCGACCTCGAGGGACCACGCGGTCAGTGAGCCATTGTCACCGGCGGCGGTGGTTACATATCAACCTCCCGTTTGACCGGCGTCCCGTCCCTCTCTCTATTTAGATGAGCGAAGAATCCGACACTCACAGTAGTATCGAACCGCCCGAGATCACCGCTGAGGCGATCCACCAACTCGACGATCCACGGTTCTCTCCGGAGAACGTCGCGATCGTAACCGGCGCGGCCTCGGGTATCGGTCGAGCGACGGCGCTCGTCCTGGCGGCTAACGGCCTGACGACGGTCGCGACCGACGTCGACGAGGACGGCCTCTCCGAGACCGTCGAGAAAGGCGAGGAACTCGAGATCGAAGGTCGTCTCGAGCCGGTCGGCTGTGACCTGACCGACGACGCCGAGATCGAGGCGTTAGTCGAGACGGCTGCCGACGCCGGACAGCTCCGATACGTCGCGAATATCGCTGGGATGCAGTACATCTCGCCGATCGAGTCGTTCCCGATGGAGACGTTCGACCTGATCTACCGGGTGATGCTCCGTGCGCCGATGTATCTGACACGACTGGCGCTCCCGCACATTCGGGAGTCGGACGACGGCGTCGGTGCGATCGCCAACATGGCCTCGGTCCACGGCCACTACGTGACCCGCGATAAGGTCGCGTACAACACGATGAAATTCGGCCTTCGCGGGCTCACCAAATCGACCGCAGCGGAAGGAAAGGGCGACATTCGGGCGTTCTCGGTCAGTACGGGCTACGTCAAGACGCCGCTCGTGTTGGACCAGATCGCTGATACGGCCAGGGAACGAGAAATCTCCGAGCGAGCGGTCGTCGAGGACGTGATGCTCGGGCAGGCACGGGCTTCGGAGATGATGGAGCCCGTCGAAGCCGGAAACCTGTTCGCGTTCGGTCTTTCCCGGCACGGCAAACATCTCAACGGCGATGACCTGCTGTGGGACGGCGGCTTCGTCAACACCTACGAGTGATAGACATGACCCGAACAACCGAAACACGGCGGCGACTCGAGCGGGGCGAATCGGTTCCCCGGAGGGCGGGGCGATGTTGAACGGTGAGATCGACGTCGAGAGCAGGACCTCGGAGCTGATGCTCGCGAGCGGGGTCCTCTGGGCTGTCGTTCTCGGGCTTGCCCTGGTGGGGCAGTGGTTCCCGGCGTTGTTGCTATCGGTGTTTCTCTTTCACCCGTGGTTCGTCATCGGCGCGAGTTCGAACGGAACGATCTCGACGAAACTGCTCGTCTATCCGCTGGGGATCTGGACGGTCTTCCAGCTGTCAGCGTACGTCCTGATCGAGTACTACGCGAACGCCTTCAGCGGCTCGCCGGAGTTCCTGATTACCGGGATGCACCCGTCGTTCGCTGCCGCCTACTGGCTGTACTGGGTCGGCGGATTCATGACGGTCACGCTGGCCTACGGCATCTACTTCCGCAAGCACTTCTTGCCGGAAGGCGAGTGGGACCGGTTCCTCGAGGAGGTCGAACGAGTTAACGCCGAAGCTGACGCCCAGGAAACGGCCGAATCAGCGGAGGTGCGTAACTGATGATCGATCTGCTCGTTCCGGGCTTCGTTGCCCTGTTTATTCTCTCGGTGTTCGGCGTCGGTCTCTACAGCAAGCGGTTGATCGACTCCTCGGACGAGTTCTACGGTGCGACGAAGATGTTCGGTGCGGCGGTGATTACCCTGGCGAGTATGTCAGGAATCATGAGCGCGTTCGGATTTATCGGCGGCCCCGGACTCGTCTACGAGATGGGGACTTCCTCGTTGTGGATGACTTTCGCCAGCGGGCTGGGCTTCGCGATGGCCTACTGGATCATCGGCAAGCGCGTCCGCGGGATGGCCGACGTCGCCGACATCGGGACGCTCGGTGACATCGCCGACGAGCGCTTTAACAGCGGTGCGATCCGCGGGATGCTCGCGTTGATCCTCTTTATCGCCTGCTGGGCGTATCTCGCGTCGCAGGTCGCAGGCGGTGGCTACGTCCTCTCGGTGATCCTCGGCATCTCGATGGAAGCCGCCGTCTGGACCGTCTTCGGCCTGATCATCGTCTACGTCGCCGTCGGCGGCATGGCTTCCGCCCAGCTCGCGGGAGCGTACACTGGCGCGGTGATGCTGGTCGGCGTCGTCGGTGTCATCGTCGGCTTCTTCCAGATCGCTGGTGGAATGGAGAACACGACCATGACGGTCGTCGAGGCTGGCGAACTCACCGGTGAGGACGTGACGAAAGCGTTCACTCCCGAAATGCTCGACGGCTGGGGGCTCGCAGAAAGCTCGGCACCCGGCCTGCTCTTGATCTGGCCCATCGTCTTCAGTATCGGTGTTATGGGCCAGCCACAGGTCCTCCAGCGGATGTTCTCGATCGACGATCCGAAGGGCCTGCGAACCGTCGGTCTCGTCAGTGGCGTCACCTACGCCGTCGGGAGCCTCCTCTGGTTGCTCATCGGTTTCGTTGCACTCTACATGGTTGCGGCAGGGACCATCGAGCCGCTTACGGATCCCGACATGGCGGCCTTCGAGTTCGTCGAACGGCTCCACATCGGTCTCCAGATGCTCATCTACGCGAGCCTGGTCGCCGCGATCATGTCCACCGCCGCGTTCTTCCTGTCGGTGGCCTCCGGTGCGATCGCCCGTGACTTCGTGCGGGCGATGGGCTGGGAGTTCTCCGAGAAACGCGAGACCTGGCTCGGCCGGGCTGCGGTGCTCGTCGTCGGTGTCGGCTCGGTGCTTTTCGGCCTCTACGGTGGACACCTCGTCGCCATTCTCGGAACCTTCGGCTGGGGGACGTTCGTCAGCGGGACGATTCCGGCGGTCGTCGTCGGCTTGCTCTGGAAGGGTGCGAGCCGCGAGGGCGTCACCGCCGGTCTCGCCTCTGCCCTCTTGCTCAACGTCACACTGTTGGCCGCGACGCAACTGGGGTATGCGTTCCCGATCGGGATGGACTTCTACTTCATCGCGATCGCCGTCTCGATCTCCGTGACGATCTTCGTCTCATACGTGACAGACGGTGCCAGCGGCGAGAACGTTCCAGACCACGTCGAACCCATCTTCAAACTCTAACGGAGGTGATGATATGGAACTCTGGCTCGTCGGCTTCGTCGCGATGGTGGTGATCAACCTGATCGTCCTCTTCCTGAAGATCTGACCCCCTGTTAGCCACCTTCTCTCTGGCCACTCACTCCCGTATCGGATAGCCACAGACAGTCTCTGTCGCTCGATCGCCGGTTCCTCACGTACATGGTCCCGGCCCGACGCTCGAGGAGAGCGGCTGCCCTCGAAACCAGAGCCGCTTTGTGTCTCACGCGCCCATCGGTGGACAGAATGGGACACGTCAGCGTTATCGGATGTGGAAACATGGGGAGTGCCCTCGTGCGAGGACTCTCGAGAACTGGAACCCACACGATCACGGCCTGCGACGTTGATCAACAGGTACTCGACGAGATCGAAGTCCACTGTGAAACGACCACGACTGACCTCGCGACTGCCGCCGAGTCGCCGATCGTCTTCGTCGTCGTCAAGCCGGACCTCACCGCCGCCATCGTCGAGGATCTCGACCTGTCGTCGGATCAGACGCTGATCTCTATCGCTGCGGGCGTTCCGACGACGGTGCTCGAAGCGCGGACGGACGCGGACGTCGTTCGGCTCATGCCGAACCTCGCGGCCGCGACGGGGGATATGGCAGCGGCTGTAAGCGCCGAGACGCTCACCGACGAGGTCGCCGACCTGCTCGAGGACGTCGGCGTGTTCGTCGAAATCGACGAGACGGAGATGCACGTTTCCACCGCAGTCAACGGGAGCGGCCCCGCATTCGTCTACTATTTCATCGGTGCGATGATTCAGGCGGGCGTCGACGGCGGATTGAGCCGCGACGATGCGACAGTTCTCGCCGCACAGACGTTCAAGGGTGCCGCCGAGACCGTCCTTCAGTCGGATGCGTCCATCGACGACCTCATCGACGACGTCTGCTCTCCGAAGGGAACGACCATCGAGGGAATGGGTGTCCTTCGAGAGAGTACGGCCGACGAGGCGCTGATGGCCGCGGTCGCCGCCGCAGAACGCCGCTCAGAAGAGCTGGCACGGGGAGTCGAGCATGAGTGAGGCGGCCGATCTCACCGATGCCGTCGAGCCAGCGGTTATCGACGATGCCCGACAGCTCGCAGTGGACGCCGAACTGGTCGTCGTCAAGGCGGGCACGAATTCGTTGACCGACGACCGCTCGAGGCTCGACGACGAGAAGGTGAATAAACTCGTCGAGGACGTGATGGACCTTCGCCAGGCGGGAAAGCAGGTCCTCCTCGTCTCGTCCGGGGCCGTCGGAGCCGGAAAGGGGCTAATTGGGTTGACGGACGAGACGGTCGAGGAATCACAGGCGCTGTCGACGGTCGGGCAATCACAGCTCATGCGACGGTACACCGAGGGATTCGAGCGGTTCGACCAGACCGTCGCCCAGATCCTGCTCACGGGACACGACCTCGAGAACCCGGACCGGTTTACCAACTTTACGAACACGGTCGAGACGCTCCTCGAGTGGGACATCGTCCCGATCATCAACGAGAACGACGCCGTTGCGACCGAAGAGCTTCGCATCGGTGACAACGACATGCTGTCGTCGTCGGTCGCGATCGGTATCGATGCCGATCTGTTGGTTACGCTCACCGACGTCGGCGGCGTCTACACCGGGAACCCAAAGCGCGACCCATCGGCCGAGCGCATCGAGGCCGTCGGGAGTAACTATACGACGGTTCAGGAGGTAGTTACCGAGAGCTCGAGGGACGCCTTCGGCGGCATCCAGACGAAGGTGGCTGGTGCCCGCTCGGCAAGTGAACACGGCATCCCGGCCATTATCGCCGAGTCGACCGAAGACGACGTCCTGGCCAAGATCACCGCCAAAGAAGCGGTCGGGACCCTATTCGTCCCCATCAACGGAGATGACGATGACTGAGAAAACGACCGAAACGAAAGTAGAGGAGGCACAGACGGCTGCACTCGAGATCGCAGGGACGTCCGACGAGACGCGATCGGACGCACTGGAGTCGATCGCCGAGGCGATCGACGCGAACCACGACGCGATCCTCTCGGCCAACGAGAAAGACGTTCGCGAGGCCGAACAGCTCCTCGAGGCGGGGGAGTACAGCCAGGCACTCGTCGACCGGCTTCGGCTCTCGCCGTCGAAACTCGAGAGTATCGCGGCGATGGTTCGGAGCGTCGCCGCCCAGGAGGATCCGCTCGGAAAAACGCAGACGGCTCGGGAACTCGACGATGGGTTAGAACTGTACAAGTGTACCGTCCCCATCGGCGTCGTCGGGACGATCTTCGAGTCCAGACCCGACGCGCTCGTCCAGATCGCGTCGCTCTGTCTCCGATCGGGGAACGCGGTGATCCTCAAAGGTGGCAGCGAGGCGAGTCACTCGAATCGCGTCCTCTTCGAGTTGATCCGTGAGGCGACGGCCGACGTCCCCGACGGATGGGCCCAGCTCATCGAGGCGCGAGCCGACGTCGACACCGTCCTCGAGATGGACGACGAGATCGACCTCGTCATGCCGCGGGGCAGTTCGGCGTTCGTGAGCTACATCCAGGACAACACGAGCATCCCCGTGCTCGGCCACACGGAGGGCGTCTGTCACGTCTACGTCGACAGCGACGCCGATCTCTCGATGGCGACCGACATCGCTTACGATGCGAAGGTGCAGTATCCCGCGGTGTGTAACGCCGTCGAGACGCTGCTCGTCCACGAGGCTGTCGCTGAGGAGTTCCTGCCCGAAATCGCGACCCAGTACGAGGACGCCGGCGTCGAACTGCGAGGCGACGACGCCTCGAGAGCGATCGTCCCGATGGAGACGGCGGACGAAGCCGACTGGGAGACCGAGTACGGCGACCTCGTGCTCGCCATCAAGATCGTCGACTCGCTCGCGGAAGCGACTCGCCACATAACGACGTACGGCTCGAAACACACGGACGCCATCGTGACCGACGACGCCGACCGAGCCGGGCGGTTCATGCGGAGTCTCGACTCGGCCAGTGTCTTTCATAACGCCTCGACTCGGTTCGCCGACGGCTACCGCTACGGACTCGGTGCCGAGGTCGGCATCAGCACCGGAAAGATCCACGCCCGCGGGCCCGTTGGCCTCGAGGGGCTCACCACGTACCAGTACTATCTCGAGGGCGACGGGCAGGTCGTCGGGACGTACGCCGGTGCCGATGGGAAACCGTTCGTCCACGATACGTTCGATAGCTCGTGGACGCCGGGGTCGCTCTCCGAGCGATAGAGCCGCGGCCCGCGACGACTGACGGCGGTTGCTCCGTTTCGGTGTCCGACGGCGGGTTCGCCCGGCGAAGAGGTATACATATCAACCCGGCGCTTTTGGGCGATAGCAGCCGTCCGTACTAGCAATGGCAGAGACACTGATAGCCGGTGTTGGCGCGACCGACTTCGGCGAACACGCCGGTCGGACCGGCCGAGAGCTGTTCGCCGAGGCGCGCTCGAGCGCGCTCGAGGCGAGCGGCGTCTCGGGTTCGGACGTCGACGCCCTCTACTATGGCAACTACATGGGCGAGACGGCCGAAGAACAGAGTCACCAGGCCCCGCTGATGGCCGCCGGGATCGGCACGACCAACCTCGAGGCCACGCGGATCGAGAACGCGTGTGCCTCCGGTGGCTACGCGATCGCCGACGGCGTTCGTGCGATCGAAAGCGGCGCAGCGGACGTCGTCCTCGTTGGCGGCGCAGAGCGGATGACGAATCTCGAGACCGGAGAGACGACCGCGGCGCTCGCCCGTGCGGCGGATGAACTCCACGAGGGGCGTCCCGGCCTGACGTTCCCCGGTGCGTATGCGTTGCTCGCTGACGCCTACATGGATCGCTTCGGCGGCTCACGTGACGCGCTCGCTCACATCGCCGTGAAAAATCACGCGAACGCGGCGACGAACCCGAAGGCGCAGTTCCAGAGCGAAATCGACGTCGCGGACGTCCTCGAGGCTCCGACCGTTGCTGACCCGCTGGGACTGCTCGATGCCTGTCCGATCACCGACGGGGCCGCTGCCGCCGTCTTGGTTTCCCGTGCGTACGCCGAGCGAAACGACCTCGAGGCTGCGGTCTCGATCGCGGGTTCCGGACGCGGGACCGACACCCTGGCCTTGCAAGCGCGCGAGGACGTCACCCGAATGCGGGCGGCCGAGTCGGCGGCCGATGCGGCCTACGACCAGGCTGGCATCGCTCCCGAAGACGTCGACGTCGCCGAGGTCCACGACTGCTTTACCATCGCCGAAGTCCTCGCTCTCGAGGCGCTTGGATTCTACGAGCCCGGCGAGGCGATCACGGCGGCCGCTGACGGCGAGACGACCGCCGACGGCGAGCGTCCGGTCAACCTCTCGGGCGGACTGAAAGCGAAGGGCCACCCCGTTGCGACGGGCGTTGGCCAGCTCGTCGAGCTAACGAAACTGCTCGCGGGTACGCATCCCAACGCCGATGCAGTCGCCGATGCGGAGGTGGGCGTCACCCACAACGCCGGTGGCACGGTCGCGACGGCTGCTGTTCACGTGCTGGAGGTCGACTCATGAGCGTCGAACGCGTTCTGCAGGCGGACTACGACAGCTGGCTCGATGCACTCGAGGAAGGTGACGGCTACTACCTCCGAACCGACGGCGAGGCAACCATCCCGCCGCTCGTGACGGGAGATGCCGACCTCGAGCGCGTGCCACTCGCTCGGACGGGAACGGTCGATTCGAAGACGGTCATCCGTGTGCCTCACCCCGACTTCGGGGAAGACGCCCCGTACGTCGTCGCGCTCGCGTCGTTCGGTCCCGTGACGTTGACCGGCCAGGTCACCGGCATCGACCCCGAGGCAGTCGAGACCGGACTCGAGGTCGAGCCGACGGTGCTCGAGTCCGGGACGGATGCCGAGCGATTCGTCGGATTTACGCCGGTCGACGGACAGGAGGTGACCGACGAATGAACGTCATCGACGAAGGGGAGGGCGAACTCGTCGGTTGGGAACACCCCGACGACGTGAGAGCCTGGAACCGTGAGCACCGTTCGCGAGCGTTCGAGGACAAGCGGATGACTGCGAGGGAGGCCGTCGAGCGCTTCGTCGACGACGGCGACTTACTGGCGAGTGGCGGCTTCGGCCACGTCCGCATCTCGACACCGATCCTCCACGAGATCGTCAGACAGGGCATCGAGGACCTGACGCTCTCCGGGAAGACCACCGTCTTCGACGCCGACCTGCTGATCGCGGCGGGTGCGGTCTCGAAAGTCGAGGCGGCCTACTGTTTCGCCCACGAGACCCGCGGGCTCGCCCCTGCAGGTCGTCGCCGGGTCGAGGAGGGTGACGTCGAGGTCGTCGCCGAAGCGAGTAACGCGACGCTCCAGTGGCGATTCCTCGCCGCGAAGATGGGCGTCCCGTTCATCCCCAGCCGGATTCTCGCCGGGACGGAGACTTTCGAGAAGAGTTCGGCGAATATCGTCGAGGACCCCTGGACTGGCGAGCCGATCACGCTCGTTCCCGCCTGTTACCCCGACGCCGTCTGCATCCACGTCTCGAAAGCGGATAAGTACGGCAACGCCGTCATCGACGGCATCAGCGTCGAGGACCCCGAGCTGGCGGCTGCGGCTAAACGACTGATCATTACCGCCGAGGAGATCGTCGACAGCGACGAACTCCGCGCGCGACCGAAGGAGGTCGAAATCCCCTACTTCCTCGTCGACGCCGTCGTCGAGGCCCCCTATGGGAGCCATCCCGGTGAGATGCCCTATCAGTACTACTTCGACGAAGCCCACCTCGAGGAGTGGATGGAGCTAACGGAGACCGAGGAGGGCCTCGAGGAGTACCTCGAACGGTACGTCACCGGGACCGAGGACTTCGAGGAGTACCTGGAGGTCGTCGGCGGCGAGGAGCGTCTGGCCGATCTCGAGGCGATCGAGAACTACGAGCGCCCGGAGACGGGCGGTCCCGAAGGAGGTGAGCGCACATGAGCGAGGAATACACGTCGACGGAACTGCTGACGACCGTTGCCTCGACACTCATCGAAGACGAGAGCACGATCATCGTCGGGACGGGGATGCCGATGCTCGCGGCGATGTTGGCCCAGAAGACCCACGCGCCCGACGCGACGATGATCTATGAGGCCGGCGGCATCGGCCCCGATGCGCCCGAACTGCCGATCTCGGTCGGCGACGAGCGAACCTTCCACCGCGGCGTGAAAGCCGCCGGGATGCACGACGTCATGTCCTACATGAGCGCCGGTTTCGTCGACTACGGCTTCCTCGGTGCGGCACAGATCGACCGCCACGGCAATCTGAACTCGACGGTCATCGGCGACTGGGAGCGCCCGACCGTTCGGTTCCCCGGCAGCGGTGGCGCGAACGACATCGGCTCGCTCGCCAACGAGACGATCGTCGCGATGCGCCAGGACGAGACGAGCTTCGTCGAGGAACTCGACTTCCTGACCACACCGGGCTATCTCGAGGGCCCAGGTGCACGTGAGGCGGCAGGCCTGCCCGCCGACACCGGGCCGAGCCACGTCATCACCCAGTACGGCGTCTACGGCTTCGACGACGACTGCAAGCTGACACTCGAGTTCTTACACCCGGGCGTCGAGGAGGCGACGATCAACGCAGAAAGCGGCTTCGAGATCGACGTGAGTGACTACGAGCACAGCCCCGAACCGACCGACGAACAGCTTCGACTGCTTCGCGAGGAGATCGACCCGCGCGGCGTTATCCGCTAACTCCGGCGGCGCTCACTTCTCCGTCCACTGCGAATCGGCTGCCTCTTCCTGTAACTCCATCTGGGCTTCGACGTCGTTCATGACCTGAACCACCTGCCGAAGGACCTTCCGCTGGCTTCGACGGAGGTTCTTCGACGCCCCCATCTTCGAGATGTCGAACTCCTCGGCGACGCCGTCCAGCGTCGTTCCTCGCGGCGTCGAGAAGTAGCCCTTTTCGACGGCGATCTCGAGCGTTTCTCGCTCCCTGTCCGTGAGGTTCTGGAGCGCCCGAAGCATTGCACCCAGAGATTCGACGTTCTGGAGGATGTCGAAGAAGTCGTCGATCTGAATCGAGTCGTCTCCCTGGACGGTAAACTCGTTCGACCCATCGAGTTCCGAGAGGGCATCGTCGGCTTTCATCGGTCGATCGAAGCCGACGTTCCAGATCTCGCTTCCGTTTCGGATCACGAACGGACCGGTTACGTAGCCGTCGTTTCGACGAATCGTCTGCATGGCGTCGGTTTCGTCGATCCGCGATCGAAGGAGTGCGGTGTTTTGCTTTCGTGACAGCAGCTCATAGCCCCGAAGCATCTCGTGTCCCTCGAGCGTCTCGAGAGCGCCGTGTAACTCCGTGGGCGTCTCACCGATGGCGAGCAGTCGCGTCTCGAGGGTGCGGTCGGCCTGGTTGAAATCCCAGTGCTGGGTGCGGAAGGCGACGTTGTGGGTTCGCGTGGTCCGGATGTACGGACAGTCGTACTGGACCATGTCGAGTTTCAGCGCCTTCATTCTACGATAGTATTCGACTCCGTCAGTATAGAACTTTCTAAACAGCTTCCTCAGCCGCTTTCGGTCGGGAATTCGTGAGAATTGAGCTACAGGATCGAGTCGGACGACGCCGCCCGGTCGGGGTTTTCGTCCTCGGTGTCTCGGTCGACACCACCGCACGAACTGACAATCGATCCCGAGTGGACCGCTCGACGAGCACCGACGGAGTATATCACCCCTGGCGACGACGTCTCACTGTGACAGCATCAGTAGACGAGCAGTACATCCGACAGGCGATCGACCTCGCTGAGCGAGCAGTCGAGAACGGGAATACGCCGTTCGGCTCGTTGCTCGTTCGTGACGGGACGGTCCTCAGAACGGCTGAGAACACGACAGTGACCGACGACGACCTCGCTGCGCATCCGGAGTGTAAACTCGCCCGGTGGGCGGGTCAAGAACTCGAGGCCGACGAACGTACTGACGTGACGATGTATACGAGTACCGAGCCGTGTCCGATGTGTGCGAGTGCGATCCACTACGCCGGACTCGGTCGGGTCGTGTTCAGCGTCGCCGGCAGCACGCTGAACGACCTGCGCGGTGGCGGCGTAATCGACGTCCCGTGTTCGGAGATCATCGACCGGGCTGGCGGCGAGACGACGGTCGATGGGCCTGTACTCGAGGAAGCTGGCTGTGCCGTCCACGAGTCGTTTTTCGGGTAAGGACCGGGCATCGTCGACTAGCGATCCCGTAGCGGAGACGGCGAGCAGTGACAGTGAACGGAACTGGACGCCCGAAGGCTGCTGCGCTGTGGGTCATCGACGGCAAGCGGTTGGCCCTCGAACTCGACGGTGACCAGCAACGACCACACGCTCGAGCGAGGGCGTCTCCACACTGTCAGAACGTGGGTGACTTCGGCGGTTCTCTGAGTAATGCGGTGAATCTCCACGATAGCTCCGCCCCGCAATGTCATCCTCCGCAAGGGACGACCGTTCTCGAGCGACGCGCCCCGTCGGCCTCGCGTTTTTGTAGCTCGGAGGGCTACAGACGGTATCGTGATCGTCCGAGGGGTAACAGAGGCTGTCAGAGGGTGGGTACGTTCGTTCCGATCGATCCACGGACTCGGTTCGGTGACCCCTGGCCGACGAGACGTCACACGCGACAGAGCCGCCATCGACCCGAGCAAGGGGCCGCTGCTGTCGGCGGACGCTCACCTGTCATGTTCGGAGAACGCGACCGTTCGACCCGAGCGCAGCCCTGTCTCGAGCGTCACGGCCAGCGACGGCTCCTCAGCGCGGGGCCGTGATGCGGCCGTATCTGTGACCGGACTGAGCAAGCGATTCGGCGACGGCGCAGATGCGATCACCGCCGTCGACGACGTCACCTTCGAGGTCGAACCCGGCTCGATCGTCGGCTTGCTGGGTCCGAACGGCGCCGGCAAAACGACCCTCATCAAATCGATTCTCGGCATGGTCCTTCCAGACGACGGGACCGTCGAGATCCGTGGCATCGACGTCTACGACCGCCCTCGCGAGGCCTACGCCTCCGTCGACGCGATGCTCGAGGGAGCGCGAAACGACTACTGGCGACTGACTGTGCGTGAGAACCTTCGATACTTCGCGACGATCAGCGGTGTCGACCCGAATTCGGTACGTGACCGTCACGATCGGCTCCTCGAGCAGTTAGGCCTGGCGGAGAAAGCCGACGTTCCCGTCCGCGATCTTTCGCGTGGCATGAAACAGAAAGTGTCGTTGGCGAGCGTTCTCGCCGGGGGAGCCGAGGTCGTCTTCCTCGACGAGCCAACGCTTGGGTTGGACGTCGAAAGTTCGCGAACGCTGCAGACCGAGTTGCGGCGACTGGTCGAAACCGAGGAGTTGACGGTCATCCTCAGCAGTCACAATATGGACGTCGTCGAGGCAGTCTGCGATCGGGTCCTCATCGTCTCCGAGGGCCAGATCATTGCAGACGACACCGTCGAGTCGCTCCTCGCTGGAGCTGGGTTACACTGCATCCAGATCACGAGTGCCGATCTCGATGCCGAGCTCGTTTCGACGGTCCAGAGCCAGTTCGAGACGAGCAGCGCCGACGCTCGTGATCGTGGCTATCAGCTCGAAGTAACGACCGACAGCGACGGGCTCTACGAGTTGCTTGACGAACTCCGTACCCACGACGTCTCACTCGATCGTATACGGACGGTCGAACCCGACCTCGAGGACGTGTTCGTCGA
Organism: Natrarchaeobaculum sulfurireducens; assembly: GCF_003430825.1. Classification (NCBI taxonomy): domain Archaea; kingdom Methanobacteriati; phylum Methanobacteriota; class Halobacteria; order Halobacteriales; family Natrialbaceae; genus Natrarchaeobaculum; species Natrarchaeobaculum sulfurireducens. Next base: position 3,035,034 of record NZ_CP024047.1, on the reverse strand, counting down.
CCTGACGACGGCCGACCGGGGGAATCGATGAGTTCCCGGTATCCCGACTCGAGCAGTGCTCCACGAAAGGCCGGTTACTCCCACCTTGCACGGGCCGTCCTCTATCGAGAGTATTTGATATTCGTTCGCTATCCGGCGAACGCCATCGGCGGCATCGTCATCTCGCTGTTCTTCTTCGGCGTGCTCTTTTACGGCGGCCAGATGGTCGCCGGCCAGGCACTCACCGACTCGATCGAGGGCATCATCGTCGGCTACTTCCTGTGGACGCTTTCGGTGGGCGCGTACTCTTCGATCTCGAACGACATCTCGAGTGAGGTCCAGTGGGGGACCCTCGAGCGCCACGTGATGACGCCGTTCGGCTTTGCTCCCGTGGCGCTGTTGAAAGGCGTCGCGAAGATCGTTCGGACGTTTCTCACGTCGGCGATAATCCTGGCTGTGATGATCCTACTCACCGGGTCAACGCTCCAGCTTCATCTCCTGACGATCTTCGTCGTTGCGACGCTCAGCATCGTCTCCGTACTCGGGCTCGGGCTCGCCGCTGGCGGAATCACGGTGCTCTACAAACAGATCGGGAACTGGCTCAACCTCCTCCAGTTCGGCTTCATCGTGTTGATCTCAGCTCCGGCGTTCGACCTCGGCTGGATGCAACTGCTGCCGCTCGCCCACGGGAGTGCGCTCCTCCAGCGTGCGATGGTCGACGGCAGCCGACTCTGGGAATTCACGCCGCTCGAACTCGCGGTGCTGGTCGGCGTTGCAGCAGGCTATCTCACGTTCGGATTCGTCGTCTTCCAGTATGCAACGCGTCGGGCGAGACGTCTCGGCGTCCTCGGCGATTACTGACGCCGACGCCCGCTCGAGTCTCAGGAGATCAGATCGAGCGTGAGCGGGTAGTCGTACACCCGATCGTTGCTGGCTCTGAGTATTGCGATGATGATCAGAGCGAACCACGCAAGCGCCAGGAGCGGGAGGAGCAACAGTCCGATCAAGACGAGCATCGACAGCGCTGCAATGGCCAGCAGAACGGTCCACGTAATCTGGAAGTTCACTGCCTGCTTTCCATTTTCGTCGACGAACCTGCTTTCGTCTTTTTTGATAGTCCAGATGATGAGCGGGGCTATACTGTTCCCCGAGGGATAATAAGCCCAATAAATGCCGACGCGTGGGCGATGATCGCCCACGTCCGATCGCTACTGCTTACTGGATAGTCGACACCTGCTTTGCCAGTAGAGGCATCGGCAGCGTGATTGGCATCGTTCGTGTCTATTGCCATACCCCTTGAACTGCTCTGCCAGCACAAAAACCCAGGTGAATCGATGCGCTAAAAAAGCGACTGGATGAGCTCTTTTGAACTGTACGTGTCGCCATCCGTGTTGTAGATGGCCCTCCCAGAGAGCAATTCAGCTGTCTTCTTCGACTCCACACTGATGTCTCGCGAAATTGTTCGCCACCAGAATATGGGCCAACTCGGATTTGAACCACCTGCAGACGGTCTCACTCGCTCCGTTCGTGAGCGTGCGTCTTCCGTAACTCAAACCCGAGTTGGATACAGAATTTGCTGCTCACGGAGTCGTTCGCAGCAAAATTATGGGCCAACTCGGATTTGAACCGAGAGCCTCCACCTTATCAGAGTGGCGCTCAACCTGATTGAGCTATTGGCCCGCGACTGCATCCTATCGTTGCCGGGTGGAACGTTTAAGCGTTTCTTTCCGCCGGAACAATGAGAACCCCTAGCGAGCGCCGGGGTCGGCGTCGGAGTCGTCCTCGCTCGAGCGGTCTGTCGTTCGTTCGTCGCCGAGGTCGACCGTGTACGTCGTCCGTCCGTCGCTGTCGACGCTGTAGGCGTCGGTGCCGAGGTCGTACGTTCCGCCAGCGCTCGAGTCGGTCCCTGGTCCGGGGGTCCCGGCGTCGTCGGGGAAACCGTAGGTCCAGACGGTACCGCTGACGAAGCCGTCGGCCTTCTGGTCCGCGTAGGGGACGATGACGTAGCGTTTGAGGCCAGCCCGGATCGGGATGCGCGTCAGCGGGACGACGAGCAGGAAGCCGATGGCGTCGGTCACCAGTCCGGGGGTGAGCAAGAACGCTCCGGCGGCGATCAGCAAGCCACCGTCGAGCAGTTCGTTCGTCGGGGCCTCGCCCTTAGCTAGCGTCCGTTGCATCTTCCGGAGGGTTCGCCGTCCTTCCGCCCGAACCAGCAACATGCCGATCAGGCCGGTGAGGACGACGAGTAGGACCATCCCGACCCAGCCGATGACGTCGACCTGGCTGACGACGATGGCCAGCAACAGGGCATCGAGAAAGGGGATGAACAACAGCGCGAAGATCCACCGGAGCATACCACGCTATTGCCGACCGAGAGTGAAAACGCTTTACTCTCGTCTCGAGTGCGAGAACGGCGTGCTCGTCCTGGATCACTCCTCGCCCGTCTCGGCACGTTCGGCACGTTCGGCGCGGCTCGGTTCGAGTGTGGGGAACGAAGGGCTTACCCTCGCGACTCGCTACCACCCGATATGGACGATCCAACGCGCGTCGAGTGGCGGGAGTGGGGGCAGGCGGCGTTCGACGAGGCTGCGGCGGCGGACGTCCCCGTCTTGCTCTCGCTGACGGCGACGTGGTGTGACCACTGCCACGAGATGGATGCGGAGACGTACGCCGATCCGCGGATCGCAGCGAACGTCAACGACAGCTTCGTTCCCGTCCGCGTCGACGTAGACCGCCGGCCCCGTGTCAGGGACCGGTACAATATGGGCGGTTTTCCATCCACGGTTTTTCTGGCACCTGACGGGAACGTCCTTACGGGCGCGGGCTATCTTGGCCCCGATGGAATGCGTCAGGTGGTCGACAGCGTTCGGACGATGTGGCAGACCAACGGTAGCGGCGCGGCCCGGGTTCCCCGTCCGCTTCGCGAGGGTGAGCCACCGGCTGGCGAGTTGAGCCCGGATATCGAGGCGGCGATGCTCGGTCAGCTCACCGAAAGCTACGACGAGGTCGCCGGCGGCTGGGGTGGCGGCCCGAAGTTCCCCCTGCCCGACGCCCTCGAGTTCGCGCTCAAACGCGACCGGGAGATGGCACTGCGTTCGTTCGATGCCGTGAGCGCGAACGTATTCGACGAGTACGACGGCGGCTTCTATCGGTTCGCGGCCGAACCCGACTGGTCTGGGCTACAACACGAGAAACTGCTCGACTCGAACGGTGCGCTCGTACGAGCGTTCGCGAACGCCTACCTCCATACCGGTGACGACGCGTACCGCGAACCGGCCGAGCGGACGATCGAGTACCTGACGACGACCCTCTGGAACGACGAGGTCGACGCCTTCGCCAACAGTCAGGCACCCGGCGAGCCCGCAGCCCACGGGATCGACGTGACCGACCGTGCGCTGGCTGATGAGCCGCCGGTCGACGACGGCGTCTTCGCCGGACCGAACGCTCTCGCGATCGAGGGGCTGCTCACCTACTACGCGTACACCGACGACGAGCGCGCCCGTCGGTACGCCGAACGCGCCCTCGAGACGCTCCGGACGGAGCTGATCGTGGACGGCGTCGTCGCCCACGATCTGGACGGGTCGCTCGAGGCCGACGGTTCGACGTGTCTCCTCGCGAACCAGGCGCGAACCCTTGCTGCGCTGACGACCGTCGCGAGTACGATCGACCCGGACGCTGTCGCAGATGCGTGTGCGGTTGCGGACGCGACGATCGATCGACTCCGCGACGGGGGCTCGTTTCTCGACGGGCCGACCGAAGGCGTCGGACTGCTCGAACGGCCGCTACGCCCGCTCGATTCAAACGTCGCGTTCGCCGACGCGTTGGTCGACCTCGCTGCGCTCACGGGCGAGAAGACGTATCGGACGTGCGCCCAGAAAACGCTCGAGGCCTACGCCGGCGCGAGCGATCGCTTCGGTGTCCAGATTGCCCGCTACGCGACGGCCGTTTCCCGGCTGCTCGAGGGGCCGCTCGTGATCCGCGTCGCCGACGAACCGGGTTCGGACCTCCACCGGGCTGCCTGGCGGCTCGCCGACCACGAGAAGGTCGTCGTTCCCGAGACCGATGGTGACCTCGAGTTCGGGACGGCCCGCGTCGAACGCCGCGAGCACGACTCTGCCGCTGCTGAAACTCCCGAACAGTTGAGCGACCGGCTGCAAACGCTCCTCGAGTAAGGTCTGGGTCCTGAAGGGAAAACCGGGCAACGGTGCAAACTACCCCAGTGTTTATGGTACTTCGGCCGCCTCCTTCGTGTATGGCCAGTCTCAGGGACCTCGGTCTCTCCGAGTACGAAGCTCGAGCCTACCGGGCGCTGCTGAATACAGGACCCACAACCGCCAAGGAGTTGTCGCGGGCGAGCGACGTCCCGATGGGCCGCATCTACGACGTGCTCAACAGTATCGAACAGCACAATCTCGTTCGCAGCCAGACTGCGAGCCGTCCGAAAAAGTACGTCGCGGTCGAACCTGCCACGGCACTCGACCGGCTCCTCGAGGACAAGAAGCGTGAACTCGAGGAGCAAGTCGACCAGTACGAGTCGATCGTCGACGACCTCTCGAGCGAACTCGACGCGGCTGATCCGGTCGAAGAGCAGTTCTGGACCGCCGCCGTCGGTCCCGAGGAGACCGTCGACCTGCTCCTCGAGCGACTCGCGGCCGCCGACGATCATATCGTGATGGTGACGGCCGATCCGATCCCGGAACGGGACGTTCAGGCCCTTAGCGAGGAAGTGACCGAACAACTCGAGAACGCACTCGAGCGCGGCGTTTCGGTCGACGTCCTGATGACTCGTGACATGGTGCCCGCGCTCTCGGAGAACGTCGGTCGACGCTATCGCAACTCCTTGCAGGCCCGTGATGACTTCGACGTCCGGACGAACGACGCCGTCACGGGCTCGTTCAACATTATCGACGGCGTCGAGGTCTGCATCCAGGTTCCCAATCCGCTTTCTTCGGGCGATGCCTTCGGTATGATCGATCTCAAAGATCCGGAGTTCGCCGCGAGCGTCCACGAGGAGTTCGTCCCGCGGTGGGAGGGAGCCGACCCCCTCGAGTTCTGACTTCGCTGGTAGAGTCCACTGATCGGAACGTTCCGTTCGTACTCGTACCCGATTCGATGTCGTACCCGATTCGATGCCGAGTCTCGGCGATCAGGCGTCGCCGTTGAGCTCTTCGCGTAAGGTTGCCATCTCGACGACGCGTTCGGCGTGGGCGTTGTGCTGGTGGATCGACTCGTCGTTCGACTGTTTCATCGTGATCACGGCGTCGTCCTCGAGGTGGCCGAACTCGGAGACGACCCCTTCGGCCATCGATCGTACACAGTCTTCGACGAACTTCGCGTCGCTGTGGGCGTCGAAGGTCATGTGGTCTTCGTCCGGGCGTTTCGCGAGGTTGTAGATCCGTGCGCTCATCGAGTCGCGGGCGACGTCGATGAGATCGTTTAGATCGACGTCGGGGTCACCGCTTGCCTCGATCGTCAACGTCGCGTGGCCGCGCTGGGAGTGGCCGGGCTGTGGGACTCGATCGAGAAACTCACTAATCGTTCCTTCTTCGACGCCGAGATCCTCGAGCGTCTCTTTCGCTCGCGAGGCCGACATCCCCTGTGAGCAGGGACAGACGGTCATCCCGGTCACGGTCGCACCGATCTCTTCGCGGGTTCCCTCGTCGGTCGCCGTCGCCGAGGCGATGATGTCGACGGTGAACTGGGTTTCGCGGTCGGTCGCTGGCGTTTCTTCACGGCGCATAAATTCTGCTGCCATCGACACCTCCGCTCGAGAAGTGTAATCGTGTTTCTCGAGCAGCCGTTCGGCGGCGTCGCCACAGACTTCCTCGACGCGGTAGGCCTCTTCACGGGTGGCGTCCTCCAAAATCTCGTCGATAACCTCCATGTTGCGGCTCATGTCCGCACCCTTTCGCCAGCCGGGGAGGTCGACGAACACCTCGAACTCCGCGGTAAACACGAGCGGGCGTTTGTCCTCGCGAGCGATCTTGACGAGCTTTTCGACACCGGTGACGCCGACCTGACTGAGGCCGACGGTGACCTCGGGCGACGTCGCCTGCACGTCCGGAAGCTGGTGACTCATTACTCGCATTCAGGTCAGGAATCGAATAGGGGTTTCGGAACCTGCATTTTGCGGGTTCACTTGAATGGCCTCTCCGTTCGACGACCCGCCGACCGACGCGCCAACTGCCCATCGCGGTCACACCGAGGCGACTGCTGTCATGTACCCGAGTCGTTTTTACACCGTTCTCGAGTACTCGAGCGTATGCTCTCCGGGACCGGGCTCTTTCTTTTCTTGTTGGTCGGCGGTGTCGTCGCGCTGTACGTCGGTGCGGAACTCCTCGTCGCCGGTGCCGGACGGCTCGCACTCGGTGTTGGCCTGCGGGCAGCGACTGTCGGCGTGACGGTGATCGCGTTCGCGACGACCGCTCCCGAGTTGTTCGTCGCCACTATCGGTGCGCTCGACGTCTCTTCGGATATCGGTCTCGGGACGGTACTCGGCTCTAACATCGCGAACGTCGGACTGGTCCTTGGGCTTGCAGCACTCGTCCGACCGTTGACGATCAGCGAGACGGTCATGTATCGTCACGTCCCGTTCATGGTGTTCGCCGCGGCCTTGCTGGTTGTACTCGGGCTCGACGGCACGATCGGTCAGCTCGAAGGAGTGATCTTTTTGCTGGTGCTCGCGGGCTTTACGGCGTATCTCGTCTACGCCGCCACTGTCGACTCAGTGCCGGCTGCAGAGCTCCCCGACGGCGGCAGGGACATCGATGTGAGAGATGTCTCGTTCGTCCTTGGTGGACTGATTGCACTCGTCCTCGGCTCGCGATGGCTTATCGCCGGTGGGAGCGGGCTGTTGTTCGAACTCGGCTTCTCGGAGCTGTTCGTCGGGCTCACCGTGCTGGCACTCGGCACATCACTGCCCGAACTCGCCGCGTCGGTCGTCGGCGCGATCCGTGGCGAGACGGGATTTGCGATCGGAAACGTCGTCGGTTCGAACATCTACAACGTGCTTGCGGTGCTCGGGATCGTCGCCGTGATCACGCCGATCTCGATCTCACCGTCGACGCTCCGATTCGAACTTCCCGCCCTCGTCGTCTTCACCGTCGTGTTGGTTGCGATGATGGGCCACGGACGACGGCTGAGCCGTCTCGACGGTGCGGCCCTTCTCGTCGGATACGCCGTCTTCATCTACCTGCTTTTCCCCTGAAACCCCTGTGTGCCAGGATCCGTCTCCCAGCGAGATCGGCCCCACGACCCACGATGATCGTCGACCGTCGCCGTGTCCGGCGAGTGAAACCGGCGGCTTAACGGCACCCGACGCTCGAGGACCGGTATGACCGAGCTGGCGATCGTCGAGAGCCGCGCGGACCGCGCGTCGGTCCACGTCTGTGAGCACCTGCGGACGCTGCTCGACTGGGAAGAACGCGTCGACGCGGAGCGTCCGGACGCCGACGGCGGCGGCACCTACTTCCGCGCCGACGGTGTCGAACTCCGGTCGTTCGAGCCGTTTCACCTCGAACTCGAGCGACCGGCCGCCGCGTTCGACTGCGATCCTGATCTGTTGGTCTTCGCCTCGAGACACTCCGGTGATACTGGTCCGCTGCTGACGGGCCACTTCACCGGCAACGTTGGCCCCGCGGAGTTCGGCGGCGCGGCGTACGCCGTCGCCGAGGCTGCCCCGAACGCGCTTGCCCGGCTTCTCGTCGCGTTCGACGAGTACGCTCCAGCGGCGTACGACGTCGGGATGGAGTGTACCCACCACGGCCCGACTGACGTCGGCTGTCCGTCGCTGTTCGCGGAACTGGGCAGCGACGACGAGCAGTGGGACGACCCGGCGGGTGCCGAAGCCGTCGCCCGGTCGATCCTCGAGCTTCGGGACGTCTCGCCCCACCGCGAGCGGGCGGTCGTCGGCTTCGGCGGCAATCACTACGCACCCCGGTTCGAGCGAATCGTCCGGGAGACGCCGTGGGCGGTGGGGCACATCGCTGCCGACTGGGGCCTCGAGTCGCTCGATCACCCTGGCGCTCACGAGCGCCTGCTCGAGGCGCTGTTCGAGGCGAGCGGTACCGAACTGGCGGTCATCGACGGCGAGTGGCCAGTGCTCGAAGCGACGCTCGACGAACTGGGCTATCGGGTCGTCAGCGAGACATGGCTTCGGACGGTCGGCGACCGGCCGCTCGACCTCGTCGACCTCGTCGAATCAACCCTCGGAGACGTCGACGACGGCGTTCGTTTCGGCGAGCGGATGGATCGGTCCGTCACGGTCTGTGACCTGCCGACCGACCTGATCGGAACCGCCGAGGGAATCGACCCCGAAGCCGTCAGGGCAGCCGTCGCCGCCTCGAGCGTTGCTTTCGAGACCGACAACGGCGGGAGTCGGATCGGCTCGCAGGCGGCGTTTCCTGACCCCGCTGGGGATGCCTACGACGACCTCGTGGCGACACTGGCTGCGCTGCTCGAGCGAACGTACGAGGCGGTCGTTCTCGAGGCCGATGCCGTCGTTGCTGAGAAGATGGCGTTCGATCCCACGTTGGCCCGCGAGGCTGGCGTTCCGGAGGGGCCGAAGTTCGGCACGCTCGCAGACGGCGAACCGGTTACCGTCGACGGAACCCGAATCGATCCGGATCGGGTTCGAACGCGTCGTACACATCGGTTCGAGATCTGAATAGTAAGATACCTTACTTTAGGAGGTACTTACTCGGTTTCGTCGCTCAGTCGATTGATCATATCTCTCTGTCAGGTAACAAAATAATAACCTGTCAGACACCTGGCTGACGTACAGGGGAAAGGTAATTACGCTTCGTCGTATAGGGACGGCCAAGAATGGACTCACTCATCGACGACGCCATCGACGAGGCCGAGGAGGGGGAGCCGCCCGAGGCACCCTCCGGCCAGGCACCTGACGAGTCTTCGGGTAGCCGTCCGTCGGGGACGATGACCGACGACGAACTGGAAGACGTTCTTCAGGACCTCCAGACCGACATCACGGTCGTCGGCTGTGGCGGTGCAGGTGGTAACACGATCAACCGGATGTTCGAGCAGGGTATTCACGGTGCGAAACTCGTCGCTGCGAACACCGACGTCCAGCACCTCGTCGAGATCGACGCCGACACCAAGATCCTGATGGGCGAGGAGAAAACGGGCGGGCGAGGCGCCGGTTCGCTCCCACAGGTCGGCGAGGAAGCCGCGCTCGAGAGCCAACAGGACATCTACGACGCCATCGATGGCTCGGACATGGTCTTCGTCACCGCCGGACTGGGTGGTGGCACCGGCACCGGCTCGGCCCCCGTCGTCGCCAAGGCCGCCCGCGAGGCCGGCGCACTGACGATCTCGATCGTCACGACGCCGTTTACTGCAGAAGGTGAGGTCCGCCGGACGAACGCCGAAGCCGGGCTCGAGCGTCTGCGCGACGTTTCGGATACCGTCATCGTCGTCCCGAACGACCGGCTGCTCGATTCGGTCGGCAAACTGCCCGTCCGCCAGGCGTTCAAAGTCTCGGACGAGGTGCTGATGCGCTCGGTCAAAGGCATCACGGAACTGATCACGAAACCCGGCCTCGTCAACTTAGACTTCGCCGACGTCCGAACCGTTATGGAACGTGGCGGCGTCGCGATGATCGGTCTCGGTGAGTCCGATTCGGAAGCGAAAGCCGAAGACTCCGTCAAGACTGCCCTTCGCTCGCCGCTGCTCGACGTCGACATCTCCGGTGCGAACTCCGCGCTCGTCAACGTCACCGGTGGCAACGATATGTCCATCGAAGAGGCCGAAGGCGTCGTCGAAGAGATCTACGATCGCATCGATCCCGACGCCCGCATCATCTGGGGTACCTCGATCGACGAGACCTTAGAGGGCAGTATGCGCACGATGATCGTCGTCACGGGCGTCCAGTCGCCACAGATCTACGGCCGCCCCGAGGGCGAGGCCGTCCAGCCCGAGATGGCCGACGATATCGACTTCGTCGAGTAATCGCACACTACTGGTACGCTGTTTTCACGGCATCGCGTAATCGCGTTCGCCTCCCCGACCTCGAGTCTTCGTCCGCGGTCAGTCGTCGGCCGTCGCGCCCGTCTCCCCACTCGCCTCGAGGTCGGCGTCGATGCTCGGGGGATACTTCCCACGCTCGAGTTTGAGATCCGACTGTGGGCGAGCCATACAGGTAAGCGCGTAGCGTTCGGCTTCGGCTTCGGTGAACCCACGGGCGGCCGGTTGGGTGACCTCGCCATCGAGAATCTCCGCCGAGCAGGCCAGACACATCCCGACGCGGCAGGAGTACTCCTGGGCGATTCCCTCTTCGAGACAACGACTGAGAATGGTTTCTTTCTCCGAGCAAGTGATGGTCTCGCCCGTCCCGACGAATTCGACGGTGTACTCTGTCATACGGCCGCCTACGAACGACTGCACCAAAACTCTTTATCGGCTGGTTGTCCCTGCAGTTGACCCGACGGTACCGGTGGTGTTCCGCGACGAGTTTCCGCCGTGTCGAGTCGAACGGCACGAAAAACGTTTTCTTACCGCGGTGTCGACACTGTCGATATGAGCACGCAGGAACAGTCGGCCAGCACCGCCACGCGCGAGACCCACTCGCCGGACGTGGTCGTTGTCGGGGCCGGGACCGCAGGCTGTTACGCCGCGGCGACTCTCGCTCGCGAGGGGTACGACGCCGTTCTCGTCGAACGGAAGTCCGAAGAAGAGGCTGGCCACATCGCCTGTGGCGACGCTCTCAAGGGTGCAAGCGCCTTCCCGGACTCGATTCCCAAATCCCAGATCGAACCCGCGTTCACGAACACCGACGTCGACCACGGTCGGTTCGAGATTCCTCAGGAGGACACCGTTCTCGAGATTCCCGTCCCTGGTGAACTCGCCGTCATCGACCGCTGGGAGTACGGTCGCCGGATTATCGAAGGGGCAATCGAGGCCGGCGTCGAGATCCACTACGATACCGTCGTCCGGGACGTCATCCAGAACGACGACGGCCGTGTTACCGGTGTCGAGGCGATCTCGAAGGGCCAGCCTCGCCGCTACGAGGCTGCGTTCGTCGTCGATGCTGCCGGCTCGCTGTCGGTGCTTCAGGACTACACTGACTTCTCCGAGTCGACGTTCGATACGAACGTCAACTACACGCACTTCTGTTCGGCCTACCGCGAGGTCGTCCACGTCGAGGAACCCGTCGACTGGCACGACGCGCTCGTGTTCAAGCCGACTGAGCGTGCTGCGGGCTACCTCTGGTATTTCCCGCGTACCGAAACCGAGATCAACGCCGGCCTCGGTTTCCAGATGACCGAAGAGCCGATGGAACTCGTCGAAGACCTCAAACGCGACCTCGAGAACCGTGCCGAATTCCAGGGTGCCGAAGTCGAGGACAAACTCGGGGCTGCCCTGCCCACCCGACGACCCTACGACTCGGCGGTCCACCCCGGCTACGTGGCCGTCGGTGACGCCGCAGGTCACGTCAACCCCACCACTGGCGGCGGAATCGCTGGCGCTGCCTACGCGGGCAAGTACGCCGCCGAGGCCATCGTCGACGGCCTCGAGGATGGCGACCACGGTGAGGCGGTCCTCTGGGAGTACAACGAACGCGTCATGGACCACTTCGGGGCGCGGTACGCCGCCCTCGACGTCTACAATATCCTCTCGACGGCGGTCGACGTCGACGATCTGATGGGCTTGCTTGCCGCCATGCCCGGCGAGAAACTCGCCGAAGCGCTCTACGAAGGCAGTGCGAGCTTCGGACCAAAACTCGCCGCCGAAAGTCTCTACAAAAGCCGCGGTCACTGGGGCACGATCTGGAACCTCTATCAGACCAAACGCCGGGCTGACGCCCTTCTCGCGCACTACGAGAACTACCCCGACCACCCCGCCGGACTCGAACACTGGCAACGCCGACGCGACGAACTCATGGACGCCGTCTACGAGACGACCGGCGCCGACCCCAAATACTAACGACGACCGGTTGCGCTGCGGTCTCTCGTGAGCGAGAGACAGGCGTCTCGCTCGCGACGTCCCTCGACCGCCTGGCGGCTTCGCCGCCACGGTATAGCTGGTCGGCGAAGCCGACCAACCAGTCGATCAACCCACTTTCCGCTCCGTTTCGGCTCGCGAACGGCACTCCCGTCGCGTGATCGGGTGGACACTGCCCTCTAGTGGCTACTGTCGGCCCGGGCGGGTCCGAGCCGGCGTCTCGGACTGCCTCGCTACCCTCGACCTGCATAGGTAGGTACTTCCGATATTGGGGAACGTTCCATAAACGTTATAATGTCGCAAGAAACGACAAGAAGGCGTGTACTGTCGATCGCGGGTGCAACCGGTGTGATCGCACTGGCGGGCTGTCTCGGTGACGACACCACCGAGGAGACGCCGGATGACGACCACGAGGAAGATCACGACGACGACCACGACGACCACGACGACCACGACGACCACGACGACGAGGGCGCGGACGAACGAGCGGAACTGGCCGAGGTCCGCGTGGCCCACCTCTCGCCCGACGCTCCGAACGTCGACGTGCTCGTCGACGGTGACGCGGTGCTCGAGGACGTTCCCTACCGCGCCGTCAGCGAGTACCTCGAGCTCGAGGCCGGCACCTACGCGGTGGCCATTCAGGCCGCCGGCGATCCCGACACGGTCGTCTTCGAGGAGGACCTCGAGGTCGAGCCCGGAGCAGTGACGGTCGCCGCGCTGGGCGAACTGGCCGAGGAGAACCAGCCCTTCGAGCCGGCAGTGCTCGAGGACGACCTGAGCGACCCGGGCGAGGACGCACGCGTGCGACTGGTCCATGCCGCCCCCGATGCCCCCGCGGTCGACGTGACGGTCGACGACGGCGAACTGGTGCTGTTCGAGGACGTCGACTTCGGCGAGGCCGGGGCCGTCGAGGTGCCGGCCGGCGCCTACGAACTCGAGGTCCGCCCGGCGACCGAGGACGTCGACGGCGACGTCGTCGCGACGTTCGAGGTCGAACCGGCCGCCGGCACCGTCTACTCCGCGTTCGCCGTCGGCTACCTCGAGCCCGAGGCGGCCCCCGCTGACGAGCCGTTCGACCTCGAGGTGGTCGTCGACGCGGAGGCGGACGCGGCCGACCACGATTCGGACGGCGACGACGAAGACGGGCACGAAGACGACGACGGATACGGAGACGACGGATACGGCGACGAGGAAGACGACGACGGCGGATACTAGACGGGTAGCCGCGTCACAGGGCTACTCGAGTTCGATCTCGAGGCCGGCCTCGAGCCGATTCGACTCGAGGCGGGACACTGCTACTGATCCGCACAGCCAAGCCTATTTATTCGGAGCACGAACACCGTGGGTATGGCTCTCACGACCGCACGCGACATCCTCGACGATGGCGTAACGGCGTTCGAGACGACGACATCGGTCGACGACGCGATCGATTCGATCCGTACGTCGACGGCGGACCCGGAGTATACGATCTACTACGCCTACGTGGTAGACGAAGACGGCGCGCTCTGTGGCGTCGCCTCACTGCGAGAACTGTTGAACGCCGACGGTGAGACGCCCGTGTCGTCGATCGCCACCGAGTCCGTTATTTCGGTGACGGATGCCGACCCGGCCGACCACGTCGCGAAGGTGTTCGCCCGGAACAAGTTCATGGCGTTGCCGGTCGTCGACGACGACTCGAGTGAGCTTCTCGGCGTCATCAGGCCCGCTGACGTCATCGAAGCGCTCGATGAAGAGTCTTCCAAGGCGGTTCTCGCGGAGACGTTTCGGGACATCGAGTACGACCCCGCCGCCGAGAGCACGTACGAGTGTTTCACCTGTGGCACGCTCATCGAGGCTGCCGACAACCCCGGTGCCTGTCCCAACTGCGGCGGCGACGTTCGCCACCGACGGACCACCATCGAGTAGCTCGGGTTTTTCGAGTCGATCACCGCTCGAGGTCGCCCGTACGTGTTTTGAGTCGCTCGATCCGCTTTTCGGTTCGCGGGTGGGTTCCGAACAGGCGTCGGCGGACGAACCGTCGCGTCCGATCGAAAAAGCGGTGTTCGTCCCACGGCGGCGGGACGATCGAGAACGCCGCCGTCGATCCGTAGCCGCGCAGGTCACGTTCGGGACGTCGAGTCACGTCTCGGTCGAGCGTCTCGAGGGCACTCGCCAGCGCAGCAGGGTCGCCGGTGATCGCGATGGCGGCCTGATCGGCGACGTACTCGCGGTATCTGGCGAGCGAGGCGATGGCGAGGGTGGTGACGAGAAAGACCGGAACCATCGGGACGATCATGAATCCCTGGTGGGGTCCAACCACCGGTGACTCGCCAGTCGCCTCCGTGCTTTCGTCCTCGGCTGGCTCGTCCTCTTGATCCTCCCCAACCATCATCGCTTTGAACTTCGTCGCCGGGAGCGAAAGCGCCGTCAACACCGCAGCGTCACGGTTGATGACGTGAGCGAGTTCGTGAGCCAGGACGGCCTCGAGTTCGCGTTCGGACAGGCGCTCGACGAGCCCGCGGGAGACCACGATCGTCGACGTCGACGGACGGTAGCCGACGGAGGCCGCGACGGGAGCGCTCGACCGGCCGAGCGCGACGGTTGGCGACGGGATGGTAGCCTGAGCCGCGAGTCGATCGACGCGTCTCTGGAGGGCCGCTCGTTCGGCCTCGAGGTCGTCGTCGGGGTCGGCCTCGCGGGGGACGCGGGTGGCCTCCGTGACGGTCTCGCGGACGGCTCCGTCCGCGGTCCACTCGTTGTAGACGAGTCTCCCGGTCCCATAACAGACCAGGCCCACGCCGACGACGAACCCCAGCAGAAACGGCGTAAGGTGAGGGAGATGATCGATCGCCAGATAGCCCGCGAGTGCGATCGACGGGATGCCGACGGCGAGTGTGGCCTCACGGCGGGTGAGTGGAACGGGCGGACGAGTCAGCCCGCGTGCGAACCACTCGAGTACGTCGGCCACGCCGTCGTGATCGATTCGGCCGACGACGAGCGATACGGGCAGCAAGCGCCGGTAGACGGCGGCGATCGAAATCCAGAGCCCGAATCCGACGGTAGCGACGACTCCGACCGCGAAAAATGGGATGACGATACCTGGGATCGATTCGATAAACGCCGCTGCCATGAGCGCGGCGAGTCCGACCTCGACGACGACCAGCGTCGTCATGCCGACGACGGCGACCAGGGTAGCGACGAGCATCCGCAGCCACAGGCCGAGCGTGAGCCGAAGTCGGTCGAATCGCATTGGTGGAGTCGAAGACGACGGAGCGGAATCTTCGTATCGGACCGTTCGTGTCGACGAGGATTACTGTTCGGGTTCGTTCGTACCGACGGTCGACCGGTCGACGATCCGCCGATCAGCCACCACCGTTCTTCGAGACGCGGCTTCGAAGCCGCTCGAGTCGCTTCGTCGTCGCTGGGTGCGTACCGAATATTCTGCGGGCGACGAACCGACGTGTGCGGTCGAAAAACCGGTGGTCCTCCCACGGTGGCGGGACGATGGCGAACGCGGCCGCCGTCTCACCCTCGCGGAGGTCCGTCGACGGGCGAGACTCGAGGTCGGCGTCGAGCGTTTCGAGGGCGCTCGCCAGGGCGGCTGGATCGCCGGCGATCGCGACCGCGCCGTCGTCGGCGGCGTACTCCCGGCCCCGCGAAACGAGGGCGACGTACCACCGGCTTGCGAGCCGGACGCCCATCGCGAGCGGCTCGACGACGGGATTGTAGCCGTACCGGCTGCGAGCGAGTCGTGCGACGGCGCCGGGTGCGGACAGCGCGGTGAGCACGGCTGCGTCTCGGTTCGCGACGTGGGCGAGTTCGTGGGCGATCACGGCCTCGAGTTCCCGGTCCGAAAGCGTCTCGATCAGCCCTCGTGAGCAGACGAGCGTCGATCCGACGGGCCGATAGCCCACCGTCAGGGCGATAGGGGTCTCGTGTTCGAGCACCCTGACGTCGGGAGCCGGGAGGTCGGCCTGTCCGGCGAGTCGGGTGACGGTCGACCCAAGCGAGGCGTGGGTCGAGTCGGGCTCGGCCGACAGGTCGGTGCTCGAGCCCGCTCCATCGGCGACCTGCCGTGTCGAGTCGTCCGTCCTGAGCGTCTCGAGGTCGAATCGCGCCTCGAGATCACGGAGGACGGCGGTGTCACCGGCGAATTCAGCACGGATCGCACCGCCGACGTGGATGCCGATGAACGCGATGGCGGTCACAACAGCGAACGAGGCTGCAATCGTCTCCGCAGAGACGATGGTCCCCGCCCAGTACCCGGCACCGACCGCGACGAGCACGACGACGGTCACCGGAAGGGCTGGATGCAGACCGACAGTGCGCTCGAGTTGCACGCGCAGCCGTCGAACGTCGTCGGTGATCCCGTAGACGTCGTCGGAATCGATGGGGTCTTCGTCGGCACGTTCGGCAGCGTGGCCCTCGACGGCGTCTCGAATCCGGTCGACGTGGTCGGGCGCGACCATCGAACCGACGACGAGCCAGCAGAGCGCGGCCACGACGAGCAGGCCGAACCCTGCCCAGTAGGCGACGCTGAGGTAGCCGACGGCGAAGACGCCGAGGACGAGCCAGGTGCCGCCGGTCGTGCGCTCGTCGTCGACGTCGTCTCTCGAGCGGACCCACTCGTGGGCGGCCCAGGCGTAGCCGACCGTCAGCAGGTAGAAGAATCCGAGCAAGACGAGGAGTGCGAACGCCGACTCGGGCAGCACCGACCGTACGAACGGCAGCGCAGCCAGCGCGATCAGCAGCGACGAGACCAACAGCACGTACGAGGCGAGTTCGACGGTGCCCTGTGCGAGCGCACCCGCCGGTGCCGAGCGCTCGCGAGCGGTCCGGATGGTTCGAAGCGACAGTTCGACGGCCAGCAGGCAGGGAATCGCAACGGCCACGACGACCGCTACGGCGAGCGGTTCGCCGACGAGTCCAGCGTCGACACCGGGACGTAACTCGGCTGACGAAAGCACCGCCACGCCGTAGCGAGCGCCCCCGTAGACGGGGACGGCGACCAACAGAAGGGCTGCAACGACGACGGCGCTCGAGAGGATAAGACAGCAGCCGGCGGCGACAGCCGTCCGCACGAGGAGGCTCACACGAGTACGGATCGACGTCACGGCGGGGCCACCTCGAGTAGCGTTAGCACAACTGGGCAGCGACCGACAGTCGAAGGGACCATGTCGGCTACGTGATCTCTCTCGAGAGGCAAATAGCTATTCAACTGATCCCTGAATGATTCCGGGATGGTGGAGAACCCGCTTTCAGTCGTTGCGAGCGGTGGAACTGGTCGTGTCGACGTTCCACTCGACGATCGACTGAAACGTGGCCCAGAGCAGGAGCCACGCCGCCGCCCAGATGATGACGAGGGCAGTCGTCGACAGCCCACCGAACGACTGTGTCAGTGCCACCGCCTCCGAATACAGTCCGTATCCGACCGGGAGCGTGAGCCCGAACGCGATCAGACAGGTCACGACGTTCAACCGGTGCCGGAGACGATCACGGCCCGTGCTTCGGGGCTGTGGTGAGCGATACGGGTCTGCGCTGGATTCTGGTGCGGTCATACATACCCTCCCCTGTTTCGATATTTCTGGGAGACCGCCTAATAGCTCGCGTCGATTCTTTGAACGTTAGAATCTCTAGCCTCAGGGGTTCTCGAGTCCGATTTGCTCGATTGCTCCAGCAAGAACGTCGACGCCGTGGTCGATCGTCGGCTCGTCGACGTCGAACGTCGAGGTGTGGTGGCCGCCGGGATGATTCGTCCCAATGCCGACGTAGGCCGCGACACCGCCGTTTTGCTGTACTTCGCGCATCAGGAACGTGGCGTCTTCGCTGCCGCCGAGTTCGTCGCGCTCGAGAACTCTTTCGACGTCGGCCGTCTCGCTGGCCACGTCGGCGACGATCGAGACGAGTTCCTGGTCGCTCGTTGCGCTCGGGGCCTCGGCGCCCGTCTCGAACTCGACCGCACAGTCGTGCATCTCGGCGGCGCTGCGGATGACTTGCGTTGCGTGTGTCCGCATGTACTCCATCAGCTCGGTCGTCTCTCCTCGGACTTCGGCGACGATGCGAGCGTGTTCGGGGATGATGTTGGCCGCACTGCCGCCCTCGACGACGCCGGCGTTGATCCGCGTTGCACCCTCGTCGTGGCGAGGGATGCCGTAGAGGTTCTGGACGGCCGTCGCCATTGCCTGGACGGCGTTGCGTCCCTGTTCGGGGTGGCCACCCGCGTGAGCTGGCTCGCCCGTGAACTCGGCCTCGAGATGCGAGACAGCGAGGAAGCCGTCGATGCCGGCGATGACCTCGCCGGTGGGGTGGTCGAGGCCGACGTGGACCGCGAGCAGGTAGTCGACGTCGTCGATGTGGTCGCTTTTGGCCATCGACTTCCCCCCGCCGATGACCTCCTCGGCGGGCTGGAAAAAGACCTTCAGCGTTCCCGAAAAGTCACTTTCGGCGACTCGCTCGAGGACGCCGACCCCGATGGTCGCGTGAGCGTCGTGGCCGCAGGCGTGCATCGCGCCCTCGTTCTCCGAGCGAAAGCCCTCGGCAGCGGGGACGTGATCGGGGTCGTCGGCCTCCTCGCGGGGCAGGCCGTCGATGTCGACTCGCAGGCCGACGGTCGGTCCGTCGCCCATCTCGAGGACGGCGACGGCACCCGTGTAGCCGCCCTCGAGCCGCTCGAGGATCGTCTCGTCGGCACCGGCCTCGCGGGCTCGCTCGTACCAGGTCGCGAGTTCGGCCTCGTCGGGGACGGCCATTCGGTGATCCCCCGCGATGGCATCCGGGCCGACGTGGAGTTCGTCGAGGTCGACTCGCGACTCGAGTTCCGCGACGAGCGTCGCGGTGGTGTAGAATTCGCGCCAGGCGGGTTCGGGTCGTCGGTGAAGCTCTCGTCGAAGCGAAACGAGGTCCGGGTCGGGACGTGACATGCCCCTCTGTTACTCGAGAGACACTAAAGCAGTGGCGACACCAGCGATTCAGGACGGGTCAATTTCACTGGCATTATACCACACACTCCGTTGTTCGATCTTCGCTGTCGTTTGTCGCTGGTCGCCCAGCGGTCGTCGCGGAGGGTCGTTACTCTCCGCTCGTCGGTTCGGCTCCGGGCTCTGCGACCGATGCCTCGAGGTCTGAAAGCGCCCAGCTCACGACGTGTGCTTGCACGAGATCTCGATCCGATGGTGGATACTCGGTGTCTCCCCCGAGCACTCGTTTGCTCTCGCGCCAGAACCGTTCCTCGATGGGGTCTTGATTGGGCTCCTCACGGGTTCGGCCGGTGAACGCCTCGAAGTCCTCCCGGAGGTCGAACGACGCGCGGGCGACGTTACAGCGAGGCAACGGCGTCATTCCGGTCTCGAGGACGAGGTCGCGGACGGTCTCCCAATCGTGTTCGCAGAAGTAGATCGAAACCTCGCCGACGACGTCCTGCCAGGCGATCGCGTCGCCGTGTTTGAGCTGCTGGATCGCTCGTGGCGGAAGGTCGATCCGATGGTCGACCTTCGGAGCGTCACAGAGACAGCAAGGCTTCTCGGTCTTGCCAGTGTACATTGCTCGGAAGTTGGGTGCGTACGGACAAAAACGGCGAGCCAAACGGCGGTAGCCGTGCTGGTAGGTCAGTTACCGCGACCGGCACCGTGGATCTGCTCGACGTGGGCTTCGATGTGGACCGAGTCGGGGAAGTTCTGGGAGGCGATGTTGCGCGCGAGGTTGTCGTGGCCGTGGATCTCGAGTTCGCGGGTGAAGACGGTGTACTCCCAGGAACTAAACCGGCGGTCGTCGTCGGCGTGGAGTCGACAGCGCTGGGGAACCGACAGTCGTTCGGGCGGGTGGGTGTGCGGACCTTTAAGTGCCGCACCCTTTCGTTCCGCGGTCGACTTGATGTCATCGACGATCCGATCGAGAACGGCCCGGTCGCCGCTCTGGAGCGTGAGACGGGTGACGAAGGTCATGGCTGTGTTGTCACATCGTCCACGGTCGGCGCGTAAAAACCTGCTGAGATTCGTCGCACCCCATCTGATCGCTGGTCGAGGGGAAACCGGTTACCCGATTCGGTCGTGAAAATAGCAACTCCAATCTGGATACGATTTACGAACAGTCCGATATTCTCTTAACGTCGTACCTATTATGTCGAGTAATGGCAGTCGAAGCTACGAGCGCAGGCGCAATCCTCTTTCGCGATACGCGGGGCCGGCGCGAGTATCTTCTACTCAAGAGCCGCCCAGGCGATTGGGAGTTTCCCAAGGGCGGTGTCGAAGGAGATGAAGAGCTACAACAGACGGCGATCCGCGAAATAAAGGAAGAGGCAGGTATAGAGGAGTTCCGACTACTCGACGGCTTTCGTGAAGACTACGACTACGTCTTCGAGGCGAACGGCAAAACGATCCACAAGACCGTTCACCTCTTCATCGCGAGGTCGTTCGAGGCGAGTGCGGAACTCTCGAACGAACACCGCGACCTCCAGTGGCGTGATTACGAACAGGCCGTAAACACCGTCACGCAGGACGGCCCCCGTGAGATTCTCGAGGAAGCACACGAGTTCCTCGACGAACTCGAGGACGACGAGGAGTAGCCGACCCGACTGGCGACTCCACGCTCGACCATCCGAAGTTCCCGAGCCTCCACACCGGTGTCGAACCCGGCGAACACAGCGACTGCGCTGGCCGAGCTCGCCCGGTGGTCGACGCCGGCGAGAAGGTTTATCGGTCGCCTGTGAGACGATACGTCCGAATCGATGTCGAACGCCGATGTCCTCTCGTACCCGATCCGTGGCCAGTGGCTCGAGCGGACGATCCTCGGAGGGCTCCTCGTCTTCGGTTCCGTCCTGGTCGTCCCCGTATTCGTCCTTGTTGGCTACTTCGTGCGGGTCGTAGAGACGACACTCGAGGGGGCCGACGAACCACCATCGCTCGAGGGGTGGTCGACGCTCGCAAAGCGAGGAATCGGGGCCATCGTGATCACAGTCGCGTACCTCTTGGTGCCGCTAGTGGCTGGTATCCTCCTGGCGATCGGGATCGGGGCGATAGGATATGCCGGACTCACCGGGCTGGCTCCGCTCGTCGGCGGTCACGGGGAACTCGTCTGGGGAATCAGTCTCGTGGCTGCACTGCTGGCCGCGTTGCTCTCGGTCGTCGTCTTCGGAGTAACACTGCTGGTCTACTATCTCCTGCCAGCGGCTCTAACACGGTATGCGCGCGTGGGGACGACCAGTGCGGCGTTCGATCGGGACGGCGTCGCGTCGCTCGCGCTGACCCGAGACTACTTCTTCGCGATGGCCGTCCTACAGGTCCTCCCACTGGCCGTCCCGGTGATCGTACTCGTCTGTTTGCTGACCGTCGTCGGGATCGTCGCCCTGCCAGCGATCCTGTTTCTCTTCGCGCTGGCTGGCTGTCGGGTGCTCGGTACCGCTGGCGTCACCTCGAGTGTCACAAACGGCGGGCGGACGGACGGGAAGTCAGCCGCTCAGATGGAACCCGAGTAGCGGACGGCTCGTGTTGTCGTCCCGACGTCGTCACAGGTTTCGGGGCCGTCGTTCGAACCGGCGTACTCGGAGCGGACTCTTGGGTCAGGATTCAAGAGCCGTGGTTCCGATGGAATCGATAGATCGATGCCAAGGAATCGGCGGCGGGTGGCCGACCGTGATCTCGCCGACGAGGAGGCGACGCTCCCACTCGAGGCGGATATTCCCTCGCCAGCCGAGGCCGTCGGCGATCCCGACGCGACCGGGCACGTCGTCTGGCTCCGCAGTCACCTCCGGATCGACGACCAGTTGGCGCTCACGCGGGCGGTCGCTGACGGCGACGTGATCTGTCCGCTGTTCGTCTTCGACCCGAGTTTCTACGGCGACCGTGGCCTGGCCTGTGATGCCCGGCTTCGCTTCCTGCACGAGGCGGTAGCGAGCCTCGATCGGCTGTACGAGACGCTACCTACGGAGACGAGTCTCCACCGGGCGGCGGGCTCTGAGCCACCCCTCCGCGAGGCAGTTCGGCCCGAGTCGCCGGATGCGACGGAACCGCCAACCGTCGAGACGCTCGCCCTCGCCGAGTCGCCGGGGCTCACGCTCGGCTACGGCGATCCCGTGTCGTTGCTCTCCCGATTCGTCGAGCGCGGCTGGGCCGTCGTGACGATGGCCACACCGACGAGTCGGTACGGAAAACGCCGCGACGACCGGGCCAGGGCGGCCTGTGGGTCCGCACTCGAGTTCGTCTCCGGCGACGGCCTCGTTCGGGATCGGGAGCGGACGCGAACCGGCTGGGCGGACCACGCCCAGTCGTGGCTCGAAGCGCCACAACACACGCCAGCCTGGGACGCCCTCGACGTGACGCGTTTCACGATCGAGACTGGCGTCACTCCGACAGCGGTGGAAGCGGCGTTCGATGTCTCGCCGACGAAGACGGAGGTGCCGACGGGCACACACCGTGTAGCGGCCAGACGCTTGCGATCGTTCATCGATCGAATCGAGTCGTACCCTCGACGGATTTCCTCACCGCAGGACGCCCGCCACGGGACGAGCGGTCTCTCCCCGTATCTCACCTTCGGTCTGGTTTCGGTGCGACAGGTGTATCAGGCGGTCAAGACGCACGCATCACCGTCTCGAGGACGCGAGCTGTTTACCGACCGGTTGTTCTGGAACCTCCATTACAACCAGAAGCTTGCGGACTGGCCGGGCTGGACCGAGCGGGCGGTCAACCCGGTGTTCGAGGGGATCAACGAGGATCGACACGATCCGTCCCTCGTAGATGCGTGGAAACGCGGCCGGACCGGGTTTCCGATGGTCGATGCCGCGATGCGTTGCCTGCGCGAAAGCGGGTGGCTCAACTTCCGAATGCGGGCGATGGCAGCTTCCTTTTTCGCCCACATCCTCCAGCAACCGTGGTGGATCGGGGCTGACTGGTACCATCGACACCTCATCGACAGCGACGTCGGGATCAACTACACGCAGTGGCAGAGCCAGGCCAGCCTGGTCGGAACCCCTGCCCAGCGGGTGTACAACCCGCGAAAGCAGGTCCGCGATCAGGACCCTGACGGGGAGTGGATCACCGAGTGGGTGCCCGAGTTGGCCGCGCTCCCGAGTCAGTTTCTCGACCGGCCTGAGCGAACACCCCTCGCGGTGCAACAGGAGTGTGGCGTCCACATCGGTGACAGCTATCCGCGGCCGGTAGTCGACTTCGAGGCTCGCCGAAGCGCCTTCTGGTCACGGTACGACCGCCGCCGGGCCGCGGCCGCACGCGCGCTTGCCCGCCCGGAGGTCGCCCGCCGGGCCTCGTTTTCCGGCGGCTACGACGCTGCTAAGGCTATCGTGAGAAAGTACGGCTCCGACCCCAAGCACGCCTCGGACGTCCAGCTCTCACTTTCCGATGCCATCGAGCAACGCGGGACGTCCCCGGAGCCATCTGGCGAATCGACGACGGCCGAAGCCCAGACGGAAACCGAACGCGATCGGTCGGAGCCGCCGACCGATACGGGTCAGCGCTCGAGCCGCCACAGCGATACGGACTCCGCATCACACGCGGCTGCCGATGGCCCACAACGAGACGAGGAGGACGAGCGAGACGAGCAGACGAGGCTCCATCGGTTCGAGTGACGGCCGACGGCGGGCGTTCCGGGTCGATAACCGAGTGATGGCCCTTTACTCGTCGGTTTCCGCCCCGACCCGCTCGAGGCGGCCATCGACCTCTCGCACTCGCCGTCCGACCTCGTCGACCGCCCTCTCGGGGACCGTCACGGAGAGTTCGATCCGGTCACCGTAGGAAATCGCCGTCACGTCCCCGCGATCGTACAGCCAGGAGACCGCGGCATGGGCGCTGTCAGTGGCGGGAAACGATAGCTCGAGGACGGTCGTGGTGAAATAGTCGGCAAGCGTCGCCCGGAGCGTATCCGCCTCGTCGGCGGGAACGACCACCGGATCGGCGTCGAACCGGGCGGCCAGATGGGTGGCGAGGTCGTCGGTACTCGAGCAGATGAGATCCGCGCGCTCGAGAGCTGCGATCGCGCCGGGAACGACGGGTTCGAACCAGTCGGGCACCGAACCCGCCCACGGGATCGATGGAACGTCAGTCATCGCGAGCCGGTGTGTGCCGACCGTGACGACGGTCGTTTCGACGCGCGTCGACGGTGTGGCTCCCCGCCCTTCGAGCACTATCCCGCTGTGGATCCGCGGCGCGGGCTCGAACTCGTCGACCAGTACGACGTAGCCGTCGACGTCAGTGTGCGCCGATTCGATGCGAGTCCGTTCCGCCCGTTGTCGGTCCTCGAGCCGAGCGCGTACTCGATCACACTGGCGCTCGAGGTCGGCTACCCGAGTATCCGCTCTGGCCGGTGAGCGACTTCGATCCCCGGCCCGTTCGGCCAGCCGACGCTCGAGGCGGGCCTGTCGAAGGGCGAGGCGCGCCTCTGCGGCCGGATTCGTCGCTTCGAGCCACGCCCAGACGACGCTTCGACGGTCGTGAACTGTGACGTCGCCGAGCCGTTCTGTGAGGTCGGCAAGCTGGCCGACGTGCACCCGGCCGTCGACGACCAGCATCGACCCGTCGGCTCGCTCGAGTGCCAGTTCGACCTGCTCGAGGGCTCCCGGCGGGAGGTGGTACTGTCCGTCCTCGGGACGGTCGGTGAGCACCGTCGTGGCCACCTCGAAGCCGAGTGCGGAGACGGCGGGGGCCAGCCACGGAGACGGCGGTCGGCGTCGGCCTACGAGGATCACCCGCTGGGACATAGGTTGTACGGCTTCTCACTTCGGCAGGTCCGTCTCGGGGTTCATCCCGCCGCTTCGACGGGCGATGACGATGCCGATGACGAAACAGACTACGGCTATCGCGAACAGCGCTCTCGTAAGTAGCTGTCCGGAGACGACGATCCCTGCACCGATGAGGACCGTTCCTGTCGCGTGTGAGACCGCAGTCCATTTCATACCGCTCCTAGCGACTCAGCGTCTAAAACCGCCTCGGTCGACTACACGATCCCACACACGACGCGCTCGGTCCGTCCACTCGGATCACCCCCTACTCCCAGAGCAGGACCGGCACGTGTGACCGGTCGGAGGACCGATCCGAGAGCGTTTTTCACTCTCGTTTCGTAGCACGCCCGTGAACGACGCGGGCGAATTCGGCTTCGAACTACGGACCTGCCGGTGGGCCGAACGCCAGTGGCCACTCGAGGCGACCAGCGACCGTGCCGTCATCGTTGCCCGCCAGCTCGGTACCAGGGATCGGCGCTGGGACACCATTGTTCTCGAGTGCGACCCCGACGCCCTCCGCAAGCGGGCCAACTTCGGC
The DNA here is from genome assembly GCF_003430825.1 of Natrarchaeobaculum sulfurireducens. NCBI lineage: Archaea > Methanobacteriati > Methanobacteriota > Halobacteria > Halobacteriales > Natrialbaceae > Natrarchaeobaculum > Natrarchaeobaculum sulfurireducens. The sequence continues at coordinate 3,009,859 of NZ_CP024047.1, read as the reverse complement.
TCTAACCGTCTCGATAGCGACCTCCTGCACGTCGTCCGAAACGCGCCTGCGGACTGGGCGTACTATCGCGACGCGCTTCCGGACCCTGGCTACCCGTGGCGCTACGTCCGCGAGTCGATCCACCGCGCGGACGACCGGGGAATCCTCGAAACCCGAAAACGAGCCAATCGCATCGAGATCCGCCGGAAGTGGCCCTATCCGGACTGGCTCGAGCGCGTGGTCGCCATCGAGAACAAACCCGACCTCGACGCGAGCGCCGCCCGCGCACTCGGCGCACAGCTCGAGTACGACGTCGCCGTGGCGCTGGCTGATGAGGTATGGGTCGCGACCCGACCGACCGGCGAACGCGTCGAGCCCGTCCTCTTCGAGGACCTGCCGATCGAAGCGGGCGTTCTCGCGCTCCAGCCCGAGACGCTGTCGGCGTCCGTCGAGTGGTACCCACGCAGCCTCGCCGTCGACGAGCCCGGAACGCGAATCCTCGAGCGCCCAGCGGGCGGTGCCCGCGACGGCTCGGCTGCCCGCTTCGAGTACGTCGACCCCGCCGAGAAACGACAGACCCGCCTCGAAATCGCCGAACGAGCCTACGAACGCGGCTGGCGCTCGTTCGTCGAGACGATGCGTCCCGACTGTCGACACTTCGAGTTACGGGCTCGAACCGGCGGACAGGCGATGCCGTACTGTCACGCCCACGGCGGCTGCCAGACGGCGGCGGCGTGTTCCGGCTCCTGTCCGGAGTTCGAGCCGGAGCCACCGACCTGGCGAACCCATGGCTGGCCGATCGAGGGTGGGCCTGGCACCCGACTGCAACAGCTGCTCGAGACGCGACGCCGACGAAACCGGCCGGGCGCTGACTGACTCAGGCCCGGTCTCTTCGACGGCCGATGAAGGCCTTCGAGTGGACGGGACACGCTCGTGGGCCGCCACTCACTCGGAGACGGAGACCTCGAGATCGTCGGGGTCGACGGCCAGTCGGAACGTGGGGACGGTGAGGTACTCGACCTCGACGACGTCCTTCCGACGGAGGCTCTGGAGGCTCGAGCGGACGTCTTCGGCCTCGGGGTCGATGTCGAACGCCTCCCGGAGACTGTGGAGAACCGAGACGACGCTCTCGGATCGGTCGTCCGGCCCGGCGAGTACCTGGACGATCTGGGCGTGTAACTCGGGGACCCGAATGCGAGAGGGTGCGCCTTCGGTGTCGGGATCGCTCTCGATCCCCGGCTCGACGTCGACCAGTTCGGCCGCCTCGCTCGTCGCCCGGATCAGGCTGTTGTCGTCGCGAAAGTAGTAGTCGCCCAGTTCGTTCTCGAGGAACTGGTGGACTTCGCTCCCGCTTTCCATTCCCCACCGCTCCCCGAGTTCGGCGTTCTTCGTCGGCTGTAGCTCCACCACGTCGGCTAACCGGTCCTGGGCCTCCTCCGAAAGCGTCATCGTCGACACCTAGGCGGATGCGCTACTTTTGCGTTGTGACCCGTCGCAGTCGAGACGGCATCGCTTCTTCGAGTGGCGTCTTTCCGAGGGGAGACACTCTGGACACATCCCGAAAGCGCCGTCAGTCGTCGCCACCGATGGCGAACGGCAACGGGGCGCGCCGCTCGAGGGTCTCTTCGATCTGCGTGTAGACGAGCACCGTTCCGACGGCGGCGAGAACGGTGCCGAAGACGAACGGGTACTGGAAGCCATAGCCGATCAACGCGCCGGAGGCGAGCGGCCCGACGGCGATGCCGAAGCCGAAGGCCATGGTGAGCACCGACAGCTTCGAGCCCGACTCACCCTCACCGGCGAGGTCGCCAGCCAGCGCCAGCGACGGCGCGAACACCATCGCCCCTGCGATGCCCTGTGCCAGTCGGGCCAGAAACATCACCTCCGAGGTCGTGACGAACCCCTGGACGAGCGTCGTAGGGATCAAAAGCGCCATCCCGCCGACGATGAACGGCCGACGACCGTACAGATCACACGCCCGACCGATCGGCGTCTGGAGGACGACCTGGGCGACGATGAACGCCGCGAACTGGAGGCCAAACCAGGTCGCCCCCTGCTCGAGTCGGGCGTTGACCTGTGGTTGAATCGTCGCGAACAGCGCGATGGCGGCGGCCATGAACAGCGACGCGATCCCGAGCGTGAAGATGGGATCGAACAGATTGCGTCCCGTCGGATCGCGGACCGCGATCGAGAGGTCGGCTCCTGCGTTGGCTTTCGTCGCTTCGGGGTCGGTGATCAGGACCGTCACGAGTAGATAACTGACCGCGGCAGTGATCGCCGCGACGTAAAAGGCAGCGTCGAACCCGCTGACCGTCACGCCGCCCGGCAGCGTGTATGGTCCGAGATTGACGACGGCCCCGGCGGCGACCGGCCCGGAGCCAAAGCCCACGAGCCGAAAAGTGTTGTAGACACCCATGTTTCCGCCCCGGTCTTCGGTCGTCGCGAGTTCGTTCACCAGCGCGATCGACGCCGGGACGATAAAGGCGACGCTGACGCCCTGTAAGCCGCGGATGACGACCAGCGAGAGGTACGACTCCGCGAAAATGTACGCGACGTTCGTCGCGGCGAGCCCGCCCAGCCCAACCAGGATGAACGGTTTTCGGCGGCCGAATCGATCCGACAGCCGCCCCGTAGCCGGCTGGAAACTGCTGTTTAAAAAGCCGAACAGCGAGAGGATGATCCCGATGATCATCGCCTCCTCGAGGCCGAACGTCGCGCCGCCGACCACGTCACTGGCCACGTACAGCGGGATCACGATGATCAGAAACGAGTTCCCGATCCCATCGGCCATCCGCGCGAACGCCAGCGCGAGCACCCGCCGATCGACGGCGAACTGCGCGACGATCCGGCGGGCGAGCCTCTGCATGCCGACTAGCTGTGTGACCTCCGACAATCATCGTTTCGGATCGAAATGCGTCACCTGTCACGCCTCGCGACTGTCACCGCCATCGACGGTGAAGTACAAGCCGACTCCCAGTGTCCCCCACCATGGTCGACCACCTGAAACGCAACGAGACCGACGCCGCGTTCGCACCCTCGAGTATCCTGTCACTCCGTCGGCGGTCGCCGCCGAGTACGACGACGTGACGCGCTTGCTCGCAGACGGCGAGTGCAATCCGGGCGCGCTCGTCGCCCGGAGCGAGGTCGATCGGTTCGAGTCGCCTGAGGACCTCACTACGGAGCTTCACAACCAGCTCCCGCGAAAGGCCGTCGGCGAGCCGTTCCAGTCCGAAGGCGAGGGCTAACTCCCTCGCTCGAGTGGCCTGCGACGTTCCGGTGAGCATCCAAACGCGTGGCTTAAGTCGTTCGACCGATGTATCCCCGACACCGATGGAATTCTGCGACGACTGCGGTTCGATGATGAAAGCCGACGACGGGACCTGGGAGTGTGGGAGCTGTGGCTTTACGAAGCCGACAGGGGATGCCGCCCAGTACACCGTTACGGAGGACCAGGAAGTCGGCGAAATCATCGAGTCCTCCGAGGAGACGGCGCTGCCCGAGACCGACGCCATCTGTCCGGAGTGTAACCACGACCGCGCGTACTGGTACATGCAACAGATTCGCTCGGCCGACGAGTCCGAGACGCGCTTTTTCATCTGCTCGGAGTGTGAGCACAAGTGGCGCGAGGACGATAACTAACAACCTTTTACGCTGCGGTCTGCCGCGAGCGAGCGGCGGAGCGGCTCGCTCGCGACGTCCCTCGGCCGCGTGGCGGCGAAGCCGCCACGTTGTAGGTGGTCGGCGGAGCCGACCACCCTGTTGATCAAAAGCACTCCTCCCTCCCCGTCACTTCGTTTCGGGTCGGTCGTCGGCCCGCTCGCTCGGCCTACGGCCTTGCTCGCGGTGAGGTAGGTGGACGCCTGCCCTTCCCCGTTGAGCGGACGCTCTGCGTCCGCGATGCTCGGAAGAGCTTGCTCTTCCGTCGGGTCGCGGACCCCTCGCAGCGCTCGGAGTCCGCTCCCGGCCAGTACTCGGATCCGTTCTTCGGAATGAGATCAGTCGGTGAGAACGCGGACAAAGAAGTCGGACGACGGTGGAATCGACTACACGTTCCGGGCGATCGTCAGATAGCCCGTGTGGCCGACCGGGGCCGTCGAGGGCCTCGAGCCGCGATCGTCGAACTGCATCTCTCGCTGGATGGTCTCGCGGGTGGTAACGTTCGAGAGCCCGACCTCGCACGCGGCGTCGACGACGGCGCGGGTCGACTCGATAAAGGGACTGTAGACCGCGACGAAGCCGCCGTCGACCAGGAGATCGGGCGCGTGGGCGACGATCTCCGCGGCGTCGCCGGTGTCGAGCGTGAGCACGTCGAACGACGACGGCTCGAGGGTCTCGAGTTCCTCGCTGAGATCGCCAGTGCGGATGTCGACAGCGTCGGCGACGCCGCCCAGTTCCATGTTCTCGCGGGCGACGTCGGCGAACTCGGGATTGCGCTCGTAGGTCACGACGGACGCCCCAGCGCGGGCCATCGAGGCCGAGAGGACGCCGGTGCCAGTGCCGGCGTCGAGGACGCGGTCACCCTGGGAGATGCCGGTCTCGCCGATGACGAGGCCGACGTCGCGGGGAACCATCGGCGCACCCGTCCGCTCGAAGTGATGAAAGAGGTCCGGGCCGCGAAGCCGGCGGACCTCGAACGCGTCGCCGAGATGCGTCTCTATCGTCTCGCCGGCCTCGACGTCCTCGGGAACCTCGAGAACGCCGAGGTCGGTGCCCATCTCCTCGCCGGGTTCGACGAGGAACTCGCGGTCGCCACGGACGAGCAACACGGGGAGACGGCTCTCGTCGTCCCCGGCGTCACGGTCGGCGTCGGTCACGTCCGTCACTCGAGATCGGCGATGGCTGCGGCGAGGTCGCCGTCGTTGGCCTCGAGGGCCTCGCGGGCCTCGTCCTCGCTGACGTCGGCGCGCTGGGCGACGAGGTCGACGTCCTCGTCGGGGACACCGGCTTCGGCCTCGCTTCCGGCGTCGTCGGCAGTGCCGCCGGCCGATCCGGCTTCAACCTGCTCGGGCGAGCCGATGATCTGGTAGGTCTCCTGGCCGCGAGCATCCATCTTCGTGACCTCCGCGTCGCCGAAGACGAGGTCGTACTCTGCGGTCCGGATGATGACTTCCTCGGCCTCGACGTCCTCGACGTCGATTCCCATCTGTTTCATCATCTGTTCCATCTTGCGCGGGTTGAGTCCGCCGCCTCCTCCAAACATAGGCGACACGTCGGCGCGGGCGACCTTTTAGTTTGTCGTTCCCGGGACGAGCGGCGACGGTCCGGCGGCGAGATCCGACGAATTGAACCGGACGCCGACCGCACCCCTCTGACCATGGACGACGAACTCGAGTCGCTTTCCGAACTGCTCGCGCTGAAAGACGAAACCCGGACGGGCTGGGAGTTGCGGGGGATCGACGACCCGGAGTCCGTGGCCGCCCACACCTGGGGGACCGCAACGCTGTGTCTGCTCTTCGCCGACAAGGCCGACGTCGACCGCGACGACGCCGTTGCGATGGCGCTCGTCCACGACCTCCCAGAGGCTCGAACGGGCGACGTCGCGATCCGAGCCGAGGACGGCAAACAGCGCGTCTCGAGCGAGGAGAAGACCAGACGTGAACGGGACGCGCTGACCGACCTGCTCGAGCCGTTCGCAGACCGCAGGCTCGAGTCGCTGTGGGAAGAATACGAGGGTCGCGAGAGTTCGACTGCACAGTTCGTCAAGGACATGGACCTGGTGGACAACTGCTTGCAGGCCCTCCGATACGAACGCGACGGCCGTTACGACCCCGAGGTGCCGAACGAGGCCTTCGACCAGTACGAGAACGTAGACGAGTTCTTCGCGACGGCCGCACCGCGAATTCGGACCGACATCGGCACCGACCTGTTCGAGCGGACCAAAGCGGCCTACGAGCAGGAGATCGGTCGGGAGTGTCAGTGCTGATCGGCGTTCTGGTGTCTTGTGACCGGGGGATGTTCTGATTCAGTCGCTGGCGGGCGCACCCTCGCGAATCTTCACAGCCATCCCGCTTTCGAACTCATCGATCGCTCTGGCGCCGAGTTCCGCCCGTCCCACGGCGAGTAACTCGCCGCGCTCGTGGACGACCAGTATCTCGTCACCAGGGCGAATCTCGTCGCCAGCCTCGAGGACGAACTTTGCGAAGACGTTCTTGCCGTCGCGGACGAACGGCTCGCTCTCGTCGTCGACGACGACTCGGTAGGAGGGGGAAGGAAGCGCCGCGGCGAGTCGACGGCCGCCCTCGAGACCGAGGGTGAACCGGCCGTCGGTACCGAACGACGCGAGTCGACCGGACTCGGCGTGGACCTGCTGGGGTCGCCCCGAGGTCGTTCGCTTGACGGTCAACGACTCTTCGGGCGGGAACAGCGCCTCACCCGCGCCGGCACCGAACTGGTAGTCCGCGATCGTCCGGAGACTCGAGAGGCCCGCGTCTCCGTCGGCTGACTCGCTCATCGGTCGAGATTGGAGCCGCCGTGTCGAAAGGCCTTCGACCCGCGTCGAGGAGTGATTCGTCGCCGCTATAGTAACACCTGCACCGACTCACACACTGATCGCCGATCCGTCTGGCGATCCGATGCACACTGCCGTGCAATGGCTACGATAGCCACCCGCTGGCCGTGCACCACGACAGTTATGTAGGGCGGGTCTCAAGGTCCGATCGAATGGATGTGACGCAGATCACGATCGGGATCGGGCTGCTTGCAGTCAGCGGGCTGACGTTCGTCGGCCCGTCGGAGCTCGATTCCGCCGTCCTGTCGGTGTTGATTGGGACGGCACTGCTACTCGGCGCGGGCGCACTGTTCAGGACGCTCGCACGCGAAACCCAGTGATCTGGGCTCGAGGCGATCTCCGCTCCATCGACGCGAACTGAGGCTCGTTTAGAGCAAGAACGTCTCGTGGCGTTCTCCGAGATCGAGGAATGTTTCCGCTTCATCGATGAGTTCGTCCGCCGTCGACGCCTCGAACGCCATCACCTCGACGCGGACGCCTTCGTGTCGCAGATGCGAACAGAGCCGCGAGAAGTCGCCGTCGCCCGTACAGAGGACGATCGTGTCGACGTGGTTCGCGAGGGTCACCGCATCAAGGCTCATCCCCACGTCCCAGTCGGCTTTCTTCGAGCCGTCGGAGAACGTTTTGATGTCTTTGATTTTCGTCTCGAAACCGATGTCGACCAGCGCGTCGAAGAAGCTCTCCTCATCGGGGGCATCGGCCCGAATCACGTACGCGATCGCCCGCGTGAGCTGGCGATCCTGCACGGCCTTCTCGAGGAGGGCGGAGTAGTCGATGTTACGGCTGTAGAGGCTCTGTGCCGTGTGATAGAGGTTCTGCGCGTCGACCAATACGGCGACGCGTTGACCGGGGTGGATTTCCGTCACACCTGATGCTATGAGCGAGATACCCTAAAAAACGTCGTTCGGTACAACGAACGCTTCGTCGTCAGCTTCGGAGCTTCTCGATGCGTTTTTCCGCCGGTGGGTGGGTTGCGAAGATCTGTTGAAGCAGGCTTCGGTCGGCGTTGAAGATACACAGCGCGTTGACGCCGCTGTCGTCGATTCGGGATTCACGACCTTCGGCTCCACTGGAGATCTTCTCTAAGGCACGAGCGAGTGGGTCACCGGTGCCGATGTACTGTCGGGCGGTGTCGTCGGCGACGTACTCGCGGTATCGCGAGATGGCCATCAGGAAGATCATCACGATCATGTTCGCGATGATCGAGGCGATCCACGCGACGACGAAGCTTCCGGGGTTGTCCTCGCCCAACATCTGGACGAGGAAGAACACGGCGTAGCCGACGACGGTCGCGATCGACTGGCCGAGCACCATCATGACGGTATCACGGTTCTTGAGGTGGGCCAGCTCGTGGGCGACGACGCCCTCGAGTTCGTCGTCGTCTAAGATGTGCATGAGTTCGCTCGAGACGACGACGACACCGGCCCCCTTTCGTCCGGTCGCGAAGGCGTTGGGGACGCCCATCTCGGCGACCATCAGACGGGGTTTCTTCATGTTCATGTCCCGACAGAGCGAGTCGGTCATCTGGTGGACCTTCTGGAATCGGGGGTCGTCTTCGGGCATGTCCTCGGCGCCGGCGCTCCGGATCGCCAGCCACTTGCCGAGTTTGTACTGCCCGGCAGGCAGGAGGACGATACTGACGAGCAGGATGGGCAGCAGCGAAACGTTGAACAGCGCCGAGAAGAACAGCGCCGCGGCCAGGTAGAGGCCGAAGAGGATGGTTCCGACGACTGCCATCCGCAGCTGTAAGCCGGTCGTATTCATGTGTGGACGGTATTTCGTCGTCACTGGTAAAAAGCCACCCGGTCTGTGACGGGTGCGCACCCGCTTTCGTGTCGCGTTTCCGTTCTGGGCTGCTGTAGTCAGCAACCTTTCTTCTGGTTGATAGCCTGCCCAATCGAGTTCACGACCGGGACTGACCGTCTGGTCTCTCGACCTGCGGGTCGTAGACGTCGCCAAAGACCTCGAGGACGGCCTTGAACGTCGCCAGCAGGACGGGTCCAAGAAACAGTCCGAGGATGCCAAAGAGGTAGACCCCGCCGATGACGCCGAGCAGGACGACCGCCGGGTGAACGCCGGATTCGATGTCGACGAGGATGGCCCGCAGATAGTTGTCCACCACCGAGAGGACGGCGACACCGTATGCGAGCAACAAGACGGCGTTGAGAGGTTCGCCGATCAGGACGAGGTAGCCGACCGCCGGTGCCCAGACCAGCCAGATGCCGATCGCCGGGAGAAAGGAGACGACGATCATCATGACGGTCCAGAAGGCGACGTTCGGCACGCCCACGAGGTACAGTCCGAGGCCACCGAGGACGCCTTCGACGAGCGCGACGAGAACGTGACTCTTCATCACCGCCCACGTGACGCCGTCGACCTCGGCGAAGAGCGACTCGCGAACGTCGTCGTCGATCGGTGCGACCGACCCGGCCCACGCGACCAGTCGCCGTCCGTCGACGAGCAGGTAGTATAGCAAGAAGACCAACACCAGCAGCCCGAGGCCGACCTGCACGCTCAGGTTTACCAACCGGAGCAGTTCCTGTAACACGAGTTCGACGCCCTGCTCGAGCATGCCGTCGACTTCCGTGAGCAGGTGGCCTTCTAACTCGGCGATCGTCGTCTCGTCGAGCCCCAGTTCTCGGGCGAAGGCTCTGATCTCTTCGATCGTCTCTGCCTCACGGACGTCCTCGAGAAACGAGAGGGTCGTCTGGAGCAAAATAACCGAGAGGAAGAGCACGGGTAGCACGGCGGCGACGATGCCGAAAGCCGTCACCACTCCAGCCGACACCCGTGGATCGATCGTGACCTCACGATTGCCCATGCTGACGGGTCTGGACTCCAGTCGCTCGTGCAGTGGGAAGAGGACGAACGCGAGCAGGGCAGCCGCGAGCACGTACTGCAACAGCGGAAGGACGAGGAGGGCACTGACTGCCCCGAGAAACGCGAGCAGCACCAGCAAAAACCCGAGGCGGAGATTCATACCCGCGAATTCCGAGAAGGTCTATTTAGTCGTTGATATTTCAGCCGCCGTGCGAGCGAGTCTGTTTACGTATCACTGGCCGGTCGGCTGCCAGGCTCGCTCGCTCTCGAGGTCCTCGAGGTATCGCTCAGGAACGTACGGGTACGCACTCGCTGGGAGCACGCCCACGACGACGGTGGCGAGGTCCGCGAGGACCCGTCGAAGTGCGGTGTAGACGATCCCCACGGCGAGAGCCGCGATTACGAGCCACTGCAGGACGCCCTCGAGGGCGAGCACCAGCGGGACCGCGAGCGTGATCGACAGGAGGAGGTCGCCGGGCGAACCGTCGTAGGCGACCGCTCGCCGGGGTGCGATCCACGTCCCACGGTAGTGGTCGTACACGGCCCGCTCGGAGGTTCCCTCCCACGGCCGGAGCTCGAGGCCACTGCCGAATACGTCGGTCAGACAGTGAAGCGCAGCCCCGAGGAAGAAGAGTGCAACAGCGACGGTCGCCGTCGAGGGAGCAATGACGGCTACGACCGACGCCGGGACGGCGAGGGCGCTGTAGTACACCGGGAAGTGGAGGGTCTTGCGGTGGCCAGCGTACATGTCCAGGTCGGGGACGATCCCGCCGAGCAGTCCCGCCACGAGCCCAACAGGTGCGAGTTCCGGGGCCACAGCTACCAGCGGCAGCGCGAGTACCATCCCGCCCAGGGCGTGAGTCGGCAGCATCATCGTGTCCTAGTGCAGGCGACAGAACTATTTTAGGCTGTCGTCGATTCTGAACGCCGCTCACACTCCCTCGAGCCACCGAACGATCGCCGGATTCGGCTTTGTCGGGGTCGATCTCGGCTTCGATAGCTCTCGTCGCCACAAGTCAAAACGGATAAGTCGGTTCAGGTCGCCTCCTCGAGTATGCACCGCGTCGCTCGATCGTGCGTCGGCTTCGACGTCAGCGGCGCGTCGGCTCGTTTTTCGAAACGTAAGCGTGTGTGAGTGCGCTCGCGGCGGGAGTGGCACCCCGTCTCGGGCGCGGTTTGGCTCGCCACGTTCGATCGACGACTACTCCCCCGATCGCAGACGACTCCGTCCTAGCGATCACGGTCACGCACGTGACCAACCCACCACACCACGATACCAATGACAGCTCTCGACCTTTCGGGCGTGTTCCCCGCGATGTGCACGCCCTTCGACGACGACGAACGCATCGACTTCGAAACACTGCAGACGGATGCCCAGCGCCTCGAGGCGGCGGGTGTCGACGGGCTCGTCCCTGTCGGTTCGACGGGTGAATCGGCGACGCTGACCCACGACGAACACGTCCAGGTCGTCGAGGCCGTCATCGAGGCCGTCGACGACGTTCCGGTGATCGCCGGGACCGGCTCGAACAACACCCGCGAAGCGCTCGAGCTCTCAGAACACGCCGCGGACGCGGGCGCAGACGGCCTGTTGCTCATCTCGCCGTACTACAACAAGCCGGAACAGCGCGGACTGGTCGAGCATTACCGGACGATCGCCGACGCGGTCGACCTGCCACAGATCGTCTACAACGTTCCCTCGCGGACGGGACGGAACATCGAGCCGGAGACGGCGGTCGAACTCGCCTCCCACGAGAACATCACGGGTTTCAAGGCTGCAAGCGGCGACCTCGGCCAGATCGGTGAAATCGCCGAACGAACCGTCGACGAGGAGTTCGCCGTCCTCTCGGGCGACGACGCATTGACGGTGCCGATCATCTCGGTCGGCGGCACGGGAACCATCAGCGTCGCGGCCAACATCGAGCCCGAACGTACCTGTGCGATGGTCGGCGCGGCCCTCGACGGCCACTACGAGCAGGCCCGCGAACTCCACCACGAACTCGGCCCGCTGTTCCGCGAGCTGTTCGTCGAGACCAACCCCATTCCCGTCAAGGAAGCCATGGAGATGCGCGGCTACGGCCCCGCCCGGATGCGCCTCCCGCTGACCCGACTCGCCGAGGAGTACCGCGACGACCTCGAGGCCGTCCTCGCCGACCTCGAGGACGAGTCCGTGGCCGTCGCCAGCGCGGACGCGGAGGGCGATCGATGACGGTCAGGATCGGTGTCACCGGCGCGACGGGCCGGATGGGCCGGGAAGTGATCGCCGCGGCGAGCGACCACGACGACTGCGAGGTCGTCCTCGCGGTCAACCGCGACCCCGACGTCGACCGCGTCGACGGCGTCCCCGTCGAGTCGGCCGCCGAGTTCGACTCGCTGCTCGCCGATCGCGAGCCGACGGCCGTCGTCGACTTCACCGGCCCCGAGTCCGCGGCGGACTACGCCCGGACCTGTGCCGACGCCGGCGTCGCGTTCGTCACCGGCACGACCGGCTTCGCGCCGGTCGACCGCCAGGCGCTCGAGGACGCGAGCGAGACGATTCCGGTCCTCCACGCGCCGAACTTCGCCCGTGGCGTCCAGGCGCTGCTCTCCGTCGTCGGCGAGGCCGTCCGGAACCTGCCGGGGTACGATGTCGAACTCGTCGAGACCCACCACAACGCGAAACGCGACGCCCCGAGCGGGACCGCGAACCGGCTGCTCGAGGAGATCGAAGCCCACGGCGACTTCACGGGCCGCAAACACGGCCGCGAGGGGTTCGACCCGCGCGAGGACGGTGAGATCGGCGTTCATGTACTCCGTGCGGGCAACGTCACGGGCGAACACGAGATCGTCATCGCGGACAACCACGAGGAAGTTCGCCTGACTCACCGCGCGGAGGATCGAGGCGTCTTCGCCGCAGGCGCAGTCGACGCGGCGGTCTGGATCGCAGGAGCAAAGGCCGGCTGGTACGACTTTGCGGACGTGATCGACGAATGAGTACGCTCGAGACCGACATCGACGAGCTGTGGGCACGGAAACAGAACGACGAGATCGACGCCGAGAGCGCGGGCGAAGACGCCCACGCGACGCTCGAGGCGTTCCTCTCGGCGCTCGAGGCCGGCGAGATCCGCGCGGCCGAGAAACGAGACGGCCGGTGGGAGGCAAACGAGTGGGTCAAACAGGGAATCCTACTCAACTTCGGCCTCCGGGAGAACCAGGCGTTCGCTTACGGTGACGTCGACCACTACGACGTGTTGCCGCTGCGTGAGACCGACGACCTGGGCGCTCGTGGCACCCGGAATACCCCCGACGGGACGACGATCCGTCGCGGTGCCTACCTCGGCTCGGACTGCATCATGATGAGTCCGAGCTTCGTCAACATCGGCGCGTACATCGGCGACGGCACGCTCGTCGACTCCTGTGACACCGTCGGTTCCTGTGCACAGATCGGCGAAAACGTCAAACTCGGCGCGAACACCCTCATCGGCGGCGTCTTAGAGCCCGTCGAGAGCGCCCCGGTCATCGTCGAGGATGGCGTCTCGCTGGGCGCTGGCTGTCGCGTAACATCAGGCTTCGTCGTCGGTGAGAACAGCGTCGTCGGCGAGAACACTCTGCTTACCCCCCGAATTCCGGTCTACGACCTCGTCGAGGAGGAGGTGCACTACGGCGAACTGCCCGCCGAACGCCGTGCCTTCACGCGGTTCGTCGAATCCTCGGTCAGCGACCACGACCTCTTCGAGGGCGGCGCCTACAAGCCCGCCGTCGTCGCGACGGATCTGGAGACCGAGACGCTCGAGGCGACCGAGCGCGAGGACGCGCTGCGGGAGTAACCGGACGACCATCCGTTTTCGCGTTATTTCCACCCGCCGCTGCCGGCGAGCGACGCATCAATCCAAACGCTTGAATCCGCGCGGTCACTTGAGATGGACAATGACTGCTCTCGAGGAGTCGCCGGCAGTTCGCCGGCTCGACGACTGGGACCTGTCGCGACTCGAGTCGCTCGCCGACGAGTACGACACGCCGCTGTACGTGATGGATCTCGATCGCGTGAAAGAGAACTACACCCGTTTTTCCGCGGCGTTTCCCGACGCCGAGGTGATGTACGCTGCGAAAGCGCACACGGGCAAAGCCGTTCTCGAGGCCGTTCTCGAGGCTGGCGGCGAGATCGAGTGTGCGGCCTGGGGTGAACTGCAACGGTCGATCGACGCTGGCGCGGACCCGAACGAACTGCAGTATACGGCGGTTAACCCGCCGGATCACGACCTCGACTACGCGGTCGATCTCGCGGCCGACGCGCCAGGGCTGACGATCACGATCGGTGCGACCGACACGCTCGACCGGCTGGCCGAACGGGACTACGACGGTCGAGTCGCTATTCGGATCAACCCCGGCATCGGCACGGGCCACCACGAGAAGGTCGCCACCGGGGCCGACGCGAAGTTCGGCATTCCCTACGAACAGGTGCCCGAGGTGGCCGACCGCGTCCGCGAGGAGTTCGACCTCGTCGGCCTGCACGCCCACGCCGGCAGTGGCGTTCTCACCGACGGCCTCGAAGAGCACTGTCGGGCGATCGAGCGCGTCGGCGAGATGGCTCGCCGAATCGACGACTCGGACCTCGAGTTCGTCGACGTCGGCGGCGGCTACGGCGTTCCCTACCGCGAGGACGACGCGCCGCTGGACCTCGAGAAGACCTCAGACATGGTTCGCGAGGCCGTCGGCGACCTCGAGGCGACGCTGAAACTCGAGCCAGGTCGCTACGTCGTCGCGGATGCGGGACTGATCCTCACCGAGGTCAACACGATCAAGGAGGCTCCCGATTCGACCGTCGTCGGCGTCGACGCCAGCCTCGCGACGTTGATCCGACCGGCGATGTTCGGCTCCTATCACCCCATGTTGAACGTCAGCGCGCCCGACCGCGACTCGATCGAAGCGACCGTCGGCGGCCCCGTCTGTACCAGCGCGGACGTCTTCGCCCACGACCGGCCCATCGCCCGCCCGGAACGCGGCGATGTCCTCGCGATCGGGAACGCCGGCTCGTACGGCTACGAACTCGCAAGCCAGTTCCACTCCCAGCCCCGGCCCGCCGAGGTCGCCCTCGAGGACGGTGAGGCCCGCGTCGTCCGCCGACGCGAGACGCTCGAGGACGTCACCCGCGTCGAGCAGTAACGTCGGTCGCTCACCGCTGGGTCGACCACGTATCGCTGCGGCGAACTCGGTTGTGTTCGATTTCGCGAACGTCGGCACTCACGTCGCCCCACCGGCGGATGAGGTCGTAGGTCGTGACGATTCCACACATTTCGAGGCGGTCGACGACGACGAGTTTCTTGATCCGTTCGGTTCTCATCCGATCGATCGCGGTTCGGATCGGCTGTTTCGGATCGACCGTCACCAGCGGATGACTCGCTACCTTCCGTGTCGGAAGCTCCGCGAGCGGCCGTCCAGTATGGTAGGCTGCGAGGATCAGGTCCGATTCGGTGACGATGCCGTACGGGTCGCCTTCGGTCGTCACGACGACGCTTCCGACGTCGTGGCGGAGCATCGTTTCGGCGACTGTCTCGAGCGAGGTCTCGGCGGCAGCCGTCACCACGTCTTCGGTCATGACGTCTTCGACGCGAGTTCCCATATCTCCGATTTCGAATGCGTGCGTACTGAACTTACTGCCCGTCAGGGAGGTGTCGGCCGAATCCGGAGCCTTATCTGCCGGTGGGGGAAACTGGCGCGTATCGAACCGACGCCGTTCATCTCACACCATGGCTTTCGACATCGCCACGTTTCACGCCGACGCCGTCTCGATCCCGTCCCACGAGGACGTCACGGAAATGCGCGAGTTCCTGCTCGAGACGCTCCGCGACGCCGGGCTCGAGCCCCAGGTCGACGACCTGGGAAACGTCCTCGCGAGCAAGGACGGTGCTGCCGACGGTCCACACCTCGTCTTGAACACCCACATCGATACGGTTGCACCGCACGTCCCCTACGAGCGCGACGGCGACGTCGTCCGGGGACGCGGTGCCTGCGACGCGAAGGGACCTCTCGCCGCCTTACTGGCGGCGTTCCTGCGGGTCGACCCCGAAGCCGGCACGCTGACGCTGGCGATCACGCCCGACGAGGAGACGCTGATGACCGGCGCAGCCGGGCTCCAGGATCGGCTCGCCGCCGACGGCGTTATCGTCGGCGAACCGACCGACCTCGACGTCTGTATCGCCGCCCGTGGCCAGTGTGAGGGGACGATCACGGTCGCCGGCGAGAGCGGCCACGCCGCGAGCGTTCCCGCCGAACGAAACGCCGTCTTTGGCCTCTCGAGCGTCCTCGAGGTCCTCCGCGACTACGACACCGAGGCCGGCCAGGGCGCAGACGACGTCCTCGGAGCGCCGAAACTGACGGCGACGATGCTCGAGGCCGGCGAAGCTCCCAACCGCGTGCCCGACGTGTGCCGGCTCACGTTCGACCGCCGCAGCGTCCCGCCGGAGACGAGCGAGTCGTTTCGCGCCGATCTCGAGGGGGTTCTCGAGGGGCGCGTTCCCGACGCGCTTTCGGTCTCGGTCGACCTCATCCGTCCCGACACGCCGTTTCCCCCGGCGTTCGTGACCGACGCGGACGCCGATCTGGTTCAGACCCTACAGGAGGCAAGCGGCGGCGAGGTGCGACCGTTCAGCGCGGCGACGGAGGCCGGCTTCTTCGCGGCTGACGCCCCGACGGTCGTTTTCGGGCCCGGGGTGCTAGCCGACGACGAGGGCGGCGTCGCCCACGCCGAACGCGAGTACGTCCACCTTTCGGCCGTCGAGGACGCTGCCGACGCGCTCGAGGCGACGCTCCGTGCGGTTTGTGTCTCTCCACTCGAGAACTGACCGGACGTCGTATCGCCCACCTGTCTGGGGAGGGCTACAGCCAGCCGACCGCTACTGTGCTCGTCCCGCATTCAGTTTGGCGACCCACGCTGGGGCGACCGAGACCGACTTCTTTCGGACAAGCACGGAGTCCTGAACTGCAGTTGTGCTCGCACTCGAGAGGTTCCCGTACTCGACCGGCTCCCGTATTCGCTGTCTCCTGTACTCGACTGTCTCTCTCGCTGTCTCCTCTGCCCGACTGTCTCCGCGTTCAGTGGTCGTTTCCGATCTCGAACTAATTCGGGAAACTCACAGATTTATGAGAAAAGTGATAGGGTGTACCATGGTATGGTCTACGTTGGATCAATCGTAGTTTTAGCCGATTTTAGTGTGTGTTGTATGGTAACTCCCGTCAAAACATATTCGTAATCTGAAAGCTTTTACCTGTGGAGGATATACGGGCTAGTACCCACAGCGATCCCCCCAAACCTATGCCCCGAAACACACACTACCCGATCGGCGTACAACCCACAGCAACCACGCTCAAGTCCTACTTCGCGCTCTTTCTCATGCTCTATGGTACTTTGCTCGTCGCTGCGTATCCGACGCTCGGAGCGGCGGTGATCGCCACCGCTGCGATCGTCCTCGGCGCAGTCAGTTACTACCGTCTCGACTGAGCCCGTCCGTTCGACGACGCTCTCCCTATTATTCGTTCGAAGGTGAGTCTCCCTTTTCGAGGCTGTTCGCGACCGGTCACTCTACGTTCGCAACGCGTTCGAACCGACGTAACGGCTTTGCGAGCCGTCGATGTACGACCGGCAGATGCTTCCGCTCGGTCATCTCGGCGTCGCGTATCTGTTGTACTCGCTGTACGCACACGTCAGGTTCCGCCGGTCTCCGCGACCGGAACCGGTGCTGGCGGTCGTCGTCGGCTCCCAGTTTGCGGACCTGATCGACAAGCCGCTCTGGGTGATCGGCGTCTTCCCGACCGGCCGCGATCTCGCACACTCGTTGCTGTTCGCCGTCGTCCTGCTCACGGTCGTCTATCTCGTCGCGATCGCACTCGAGCGCGTCGAGACGGCGACGGCGTTCGCCATCGCTCACCTCTCTCATCTCGCCGCCGACCTCCCGCCGAGGCTCGCACTCGGTTATCCGTTCGGCACCGAATTCTTACTCTGGCCAGTCGTTTCCCACCACACGTTCGGCTACAACGAGCGACTGTTCGACCCGCCTACCACCGTCGAAACGGTTGTAATGCCGTTGACAGACCCCACGACGTTCCTGGCTTTCGAGTTCGTTCTCTTCGGCCTCGCGGTTGGACTGTGGCTCCTCGATGGCCGTCCCGGCCTCGAGTACGCTCGCAATCTACTTCGCCGCTGACGTAGCTGTCCACGCTCGGCCACCGCGATGGGACACAGGCGGCCGGTTCCGCGCCGTCCGACCAGCCGTGTGGCATACATTTACAATCACGTATGTCTCTATCACGCGACATGGATTCGACTCCGTTCGACCGGGCGTGCACCCACGACGCGGACACGACGAGCGCGGATGGGACGGCCGACCACGCGTCGCTCGAGAGTGGGGTGAGCGATGGTCGACGCTGAGGCGCTCTCGAGCGACGATCTCACCGTCTCGGTTAGCGACGACGACCTCGTGATCAGGGCGACGATCGACCGGATCGATCGACGGAACGCGCTGGACGACGGCGTCATCCAGGGACTTTCCGACGTGCTCGAGGCGGCCAACGCAGGGCCGGCTCGCGTGGTCGTGATCTGCGGGGCCAGCGGCACGTTCTGTTCGGGCGGCGATCTCCAGGAGTTCCCGATCGGCCAGGGAACCCAGGCCTACCGCGAGAACTTTGGCGCGCTATCGGGGCTGATCGAGCGCCTCCAGTCGACGAGTGCGCTCACGGTCGCTGCCGTCGAGGGCCACTGTCTCGCCGGCGGGTTAGGACTGGCGACGGCGTGTGAGTTCGTACTCGCGAGCGAGGACGCACGGTTCGGGACGCCGGAGGTCGAGGTCGGCCTCTTCCCGGCGCAGGCGATGGCGCCGATCACCCGCGCGGCGACGGAGAAGGACGCACTCAAGCTGCTGTTCACCGGCGAGCACGTCGATGCTGGTGAGGCTCGAGCCATGGGGCTCGTCACCGACGTCGTCGCGGCCGACGCGTTCGAGGCCGAACTCGAGGACCTGGTCGACACCCTCGCGGCGAACAGTCCGGTCCTGATCGAGATGGGCAAGGAGGCCTACTACGAGCAACGGGGCATGGAGATGGGCGCGGCGCTGACGTACCTCAAGGAGATCATCGCCATGATCGCGATGAGCGAGGACACCGAGGAAGGGATCGACGCCTTCCTGACCGATCGCGAGCCCGAGTGGCGGGGGCGCTAGTATGACTGGGACCACCGACTTCTACGCCCGGCAGGCCTCGACGAAGGGGAACGACCCCGAGACGGTCGTCGTTTCGGCGGCGCTGACCGGCGCGCTGACGACCCGCAAGCAGTGTCCGGCGATCCCCTATACGCCCGCGGAGATCGCCGAGGAAGCCGCCGCCGCACGCGAAGCCGGCGCCGCCGTCGCCCACATCCACGCCCGCACCGACGAGGGTGCGCCGACGTTCGACGTCGATACCTATCAGGAAATCCACGACGAGGTCCGCGAGCGAACCGACATCGTGCTCAACTTCTCGACCGGCGCGATCGAGACGCCGCTCGAGGACCGACTCGAGTACGTCCAGTCCGTCGGCCCCGAAATCGCCGCGCTCAACATGGGCTCGATGAACTACGCGAAGTACTCCGACGCCCGCGAGGAGTACGTCTTCGACATGATCTTCGAGAACCCCTTCTCGGAGATCCGTGACCTGCTCGCGGGGATGAACGAGGCCAGCGTCACGCCCGAACTCGAGTGTTTCGACACGAGTCACGTCGGGAACACGCGGCCCCTGCTGGAAGAGGGTGTGCTCGAGCGCCCGTTCCACGCGAGCCTGATCATGGGTGTCCTCGGCGGCATTCCTGCGACGGTCGAGAACCTGGTCCACCAGGTGCGGCAGTTGCCCGAGGACTGTACCTGGCAGGTGATCGGCATCGGCCGCGACCAGTGGCCGCTCGTCGCCGCGGCGCTCTCGATGGGTGGGAACGTCCGCGTTGGCCTCGAGGACAACTTCTACCGACCCAGCGGCGAGATGGCCGAGAGCAACGCTGACCTGGTCGCGGATGCCGTCGAGCTGGCGAGACAGGTCGGCCGCGAGCCCGCGGCGCCCGACGAGGCCCGCGAGATCCTGGGGGTCGAGCGATGAGCTTCGAGGAGACGCCGCCCTCGACCGACGTCTTCGCCGACGATCTGTTGGCGGGGGAGACCGCTCTCGTCACCGGCGGCGGGACGGGGATCGGGAAGGAACTCGCGCTGGCGTACGCCAAACATGGCGCTGATGTCGCCATCGCCAGCCGCTCTATCGACCACCTCGAGCCCGTCGCCGAGGCGATCGAAGACCGCGGCGTCGAGGCCTGCGCGACGACCGTCGATGTTCGGGATCGCGACGACGTCGACGCCATGCTCGAGACCGTTCTCGAAGAGCTGGGAGACGTCTCGATTCTCGTCAACAACGCGGGGGCGAACTTCCTCTGTCCGGCCGAAGAGCTGTCGGCCAACGGCTGGCGCTCGGTCGTCGGGACGATCCTGGACGGCACCGCAAACTGCACGTTCGCCGTCGGTGAGCACCTGATCGACCGCGGCGGCGGTGCCATCGTCTCGATGGGTGCGACCAACTCCGTCCGCGGGGCGCCGTATCACGCCCACTCCGGTGCAGGGAAAGCGGGCGTCCACAATCTGATGCAGACCGTCGCTGCCGAGTGGGCCCGCCACGACGTCCGCGCGAACACGGTCGCACCTGGCGTAATCCGCACCGAGGGCGTCATGGACGTGATGGGCGAGGCCGTCGCCGAGCAGGTGATCGACGAAGATCTGGCGGCCGACCGCCTCGGGACGCCCGCCGACTGCGTGCCCGTGACGCTCTTTCTCTCGAGTCCGGCCGCGGCGTACGTCACCGGCGCCTACTACGCGGTCGACGGGGGCCAACTGCTCGCACCGACGCCGATGTGACCTGCGCTCGAGTCCGCGGCCATCCACAGTTAACTCCCCGGCCTCGAAACACCCGGCCATGACACTCGAAACCGAGACGGTGATCGTCACCGGCGCGAGTCGGGGACTCGGTGCTTCGATGGCCAAACGATTCGCCCGCGAGGGGGCGACCGTCGTGGTGACTGCCCGCAGTGAGTCGGAACTCGAGGCGGTCGCGGCCGAGGCTGACGGCGAGACCCTCGTCGTCCCGGCCGACGTCACCGACGAGGCTGCCGTCAGGGCCGTCGTCGAGACGACGGTCGACGAGTACGGTGCGGTAACTGGCCTCGTGAACAACGCTGGCATCGGCCTGCTCAACATGTACGGCGAACAGCGCGTGCTTCACGACGTCGAGACCGAGGACTTCCGTCAGATTCTGGACGTCAACGTCACCGGCGTCTTCCTGTTCTCGAAGTACGTCGTCCCACACATGATCGACGCTGGCCGTGGCACCATCCTCAACATCTCGTCGGGACTCGGCCGCCGCGCGGCGGCGAAGTGGGGCCCCTACGTCGCCTCCAAGTGGGCCCTCGAGGGACTGACTCGGACCCAGGCGGCCGAACTCGAGGCGTACGGGATCACCGTCAACGGACTCGATCCCGGCGGCCGCGTAGCGACGGCCTTCTGGGACCACCTGCCCGAGGACGAACGCGAGGGCGTCCTCGAGCCCGACGTCATGGACGACGCCGCCACGCGCCTGCTCGCACAGGGACCCGACGGCATCACCGGCGAATCGATGCCGGCCGACGAGTGGGAACAGCGACTGGGCTGACTGCTCCCGCTCCCTCGACCACTGCCACACTCAGCAGTCAGAACAGCACCGTCCCGTGGTAGCGATCCCGTTCCGTCCGCCGTTTGGTTCGTACCGTTCGCAGCCGGGCTGCCAGCTGATCGCGCAGGTCACCGGCCGGCAGGAGTTCGTCGACCTGCATCCGTGCGGCCTGCGTGCGGACGTCGATGTGTTTCTCGTACTCCGCGCGCATCCCCTCCTCGAACGCCTGCCGTGAGTCGGGGTCCATCTCCTCGAGCTGTTCGGCGAACAGCGCGCTGACAGCTGCGTCGGGACCCATGACGGCGATCTCGGCACTCGGCAGGGCGAGGGTGGCGTCGGGGTCAAACGAGGGGCCGGCCATCGCGTAGATGCCGGCACCGTAGGCTTTACGCGTGATGACACAGAGCTTGGGAACCTGCGCGTTCGAGGTCGCGTAGATGAACTTCCGGCCTTTCTGGAGGACGCCTTCGCGTTCGACCTGCGAGCCGACCATGAAGCCGGGCGTATCACAGAGGTAGACCAGCGGAACCCCGAAGGCGTCACAGGTCCAGACGAAACCGGCTCCTTTCTCGGCGGAGTCGGGGAAGATCGCCCCACTTTTCGCGGCGGGCTGATTGGCGACGATGCCGACCGGTCGCCCCTCGATCCGGCCGAAGCCGGTGACGAGTTCGGGGGCAAAGTCGGGTTTGAGCTCGAACCACGAGCCGGCGTCCACGAGGCGGTCGATCACCTCGAGGATGTCGTAGGACTCGTTCGGTTCCTCCGGGATGACGGCGTCGAGGCCCCTCGGATTGGCCTCGGGAACGTCCGGTTCGCGCGTCGGCACCGGCTCGTCGTGGCGCTGTGGGAGGTAGGTCAACAGGTCGCGGACGGCCTCGGCGGCCGCACGCTCGTCGGGGACGACGAGGTCCGCGCTGCCGGACTCCGTGGCGTGGACCGGTGGCCCGCCGAGGTCCTGCATCGTCGTCTGCTCGCCCGTGACGGCCTCGACGACGCGTGGGCTCGCGATCGCCATTCCGCTGATCTCTTCGACCATGATCAGGTAGTCACAGAAGACCGGCGTGTACGCCGACCCCGCGATGTCGGGGCCGTAGAGGACGCCGATTTGGGGCACCTGCCCGGAGTGGATACACTGGTTGTAGAACATCCGACCGCCGCGGTAGCGATCCATGTGGGTGTCGCCCGGCTCGCGCTCGTCGAGGTTTAGTCGCGCACCGGTCGAGTCGATCAGCCGGAGGATCGGCGCCCCGACCTCGACCGCCCGTTCGGCCAGCCGGATCTCCTTCTCGACGCCCATCTGACCCAGCGACCCCGCCTTGACCGTGTAGTCGTTGGCCGCGAAGAAGACCGTCCGGCCGTGGATCGTCCCGACGCCGGTGATCATCCCGTCGGCCGGCAACTCGCCGTCGGCGTCGTGTCTGGCGAACGTGCCGTCTTCGTACTCGATCTCGTCGAAGAGTAACTCGAGGCGGTCCCGGACGAACAGTTTCCCGAGCGCGTCGATCTTCTCGTGGCCGCGTTCGGGACCACCCGAGAGTATCCCCTCGATTTCTTCGCGTAGCCGTCGCTCGCGGTCGGTGATCACGGGATCGTCACAGCCATCGCCCGCGGTCGCGAGCGGCTCTTCGTCGCCGTCGACGACGAGTTCGACGGACTGGCCCAGGTAGGCCGAGAGCGCACTGGCTATCGCGCGGGCGGTCTCCTCATCGGGCGTGGCGTCGACGCGGATCTTCACTCGACGTCCCCTCCGTGCGTCGATCGATCGACCATACTGGGGCCATTGCTACCAACTCTCAAAGAAATTCGGTCTCCATAGGAGGTTGAACGCCGTTTCCGTTTTTAGCTGTGGGAAACTGTAACGTCGCTGCACGATTATTGATGGCAGTAGCATGGATTACACCGAGACGGACGAACACCGACTGATCCGCGACAGCGTCCGCGAGATCGCTGGGGACTACGATCGGGCCTACTGGAAAGGCTGCATCGAGGAGAACGAGTTCCCCGAGGCATACTGGGCCGACCTCGCGCGCGATGGCTGGCTCGGCGTTACCATCCCCGAGGAGTACGGTGGGGCCGGACTGGGCATGCTCGAGATGTCGATGGTCATCGAGGAACTCTCTCGTGGCGGCGGCCAGGGTGGGATCATCTTCGTGCTCACGCCCGTCTTCGGCGGGATCAGCATCCAGCGCCACGGCACTGAGGAACAGAAAGAGCGGTACCTGCCGGCGATCGTCGACGGCGAGATGCGCTTCTGTATGGGCCTGACTGAAGCGGGAGCCGGAACGAACACGCTCAACATCGACACGACGGCCGAACGTGACGGCGATGAGTTCGTCGTCTCTGGCCAGAAGATGTGGATCAGCGGCGTAGAAAACGCAGACGAGATGCTGCTGATCGCCCGCACGTCCGACCTCGACCCGGACAATCCGACCCACGGCGTCTCGATGTTCCTGGTACCCGAGCCCGCCGAACGAGACGGCATCTCCCTGACGCCGCTGGACGTCGAGGTCCCCTGGTTCGAGACCCAGTACCAGGTCGATATCGACGGCCTGCGCGTCCACGAAGACCGTATCCTGGGCGCAGAAGACGGCGGCCTCTACCTTCTGTGGGACACTCTGAACACCGAGCGGATCGCTGGCGCGGCGAGCGCCATCGGCGGCGGCCTGCGTGCGGTCGACCTCGCGGTCGACTACGCCAACGATCGGTCGGTCTTCGGCCAGAAGATCGGCGGCCATCAGGCGATCCAGCACCCGCTCGCCGACGCCTACGCCGAGTTGCTCTGTGCCCGTGAGATGACCTACAAGGCCGCCTCGAAGTGGGATCAGGGCGAAGACGCCGGGACGGAGGCCAACGTCGCAAAACTCCGCTCGAGCGAGGCCGCGACGAAAGCCGCCGATCGGGCCATCCAGACCCACGGCGGGAACGGCTTCTCCGCGGACTACGAGGTCTACGACATCTGGCAGAACTCGCGGCTGTTGCAGACCGTCCCCATCACCAACGAGATGGTCCGGAACTTCCTCGCCGAACACACGCTCGGACTCCCGCGGTCGTACTAGACCGGGCCACGTTGTCGCGATCGGTCGAAGAGCTTCGTTTCCTCGGCAGTGGTCGTGTTATAAGTAACACCTGGCTCTGCCGAAAACCTTGCTAAGTGATAGGTTTTAGCGATCGTGCTGACTCGATGGAAATTCTGCTATATCCCATGAGAGCGTGAAACAAGTATGGGACGCAAGAGACCGAGCTGTATTCCGTGTCTGAGAACACGTGGTGCTGACTGGTCCGAGTGCGTAGGAAGCCGAGTCCTGGGCATGACAGCCCGACTGCCGCTCTTGGCGGCAGTCGGGAAAGCCCGCATAGGTGAATCTCTGTTTCACGCACCAGCGTTCCAAGGTGAGTCCAATGTTCATTGGAATCGACGTACACAAGCGGTACTCACAGATCGCAGTACTGGACAAAAACGGTGAGATCGTCGAAGAGGTTCGCGTCGAAAACGCGAACCTCGACGACTTTGCCCAGCGGTACGCTGGGTCAAAAGCCGCGCTTGAAGCGACCAGCAACTACTATCACATCCACGATACGCTTTCAGCGTATCTGGATGTGACCGTCGCCAATCCCGGCGAATTGAAGTTGATCTCCGACTCTGACAAGAAAACTGACCGCGTTGACGCGAAACAACTCGCTCGAATGCTTCGGTTAGGCTCGGTTCCTGAAAGCTACGTTCCAACCGACGAGGTTCGGCAAGCCCGCGCACTTGTGCGCGGGCGACAGAAACTCGTCGAGAACCGGACCGAGTACGCAAACAAGATTCACGGCTTGTTGAGTGATCATGGCATCACTCGGGAGGTAAAGCCGTTGAGTGTGGAGGGACGAGAGTTCCTGGCGGAACTCTCGCTCCCGGCCCCGTGGGACGCGTTGTTGGAGTCGTATCTGGAGCTCATTCAGACACTCACTGAACAGATTGAGTCGTTGGAAGTGGAGATCGAGGAGCGGGCTGGGTCTCTGAAGGAGACCCAGCTCCTGATGACGATTCCTGGCGTGAGTTACTTTACGGCGTTGACGATTTATGCAGAGTTGGGAGAGATCAATCGGTTTGATCGGGCCAAAGAGGTCGTGAGTTACGTCGGGTTAAACCCGATAATCCGCGAGTCTGGCGACTCGCGGTTTGAGGGGAGCATCTCGAAGCGAGGATCAGGACGAGTCCGGTGGTTGCTCGTTCAAGCGTCGTACTCAGCAGTACATACGTGCGAAGACGAGTACCTCAGCCAGTTCTACAACCGGTTAGCTCGAAAGAAGAACTCGAAAACAGCGATTGTCGCAACCGCCCGGAAGCTGCTGGTTTCAATGTATCATATGCTGGACCGTGAGGAGGTGTACGATCCACCAGGGGTGAGTGCCTGAGCGCCGCCAGGGCGGCGCTCATTGGCCGGCTGGTGGCAGCGTGAGCAACTGCCCTCGCAAACAAGAAGTCCCCCGCCTGATGGCTGTTTCAGTAGCTATCGGTTCGCCGGTTGTCGATTCTACGCCAGAAAACTATAGGAAGTCCTTGTCGCCCGAAGAATTATCTTGGCAAACGTGGTTTGGTCAGTCAGCAGAATTTCCATAGGTGAACATAAAGTGCAAATGCGGCACAAAACGGAGAGTGATATGTGAAGGGAAGAAATCAATCAACGCAAGTGAAAACTTAGCTATAGGATATGTTCTTCTGTCAGAAATTATTTAGTCCGATAGCTATGAACAGAAGATATGATCGACCGATACAGAGCACTAATACTGTTTGGGTACTCGGCTTTTGGTTTGGTACTTACTACTTGGATGCTTGGACTCACCGAATTAGGCCAGAAGCACATTGACAATCCAACCTCAGAGTTATCCGTAGTTACGACTGGGGCAGCTGTTGTAGCTCTTCATATCCTCGTTTTACATAACCAGAAGAGGTAGAAACGAACGGTGTCTGTGTGCTGCACCCATCCCCTAAGTCGGTCACGCAACTCCTGACAAAAGCTGAGTAGTTCGAAGAATCCGTGCTGAACTCACAGCGCGAATGTGGCACGAGTACTGACTTGGTTAGCGAAGTTGGTGATCGGTCGGAACAGGTGGAAAACAGCACTTAGTTCGGTCCACATCTCAGATGGGTTTCTCCAACTGCTGTTTTTGATAAGCAGAAAGTATTTATTACCTGATTAGATATTCTGGGTGTGAAACGACGTGACTTACTCGCTGCAGCCTCTATTACGACAGTCCTCACTGCAGGCTGTTTAAGTGGTTCTGATAATGTGAACGGCGAACAGAGTGAGGATAATAGCAGTGCCGATGATGATGAAAGTGCGGATGAAAACAGTGACGATATAGAATACGAGCGTTGTGACGCCAGGTTCGTACATATTTCTGCCTTGCCAGATCCCGCTGAAGAAGAGGCACGACGTGCGATCGAAGACGGCGAGTATGAAATCGATGACAGGCTACTCCTTTCCGAAGTAGTCAACATCTTTACAGCGGTCTTCATCGACGGGCCAACCTATTACAGTGGTATCACTGAACACGATGGCGATGAGATGCGCCTGCTAATGGAGGAAATACGTCCCCAAACCCAACCACTAACGTTACAAAACTACGCGGATAAGGACGTGACGGCAAATGTGCGGATCGAACTTGATGGCGATGTTCTCGTTGATGAATCCGTGGAGATCGAGGCAAGCGAAGCCGTCCCACTTGGTGACGACGATCAGTACCGCTTTGGAAGCTATTACGCCGAGGTCAAAATCGAGGAGTTAGAATTGGAGGATGATATGTCGTGGAGAGTGAACGAATCAAGCCATCACTCAGATATCTCGTTCGATGAACAGTCCCTTTTCCGAGAAGGTCAGGAACACTCGAGCCCGCTATATTGTGAATGGACTGATGATGGCGAGGTCCGTCCAATGTGATAACCAGACGGCATTGATCAGCTCCACTATCTGCCCGAATATGGGTATCTGAACAGTACTTAGTCTTGAGAACCCACCAGCGCCGATTATGCAAGTGTACTGATCGGCCGGTTCAGGGAATTGAACGCGAAACAAAGGGTCTCACTGTCTGCATCCATGCTCTGGATGTTGCACGCACTTTCTGCCAGCTACTGAATAGATTGAGCGAGGCGTGCTGAACTCACAGCGCGAATGTGACATACGAAGTGGTAACCATCACCGAGCCGCCTATGGTTGATTCGAACCGAAATTCCTCTACTGATTCTACAACTGAACGACCCCAAAACACTTACCGGGCGTGTAGGTTCTCCAAGGTATGAAGCGACGAGCCATCCTCGCCTCTCTCGGCACCACCACGACCGCCGCCCTCGCAGGATGTGCGGACACCGTACAACGAACCGATGACGATGGACGCTCCCTGCAGGACGTGGAACACGTACCGGATGGAGTGACCGCAGTCTACGATTACCTCGAGTACGACGATGATGATGACGCGCCGAACACCGATGGCGGCGAGGCCATCATCATCGACGACATGGACGTGGTAGACGACCAACTCGGGGGCCACGAGGACGTAGCCGCGTTCGTCGAACCGGTCGACTTCGACGATGCTTACGTGGTCGCCTCCAGAGGAGGCTTCCCCGGTACAGTGCGCGACGTGACCGTCGACGCTATCAGACAACGGAACGACGGCCTTCGGTTCGACATCCACTACGACCTCGCCCACGATTGGAACGAATTCACCGGGATAATCGGATTGGTCGAGGTGCGCGGAGCCGACGACCCGCCCGAGTCGGTCGTCGACGAGTGGATGAACCCAGTGGTGTGTGTCACCGACTACGCGCCGTACCACCGCCTTCCCGATCCCGTCCGATGGGAGGTCGATCTGGCACTCGAGGAGGGGACGTACGAAACCGACAAAACGCTGCTGTACCCGAAGGCCGTTTCCGAAGACGCGACGCTCTGGAAGAACGACGAGTACTACGAGACCACCGTGGAGCGCGACGGCGACGCGTCGACACTCGAGTTCGAGAAGGTCGAGGACGGCCACTCCTCGCCCGCGAGACTCCACGTGATCAACGGTCGTGACGACCCGTTCGAGGTCTCCGTCGTGGTCGCCGACGAGGAGACGACGATTCTCGACGAGGAGTTCGTTCTCGAGCCGCCAGAAGACGAGGAAGTCAACGGCCCGGTTGACTACGTGGACTCGGAGAAGTTCGAGTCGTTCGATCTCGTCGAGACGTTCGGCGAGTACGATCTCTCGCTGGAGAAAGACGACGGCGAAACGCTAGAGGAGTCGATCAGCGTCGACCCCGAACAGGAGGAGTGGTACCTCTCCTTCCGCGAGGAAGACGATCACGCCGACGAGGTGGAACTGAACTCCGATAACGACCTTGACAATATGTCTTATTCGAAGCCCGTTGGCATCTGCATCGCCGGGACCGGCGGATGGTGGGGGTATCCGGAAGGCTAACTCAACCGGAGGGATCCCGGACACCCTCTCCGCACCGACTGGCACATCATCTCCACTGGTGTCGACCCGTCCTCTGTTGATGAAGTTGGATCCACCCTCTGAGTCGGTCAGGCCACTACTGGCAGAAACCAAGCAATTCGAACAATCCGTGCTGAACTCACAGCGCGAATGTGGCACAGACTCAGCGTCGATCTGCGAGGATGAGTGTTCGCTAAGTACGGGTCAGCGTGTACTCAACGTATTCGTTACCCACCCGCCAAGACGACCAAAGACCCACCCCAACATGGACATGACGACCAGCGCGAATCCACTAGTGTAAATAAACACAGGTATAGCGCCTGCTGACTCCGTACCAATCATCAGTACGTCGGGAAGGGAGAACAAAATTCCGAGACTAGCACCGAGAAGCCCGGTGCGGAGTCCAGCGGCGCTCGGGTTAACCGACCGAGTAACTGCGATCCCTCCTGCAATGACTGCACCGATTACTGTAATCAATCCGTCCGTTTCGAATCCCAGCACCCAGCCGAGAATAACACTGACAGGTAGTGCGACCAGCATACCGGATATTGCGACCTGCCATACCTGAGAAATGCTACGTGAGTGGAGGGCAGGCAGCATATCCAAACAAAATGATCGAAGTGTTAAAACTCTTTCAAACGGGAGATCAGAATTGCCAGAACCGCTAGCAGTCAATACGCACGTGTAGTGAGCGGGGCGGTTCACTGCTTTCGGTATGAAACAAACGGAGTCATCGTGCTGCACTAATGCCCTGAGTCGGTCACGTCGCTTCTGACAGAGGCCGGGTAGCTCGTTCAGTACCTGCTGAACTCACAGCGCGAATGTGGCACGAAATCTGGCCCGATCTGCAACGAGAGTGATCGGTCAGTACTAGTAAACCAGGTTCCGGTAGCACTAATCAACAGTCAATTTGCACACCGTTCTCTGGTTTTTCGGTTGAGTTCTCCGTTCGATAAGTGTCTGACTCAGTTACGTAGTAGTACGCCCGAGTATCGTGATATTCGTGCCAGACTACATCATCACCGTGACCAGAAACTTCTATCTCCGATTCAATCCCTACCTTCGCTGTCCCACTATCGTGTTCCTCGACAGAAGTGATTTCAAATGATATGGTCCCTGCATTTCCCTCCTCGACCACGTAATCCTCAAGGTATGTTTTTTCGCAGTTCTCTAATTTTGGTCTAGACACATGCTCGAAGGAACCCAACGATACATCGTCGTTGTCGCTGTTGTCGGACTCGTTGTTGCCGTCTTCCTTTGAATCGCCACTATCGCTAGACTCGCCGTCGCCGTTTTCCTCAGAATCGTCGCCGAGACAGCCAGCGAGACCGGGCGATGTTGCTCCAATCAAATAAAGGAATGATCTTCGTTTCATACCTAGGAGCTATAGCCACTTAATAAATGCTTTCGGGAGGTTGATCAGTCTGTACTTAGTTATTCAGTGAGGGCGTTCAGTATACACGTGTAGTGAGCGGGTGGTTCGCCGCTTTCGGCGTGAAACAAACTGGATCGTCGTACTGAACTCATGCTCTGTATGCAGCAGTAAACTCTTATTATGTTCTGAGGGGTTTAACAGACCCTAACAACTGAAACGGTTCCCCACATCGATCACACAGTCCTCGTGCAATTGGGTGCGCACTGACGGTCAGTGGCTCCTATAACTTCTCGTCGCTCGACTGCAACGGCTCCTCGAGTCGCCTCTCGACTTCTTCTTCCAGGACGTACCGCTGGACCTTCTGAGTGGCGCTTCGCGGGAGTTCGTCGACGACGAACACCCGTCGTGGATGGGCGTAGGTGGCGACGCGCTCGAGGGCGAACGAGCGGATGTCGGATTCGGTTACGTCGGCGTCCGCCTCGGGGACGACGAACGCGACGGGGGCTTCGCCTTTTACCTCGTGTTCTGCGGCGACGACGGCGGCTTCGGCGACGGCTTCGTGTTCGTAGAGGGCGTCTTCGACTTCGGCCGGATAGACGTTGTTGCCGCCGGTGAGGATCATGTCGTCGGCGCGGTCGACCATCCAGAAGTAGCCGTCTTCGTCGACCCGAGCGACGTCTTCGGTGTAGAACCAGCCTGCATCGTCGAACACCTCGTCGGTTTTCTCCGGTCGGTTGTGATAGCCCTCGA
This sequence comes from Natrarchaeobaculum sulfurireducens, assembly GCF_003430825.1. NCBI lineage: Archaea > Methanobacteriati > Methanobacteriota > Halobacteria > Halobacteriales > Natrialbaceae > Natrarchaeobaculum > Natrarchaeobaculum sulfurireducens. The sequence continues at coordinate 2,979,287 of NZ_CP024047.1, read as the reverse complement.
AGACGTTCGGTCCACGGATCGCGAGTTCGCCAGTGACGGTTTCTTCTTCGTCGAAGTCGATCTCGGGGTCCGGGAACGGCTCGAGGTCGTCGGGACCGACTTTCGTCTCTCGGGTCGCCGGATCGACGATCTTGAGTTCGATCCCTGGCAGCGGCGGGCCGATACAGCCCGCGGCCTTGCGGACGCCGTGGACGGGTTCGATAGTCCCCGCGGGAGCAGTCTCCGTCATCCCCCAGCCCTCGACGACGGGGACGTTCCAGGCCTCCTCGATCTGTCGGCGAACTTCCTCGGCCAGCGGCGCGGCCGCACAGGTGACGTCCTCGAGCGACGAGAGATCGTACTGCTCGGGATTTTCGCGATACTCCCGAAACATCATGGTGTACATCGCCGGCACGCCAGCGAACTTCGTGAGGGTGTGTTCGTCGATCGCTTTGAGCATGTTCACCGGATCGGGCTCGGGCTGGAGGACCATCGTTCCGCCGCGATAGAGGTACGAGCCGAGCAGAGCGTTCAGCGCGTAGATGTGGAACATCGGCAACACGAGCAAAATCGAGTCATCGGCGTCGACCCCGAGCCCGCCGAGACTGTAACTCTCGAGCGTCGAGAGCACGTTTCGGTGGCTGAGCAGGACGCCTTTCGGTCGGCCCGTGGTACCGCTCGTATACGGCTGGATGCAGACGTCCTCGAGGTCGCGCTCGATCGACTCGAACTCGTCGCTGGCGTCCATCGTCGCGTGTGAGTAGTTGACGACGCCGCGTTCCTCGTCGGCGACGCCGGGCAGGAACAGCGTCTCGACGCCGGCTGCGGCGGCGAGTTCCTGGGCCTCGTCCGCGAGAAACGCCGAGGCAATCATCGTGTCGATGCCGGCGTCCTGGATGACGTATGCGAGCGTCTCCGGGTCCATCCGGAGGTTCAACGGGGTCGATACCGCCCCGGCTTTGATAACGCCGAAGTGTGCCGCCGGAAACTGCGTCGTGTTCGGGATGAACAGCCCGACGCGATCGCCCGGGTGGACACCGTGGTTTACCAGTACGTTCGCGACCTTGTTGGCTTGTGCCTCGAACTCGGCGTAGGACTGTTCGCTCCCCATGAACGAGAACGCCGTCTTCTCACCGTACCGATCCGCTGCCATCGTCGGGAGCGACCCGACGTGTGCTAACCGTTCCCCGTGATGATATTCCATGGTACGGCCAGACGTAGCACATAATCCGTAATAAATTATCACTGTGGTTCGAGTTGCACACGACGGGCTCGAGTGCACCTGTCCAGGTGGTCGACTCGGGTAACTACCCCTATCGCTCCCCAAAAATCTGCTCCGAGTCCCCGCGCGTTACTGCTCGAGATCGACGTCGTCGACGAGGTCGCCCGCGACCCCGGTGTACCCTGCTGGTGTCAGTTGAGCGAGTTCCTCGCGGACGCGGTCGTCGACCTCGAGGTCGTCGAAGAGGTCACGGAAGTCCTCGAGCGTGACCGACTTCCCGCGGGTAAGTGCTTTGACCTGTTCGTAGGCGTCTTCCTGACCCTCACGGCGCAGGATCGTCTGGACGGCCTCGCCGATAATCTCGGGCGTAGCGTCGAGATCGTCGCGCATGACCTGTTCGTTGGGGACGACTTTCGAGAGTCCGGCGGCCGTCTTCGTGTAGCCGATCAGGCAGTGAGCGAAGGCAGCGCCGATGTTGCGTTTGACCGTCGAATCGGAGAGGTCCCGCTGGAGCCGGGAGGTGGTGATGTAGTCAGCGAGGAACGTGAGATCCGAGTTGGCCTTCGAGAGGTTGCCCTCGCTGTTCTCGAAGTCGATCGGGTTGACCTTGTGGGGCATCGTCGACGACCCCGTCTCGCCGGCGACGGCTTCCTGGCCGAGGTAGCGATCGGAGACGTAGAGCCACATGTCCAGATCGAGGTCGAGTACGACGTCGTTCGCGCCACGGACCGCGTCGAACACCGCCGCGAGGTCGTCACAGGGGTTGACCTGTGTCGTCAGCGGTTCGAACTCGAGGCCGAGTGCCGTGACGAACTCCTCGGCGACTGCTTGCCAGTCGACGTCCGGGTAGGCAGCGTGGTGGGCGGCGTACGTGCCCGAGGCCCCGCCGAGTTTTCCGCGCAAGGCGTCGTTCGCTCGACGAATCCGGCCCATTGCCGTCCCCAGGCGGGCGGCGTAGACGGCCATCTCTTTGCCGAACGTCGTCGGCGTCGCAGGTTGGCCGTGGGTGCGTGCGAGCATGGGGAGGTCACGGAACTCGTAGGCCATTCCGCTGAGCGTTTCGGCGACGCCGTGGAGTTCGGGTAACAGGACCTCGGCGACCGCGTCGCGGACGAGCAGACGGTGGGCGAGGTTGTTCACGTCTTCGCTCGTCAACCCGAAGTGAATCCAGGCGGAGGCGTCGCTGTCGGCTGGCAGGTTGTGCCGGACGAAGTACTCGACGGCTTTCACGTCGTGGTTGGTCGCCTCGAACCCGGCGTGACCCTGCGTCTCGAGTTTCTTGATCAACTGGGCGTCCTCCTCGGCAAAGTGCTGGTAGAGTCCCCGGAGCGTCTCGCGTTCGTCGTCGTCGACCTCGAGTGGCGTCGCCTCGAGGTCGGCGAGCGCGATGAGGTATTCGACTTCGACGCGGACGCGGGCACGCATGAGCGCGGCCTCGCTCGCGTACGGCGACAGCGGTGCGGTCCGGCCGCTGTAGCGCCCGTCGAGCGGCGAGACGGCATAGAGCGTGTCTGTGTCGGTCATCGTCGATCCCTTTTCAGTACAGGGGGAAAGGGATATCGGAACTCTCCACATCCAAATCCACGTGTGTGCATATTCGGGGTAGTGGTGGCGAAAATACTGCCGTATCAATCCACGTACGTGCATATCGGTGGCTTCGAGACCGCAATCACTTTTGCCCTCGCGGGCGGGCATACGTCTATGACGCGCATCGCCGGGATGGCCGGCAACCGAGGGCGAAACCTGTTGAACGTCGCCGATCGCTCGCCAGGCGGAGCCGAACTCGCCGTCGTACTGACCAACACTCCCGACGCACCGGTACTCGAGGCTGCGGCCGAACGCGGGATTCCCACCGAGGTCGTCCCGCTCACCGAGGACATGAGCCGTAGCGAACACGAGGAAGCCGTCCTTGAGGCGCTTTCTGCCTACGAGTTCGACCTCGTCTGTCTCGACGGCTACATGCGAATCCTCTCGGATACGTTCCTCGAAGAGACTCCGCCGACGCTCAACGTCCATCCCTCGCTCCTCCCGTCGTTCCCCGGCATGGACGCCTGGGGTGACGCACTCGAGGCGGGCGTCTCCGTCACCGGTTGTACGGTCCATCTCGTCACGGACGCGACCGACGACGACGGTGAGGTCGTCGAGTCTGAGATCGACGGCGGCCCGATCGTCACCCAGGAACCGGTCCCCATCTACGAGGGCGACGACGCCGACTCCCTCAAAGAACGGGTGCTCTACGAGGGCGAGTTCCGCGCGTACCCACGCGCCGTGAAGTGGTTCGCCGAGGGTACCCTCGAGGTCGACGAGGAGGCTGGCGAGGTGACGGTCGACGCCGACGTTGCTGACGAGGAGGGCGGCCTACCCGCCCGACGGATCGGCCCGAGCGACCGTCTCGACACCCTCCGCTACGGCGAGAACCCCCACCAGGACGCCGCCGTCTACGCAGATTACACCTGTGAGGAAGCCTCGGTCGTCCACGCCGACCAGCTGAACGAGGGCGCGAAAGCCCTGAGCTACAACAACTACAACGACGCCGATGGCGCGCTCAACCTGATCAAGGAGTTCGACGAACCCGCCGCCGCAGTCATCAAACACACCAATCCCGCGGGCTGTGCGACGGCTGATACCCTCGCCGAGGCCTACGAGAAGGCGCTCTCGACGGACCCGATGAGCGCCTTCGGCGGCATCGTCTCGCTCAACCGCGAGTGTGACGCCGAGACCGCCGACCTGATCACCGACTCGTTCAAGGAGGTCGTCGTCGCCCCCGGCTACACCGACGACGCCCTCGAGGTCCTCTGTGCAAAGGACAATCTCCGCGTCCTCGATGTCGGTGACCTCGAGGGAGCCAGCGAACGGTTCACGGAGAAACCGATCGTCGGCGGCCGACTCGTTCAGGAACGCGACGACCAGTCGATCGACGTGAACGACCTCGAGGTCGTCACCGAGCGCGAGCCCACGGACGACGAACTCGAGTCGATGGTCTTCGCCTGGCAGACGCTCAAACACGTCAAATCGAACGGTATTCTCTTCACGAAGGGAACGGAGACGGTCGGTATCGGGATGGGACAGGTCTCCCGCGTCGACGCCGTCCGGCTGGCAGCAATGAAAGCCGACGAGCACGCCGAAGGAAAAGACGCTGAGGGTGCCGTGATGGCCTCGGATGCGTTCTTCCCGTTCCCGGACGGCATCGAGGAGGCCGCGAAGGCTGGCATCGAGGCGGTCGTCCAGCCCGGCGGCTCCGTCAACGACGACGACGTGATCGCCGCCGCGGACGAACACGGAATGGCGATGGCGTTTACGGGCCAGCGGTCTTTCAGACACGACTGAGCGAAGTGAAGGCGTGTCTAAAACTCGAAAGAGGAGCGTAGCGAGTCTTTCGTTGGTTCAGACACGATTAGCACCGCGAGCGAAGCGAGCGGTCTTTTTCGCCCAGGTTTTTGCGCGAGGGCGAGCGGTGCGCGGTTTGGAGCGAACTGAGTACGCGAAAACCGCGAAAGTGAACGGCGAAGCCGTGAACGAAGCGAACCTGAGCGGAAAAAGGTGGATGCCGCGATGGCGTTTACGGGCCAGCGGAGTTTCCGGCATGACTGAACGACTGCCGTGTGCGGATTCCGTGACGGTGGCTACTCGAGCGGTTCGTCGACGAACGCCTCGAGAAAGGCCGCTGGCAGATGGGTTCGTTCCCACTCGCGTCGGCGTTTCTCGGTGAGTAGCGTCGCCCACAGAAAGAGGACCGTCGTCCCGGTCGCGAGGCCGGGGAACACGACGAGCAGCGTCGTCACCAGCGGCTCGAGCAGGAACAGTCCGACAAACCGGTGGATCAGGCCCGAGATGTCGGGGCCGAACACCGCCCAGCGTGCGAGAAACGGGGTCACGACGACGATCACGAGCGGGTAGACGACGGTGTTTCCGATGGGACTGCCGTAGCCCCGGACAAACGCGAGGGCGAAATACGCCCAGACGAGGACGGCCCCAGCGACGCCGCCGACGCGCTGGGCACCGACGTTCACCTCGAGTGCGAGCACCGAGACGTCGCCGTAAACGGCTGTGACCGCGCCGAAATAGCCCAGCACGAAGACGACGACACCGCCCAGTACCGTCATGGTGTGGGCGGTTGCAGACTGGGATTCGAACCCAGCGAGCGCGAGCGGTCGCTCCATCACTCGAGCGGACGGGTCGCTGTGTTGTGATACTGTCGGATAGAACCCTTATGGCGATTTGTCACACCATCTCGACAAATTCTATTCAGTCCGACAGTATGCGGCTTCCGAGTGCTATCAGGAGAGGCTGCGTTGCCGTCGTGAGCCGCTATCGCGCTGTCGGTCAAATGGATATTTCAGCTTGGCGAACCCCTTTTTCATAGGCTCTCGTCGGTCGAGGTATGGACAGACGACGCTTCATCGCGGTGTCGGCCGTCGGCGCGGTCGGGACCCTCGCTGGCTGTACAGGTGCTGCACAAGAGGATGGGAGTCAGAACTCGGCCGATTCGACCCGCGGGGCAGCTCCAGAAAGCGCTGCGGAGCGTTCGATCGAGGTGCGCGCGAACGGTGAGATCGAGACGGAGCCAGACGAGGCGTCGATGCACGTCGGCCTCGAGGTCACGGGCGACAGCGCGGACGAGGTGGAGACCGAACTCGCCGAGCAAGCCGAGGAGTTGCGAGCGGCGTTCGAGGAACTCGGAATCCCCAACGACGACGTCGAGTCGGGCCGGTACGACGTGCGGCCGGAGCGCGACGGAACCGACTACGAGGGATCACACAGTTTTCACCTTACCATCGACGACGTCGATCGCGTCGGTGACGTCGTCGACGGAGTCACGGCTGTCGGGGCCGACGACGTCGGCCGGATCAACTTCGGCCTGAGCGACGAGCGCCGCGCCGAGTTACGCGACGATACGCTCGCCCACGCGCTCGAGAACGCTGACGAAGAGGCGTCCTCGATCGCGGCCGATCGTGACGTCTCGATCACGGGTACGAAGTCGGTGTCGACGCGAAACGTCGATGTACAGCCAGCGACAGCCGATGCACCCGAGGCCGACATGCAGGTCGCCGAGGACGACACGGCCGCAGGAACGAGTACCGAAATCGAATCAGGCCCAGTGGTCGTCACTGCCTCCGTCGAAGTTGCCTACGGGTTCGAGGCGATCGACTAACCCTGAAATCGGTTACAACGAGACGGTCACGGTTTCGTCGGTGCTAGAGAGCCCGGACGTTTCGAGCGTCGCCTCATTTTGACCGGTGGTTTTGACGTCGATTCGCCCGGTAAACGACACCTCCATGCCCGAGAGCATACTGTCGACGTCCGTACCGATGTCGGCGCTCGTATCGATGGCACAGACACCGATCCCCTCGCCACGGCGAAGGTCGGTGAGGAGATTCGAGTTGAGAAACCGATAGACCGATCGGGTATCGTCGACTTCGCCGAGGATGGTCGAGCAGAGAAAGATGCCGGAGCGAAACCGCGTGGTCGACTGCTGGGCGGCCGCGACGAGCCCGGAATAGTGCATGCCGAGGTTCGTGAGGTCGCCAAGCTCGTCGACGGTTTTGATTTCTTCGCCCTGGTCTGGGCCCTGGCAGCTGAGAACGAACGACCGGCTACCGGCGCTCTGTTTGACCGCTTCGAGAGTTCGTCGAACCGTCGGTCCGCCGCTGTTCGTCGCGAGGACGATGCTCTTTTCGTCTTCATCGGCTGCGACGATGCGTGCGAAGATCGATTTAAGCGCCGCCTCGTCATCTCCGGTGAGCAAAATCGAGGTTCCGCTGTCGATGTCCTCTAGCGGCAGTGGGTCCAGCGAGAACGCCTGCGTGCGGAGGCTCATTGTGCTACCTCCACGTCGGTCGCCTCCCGAACGGTCCGACGTAGCTCGAGAACTTCCATCGCCGTCTCGGCGTACTGCTCGAGGAGTCGTTGTTCCTCGGCGGTGTAGCTCCGCGGTGTGTCGTCGAGTACGCAGACCTGTCCGATCACCTGGCCGTTCGGGGCGGTCATGTTCGCACCGGCGTAGGACCGAATCCCGAGGTTTTGGAGCTGTTGGTTCTCGTTGAAGCGATTGTCCTGCATGATGTCTTCGACGACCATGACGTCCTCCTGAAGCATACTGTGGGTACAGATCGTATCCTCTCGAGTGAGCGAGTCCCAGTCGCCGCCAGCACAGGCCAGAAATCGCTCTTCGTCGGCTTCGATCAGGCCGATGAAGGCAACGGCGACGTCGAAGTGGGCGGCGATGAGGTCGGTTAGCCGTTCGAAACTCTCGTCGATCGGGAGCGAGTCGATGTCGTACGAGGCGAGGGTCTCGAGGCGTTCGTCTTCGTCTTCGGGTTTAAGAAAGCCGACCTGTGCGCTGTGGTTGATCACGTCGTCGACGATAAAGCCGAGCCGATCCTCGGCGTCTGGAAGCTCTCGACTCAGGTATTCGACGATCACCTCCTCGAAGGATTCGGTATCGATATCGCCCGGGGCAACGTCGGTAAACAGGACACAGGGCGTTTGTGGAGATTCAGTGCGAAGGATGTCGACGACCTCGAGACCGGTCCCGTCGGGCAGGTCGTACTCGGTTACGACACAGACGATCGACTCGGTTTCGAGTGCGTCTCCGACGTCGTCTACCGATGTTGCTTCGATTACGGATAGTCCGTCGACGCGACCGACCGCAGCGGCAGTCGTTGCCACTCGGTCTGGTGTGTCGACACACAGAACGTTTCGTGTCACACGTAAAAATTGTCCGGTGGAGGATAAATACTGTGTGGTCGATCAGCCGAAGTGGCTTTTTGGGCTCTCGAGAGGGGTCAAATGAAGTGTGGCGATTCCTCAACTAATGTGAAATTTGTTATAGAAATGACCCGTTTAGTCGTCGGCGGGAACGGCTCGGTGGGGTTCGCCGTCGACCATCGCGAGAACGTCGTCGAAGAAGTCGAGGGTATCTTCGGGGCCGGGGTTCGCTTCGGGGTGGTACTGACGGGTGATCACGTCGTACTCGATGCCGTCGATCCCCTCGGGCGTGTCGTCGTTGACGTTGATCTGGGTCACCTCGAGGTGGTCGCCGGGGTCGGCGACCGTGTAACCGTGGTTCTGGGTGGTCATGACGACTCGGCCCGACTCGAGATCCAGAACGGGCTGGTTGACGCCGCGGTGGCCGAATGTCATCTTTTCGGTGGTCCCGCCGAGTGCGCGGGCGACGATCTGCTGGCCGAGACAGATACCGGCCACGGGGGTGTCCTCGACGAACGTCTCGACGAGCGCCGCGGCGTCCTCGTAGTTGGCGGGGTCGCCGGGACCGTTCGAGATGAACAGGACGTCCGGATCGACGGCCTCGACGTCGGCGACGTCCGAGTCGTAGGGGAGGACGTGGACCGTCGCCTCTCGCTCGAGCAGGGAGTCGATGATCGATCCCTTCGCGCCGCAGTCGACGAGCGCAACGTCGGGGCCGTCGTTGTCGGCGCCGTGGACGACGGGTTCCTCGACGCTGACCTGTGCGCCGATGTCGGTGTGGTCGCTCATTGCCTTGCAGGCCTCGAGTTGCTCGAGCGCGTCGTCTTCGGTGACGTCGTCGCCGACGGCGATACCGCATTTCATCGCCCCCTGGTCGCGGATGTCGGTGACGATCTCGCGGGTGTCGAGGTGGTCGATCGCGGGGACGCCCTCGCTTTCGAGCCAGTCGGTGACGTCCTCGGTCAGTTCCTTTGCGAGCACCGCACGCGGATGGACTTGGTCGTCCTCGAATCGCTCTTCGCGGACGCCGTAGTTCCCGATCAGCGGATACGAGAACGTCAGGACCTGCTCCTCATAGGAGGGGTCGGTCAGACTCTCTTCGTATCCGGTGTATGCCGTCGTGAAAACCAGTTCGCCACGAGCCGTTCCCGGAACGCGACCACGTCCCTCGAGTACGTGGCCACCTTCCAGTGCAACGTAGGCCGCTGTCATTACGATCTACGTATCGGATCGACCGGCATAAGTGTTGTCTTCGAAGCTGAGTTACGAAATTCGTAATCGGTAAGTGGTTGTCGGTGGTACTCACGCATCTCCATGGACGAGCTGGACCGACAGATACTGGATATTCTCCGGCGAGACGCACGAACGCCGTATACGGAGATCGCAGACGAGGTCGGGACAAGCGAGGGGACCGTCCGCAACCGCGTCGAGCGGATGATGGACGACGAGGTCATCGAACGCTTTACCATTTCGACGCGGACGGGCAACGTCAAATCGATGATCGAGGTCAGCGTCGCGGTCGACGTCGATACCAAGCGGATCGCCGAGCGCATGGCCGAGTGGGAAGAAGTCGACTTCGTCTGGATGGTCTCGGGCGAACAGGACGTCGTGTTGGTCGTCGACGCTGCCGACACGCGCGGGGTGAACGACCTCATCACGCAGGCTCGAGAGCAAGAAGAGGTCGTGAGCACCAAGACCAGACTCATCCTCGACGAGGAACTCGGCTGATCGCACGATCAGTGATCGACCGATGGCCCGACCGGTGTCTCAGTTCGCGTAGCGCCAGTACAGCGAGCGTCCGGTTTTCACCAGTCGCCAGGCGGGGCTCGTGGCGCGTTCCCAGTAGAGGTTGGGGACGAGCCGACCGCCGAACTTCTCTTTGAAGCGGAATGCACCGTCCTCGAAGTTCGCACCCGAGCCACCGAAATCGTACCGCTCGTAGCCGTTGTCGATCCCCCACCGAAAGAGGTAATCGTACACCAGCTCGGAGGCGTGATACTCGAAGTACGCCGAGGGGACGCCAGCGAAGAAGCCGTGGACCGTCGACTGCTCATCGTTACACAGCGCGAGAAAGCCCCCGGCGTACTCGCCGTCGATCGTCAACGAGACGAGCACGAGCCGGTCGGCCATCGGCCGCAGATGATCGAAGAAGTCGAACGGATAGACCGTCCCGTCGATGTGCTCCATTCGCGTCCGATACCCCTCGTAGAATCGCCGCAGGTTCGCCCGCGATGGCTCGACGTCGTCGATCTCGTGGTCGTGGTCCCGTCCACGTCGGATCGCCCGCCGCCTCGAGCTGTCCATCTCCTCGAAGATCACATCGTATCCCCTCGCGAGGTTGAGCAGGAACCGACCGCCAGCTCGGCTCGAGTCGTACCCTTCGGTCTCGAGCGGATCGTTGTACCGAAGGAAGTTCGTGTTGGATGCCCGGATCTCGTGGACGATCGTGCGCCCGGCACACAGGTCGGGAATCCCCTCGATCAGATGCGAGAGTGCCTCGGCGACGTCGGTCGAGAGCAGCGGACCTCCAAACCCCGGGTAGATCGACGTGAGTCGATCGAACGGCGTCTTCGGAATGCCCACGATAAAGTTCGGAAACAGCCCAATCAGGTTCGTATCCTTCTCTACGAGGATGTGCCTGGCTGGGTACCCGAGTCCACGTTCGATCGCCTCGAGCCACTCATAACGGTGGAATACGGTCGCGAGATCACATCGATCGACGACTTCGTTCCACCGGGTTCGATCGATCGCCTGGATCGTATCGACGGCGGTCACGGTCAGGCCGGAATCGGCTCCGGCCATCGTTCGGGCGTTCCCGACGCCAGCACCTATAGCTGATCGGGCGGAGTGAGTGGATCGCTGGAGCATCTGTTTGCGGTTTCCTGCGCGAGCGACGGGTTAAGTTATCGTAACGTACGGCTGTATGTCGGTCACACCAATCGGACGTAGCGCCCGAATACAGCGGGAAGCAGTTGATTTCTGGGCCTGTCGCTGGCACAGTGATCGTCCGAACCCGGCCTCCATGGCCCCGAAAGGGGGTATCTCACCGACAATCCGGTCCGCCTACTCGAGGTCCTGGGGGACTGCAACGACGGGACAGTTCGCGTTCAACAACAACGACTGGGTGACGCTCCCGAACAGCGCCTGTCCGAGGGGACGACGTTTGCGGCCGCTGACAACGATGTACTCGGCGTCGTGTTCTTCGGCGTATCGGCGGATGACCTCGGCGGCATCACCGACTAACCCGATCGTCTCGTACGTCTCGAGGCCGTCTACCTGTGCTGCGGCTTCGGCTGCGATTTCGGAGGCCGACTCCTGGACTTCCTCGACGACTCGCTCGGACCACCGCCCCGCGTGGGCTCTCAGCGCGTCTTCCGAAACGTCCGTAAAGTCCTCCCTGAAGTCGACCGTGGGATCGCCCACGTGGGCGATGTGTAAGTCGACGTCGTAGTGTTCGGCCAGGTCGTTCGCCTGTTCGATGACTGCGACCGCTCGATCGGAGCCGTCGATTGCCGCGACGATTGCCATATCACCTTCTTGCGCCGTGGCACCTATTAGGACTACGGCTCTCGAGCCCCCTCCCTTTTCTGCAGTCTTTCTCGACGACGCCGTCTTCGCTCGTAGGCGGTACTGGTTTGACGAATCGCGCTGAGGGTAGGCGTATGCAAACGCAAGAGGGCGATCTCGCCCACGAAAACGCACGCCAGAACGTCATTGCAGTCGACGAACGCGACACCGCACTCGAGGTCGTCAACCGCCTCGAGGCCCACACGGGCGACGGCATCCGCCACCGCGCGTTTACGGCGCTCGTTTTCGACGACGAGGACAACGTTCTGCTCGCCCAGCGAGCACCCGAAAAACGCCTCTGGGGGACCTACTGGGACGGCACTGTTGCTTCCCACCCTGTCGAAGGCCAGAGCCAGAAGACGGCTACCCGCGAGCGCCTCGAGGAGGAACTGGGAATCACGCCCGACCAGTACGACGACCTCCGGCTGACCGACCGCTTCGAATACAAACGGTACTTCGAGAACGAAGGCGTCGAACACGAGGTGTGTACCGTTCTCAAACTGACGCTGTCAAATCCATCACTCGAGCCAAACGAGGAGGAGGTAGCCGGACTTCTGTGGGCTCCCTACGAGCGACTGCACACGAACCCCGAGTGGTACCGCCAGCTCCGACTCTGTCCGTGGTTCGAAATCGCGATGCGACGTGACACTCGGTAATGGTAACGCAACGCCACCTGGTATCGCTGTCTCGAGGCCACAGCTACCACCGTGTCGATGCACTCCAGTCGGCCTGTTCTCGCCGCTTCCGATCCGCAACTGGGTTCTCTCACCTCGGAATGGTAAGTGGTATCATGCAACAAGGCTTATTATCCCGTGCATCGTAGTGTCGGGTGAGGACCGACGGAATCGGTCCGTGTGACGAAATGAGTTCCCCATCATCGGAAACCGAGACGCACGAAGTGACGCTCTCCAGAGACGAGCAGTGGACCGTCCATCACGTACTCGCGACCCGAATCGACGACGCCATCGACGCCAACGAAACGCCACCGGAGTGGGCGATCGAGGCGTTCGAGGCGCTCGAGTCGGGCGACGAGTCAGGGACGTTCACCGGCCGACAGGCGACCGAACTTGCCGCCGCGCTCTCGGACTATCTCGCCGACAACGCACCGGACGCGGACGTCGCCCACGGGACCGACGTCCTCGATCGTCTCGAGTCGGCACTCGAATCACGGGCCTAGCTGGATCGGCTTTTTTCGACCGGTAAAGCCCGCTTCGAGCGACGGCGACCGGCCCCGACGTGGACGACGTGAGCACTATCGGTAGACGCTGTTCTCTCGAAAAATACGTCTGATGGTCCGACGGTCGTTACCGCTGGCCCTGCTGATGTCCGCCGGTCGGCATCGACTGGATGCCGCTGGTGACCGACTCGAGGGCTCGACCGGCCGTGTCGGCCAGCTCTTGCATCTCCGGTTGCTGGTACTGCTGGAGCTGTTGGCTTCCCTGCTGGAGGAGCTGCTGGCTGCACTGACTGAACTCCTGGGTGAGTGGGTTCTCTTCGATCATGAACTCCTTCTGGAGATGTGCGACGTCTTTCAGCGCATCTGCAATCCCAGCGGCGTACTCGTCACCCCGACGCGTCGCCTGGGTGTCTGCGAACTCGGCAACCGACTCAAGTCGGTCCAGATCCTCGATGGCCGACTGAATCTGCTGTGGCACTGTCTGGGAGAACTGCTGTCCTATCGACGTTCCGGAACCGCCCCCGAACTGCTGGTGCTGTGGTTGCTGTCGTCGGCCGCGTCCGGGCTGCATCTGCTGTTGTTGATGTGGCTGAAGTTCTCCCTGGGACTGTTGAGACTGCGGTATCTGCTGTTGTTGTCGTGGTTGCTGCTGTTGGTGCTGTTGGTGCTGTGGTTGTTGTTGTCGTGGTTGCTGCTGTTGGTGCTGTTGGTGCTGTTGGTGCTGTGGTTGTTGTTGTCGTGGTTGCTGCTGTGATGGCTGTTGCTGCTGTTGTGGTTGTTGCTGCTGGAAGCCCTGCTGTTGTGGCTGCTGCTGTTGTGGTTGTTGCTGCTGGAAGCCCTGCTGTTGTGGCTGCTGCTGTTGTGGTTGTTGCTGCTGGAAGCCCTGCTGTTGTGGCTGTTGCTGCTGGGATTCTCGTTGTTGTTGTTGTGGCTGTTGTTGCGCTTGGGGTTGCTGTTGGTGTTGCTGTTCGTGCTGTCGTGGCTGTCGCTGTTGTCTGCTCATGGGTAGGTTCTCTCCTCGCACGCGGATGCTGTCTGGGGCGGTGTGACAGTGGTGACTCTTGGGTGGCCACTCGCAGTCTGTCCGCTCGTCCGTCGTGTCGTCCGTAACGCTCCAATTGGGCTCTGGAAGACCCACTGTTGCCGACCACGGACGGGAATATAATACCGGTGTGTGGTGCGTCGGAATTATGGGATAACCAGTACTCCAGTGGTTTTGATACGATCGACGCACTCGAGTCGTCCGGCTTCACCCGCCTCGAGAGACGGTGCAGTCGCTATCGAGTTGGAGCCGTCCGCGATACTCAGATTCGACCAGTCAGGGACGCGTCGTCGCCCAGACTGCGGTAATCGCGAGCAGTACGGCCGGAACTAGCGGGAGGATTAACAGCGCGAACAGGTAGCCGACGTCCGGTGGCCACAGAACGATTGCGACCGGCGCGACGATGAACGCAAAGACGATGACGCCGACGAGGGTCCACCCTCGCCAGTCGAACTCCCGATCGGCCGTCGTGGGGTGGGCTGGATCGTCGACCCAGTCGTCGTCGCCCTCTTCTTGACGGGTCCCGTCTTCGTCGAAAGCCGACGGATCGTGGACGTAGCCGCCGTCGTCACTCGAGCTCACGAACGGACGTTACGACCGCGTCGTCAAAGCACTCACGGTTCTTACTGTCGAACGGGCCTGTGCTGAGAATTCACTGGACGCACGACGAATTCGTCAGCGACGCCTGACCGACAGCGTCAGAAGCGGTTCGCCCCGTCGATTGTCGTCGTCGAAACCGGTTCCGCTCGTCTAGAGTTCGCTGTCTGGCCGAACGACGACCTTCCCGAAGCCCTCGCGGTTCTCGATGATTTCGTGAGCGCGAGCGCTCTCGCTCATCGGCAACTCCTCGCGGATGGCTGGCTCGAAGGTGCCGTCCCAGACGAGTTCCATCACGTCGTCGACCTGCTCGGGTGTCGCCATCGTCGAGCCGATGATCTCGAGTTGGTTCCAGAAGATCCGCGGGATGTCGGTCTCGGGGTTGCCACCGCCGGTGCCACCGCAGGTCACCAATCGGCCGCCTTTCGCGAGGCTCTTGATCGAATCGCGCCAGGTCGGGGCACCGACGTGTTCGACGACGACGTCGACGCCGCGGCCATCGGTCTCCGAGCGGACCCACTTCGCGAAGTCTTCTTCCTCGTAGTTACAGACGTGGTCAGCGCCGTGTTCTTTGGCGTACTCGAGTTTCTCTTCACTGCTGCCGGTTGCGTACACCTCCGCGCCCGCGTAGTCGGCGATCTGGAGCGCCGCGTGGCCAACGCCGCCGCTGGCACCGAGGACGAGCACTTTTTCACCAGCCTCGAGGTCCGCGCGGTCGATCAGCATCCGCCAGGCGGTCTGGAAGACGAGACAGCTCGAGCCGGCGATGGTCCAGTCGACGTGCTCGGGGACGGGGATGAGGTTGTCCTCGTTGATAGCGGCGTACTCGGCGTGGATGCCGGGAACGTGCTCGCCGATGATGTGATAGCGAGGATCGAGCGTCGGATCGTCCATCCGGAGGTCGCCGACGCCGGCCGACAGCGCTACGTGGTCGCCCTCCTCGAAGCGGGTGACGTCTTCGCCGACCTCGGCGACGACGCCGGCTCCGTCGCTGCCGGGGATGTGTGGCATCTCGAGGTCGAGCGTCGGGAGCCCACGGCGGGTCCAGATGTCGAGATGGTTGAGTGCGGCGGCTTTCACGTCGACGAGAACTTCGTCGCGGCCGACTTCGGGGTCGGGATACTCGCCGTACTCGATGACGTCCGTGTCTCCGTGTTCCGTGATCTTGACCGCTTGCATATCCGGGCCAACGGGTACTCGATATAAAATGGTGATGATACGGGCAACGTGTCGAAGTAAACGTCGACAATCGTCGACATCTTCGATAGATCGGGTGGCGTTTTTATGCCGGCACGATGGACTGTTCACATGGTTGGACGCGACCGCGGCACGCTCGAGACGGTCGGCGTTGCGATCGTCACCATCTCTTCGGAGTCGACGATCGAAGAAGACGATGCGGGAGCGGCGATCGTCACGTCGTTCGAGGAGGCGGGTCACGAGGTTGTCACGCGAGAACTCATTGCACGAACTCACGACAACGTACAGGCGAAGGTCTCGAGACTCGTCGACCGTGACGACACCGACCTCATCGTCACCACCGGCGGAACTGGCGTCGAACCGCGGGATGCGACGCTCGAGGCCGTCCGGCCGCTCGTTCAGAAGGAACTGCCCGCCTTTCTCAACCTGTTTCACGAACTCTCTTACAGCGAGATTGGGACCGAGGTGGTGAGCAGTCGAGCGCTCGGCGGCATCGTCGACGGCGTTCCCGTCTTCTGTCTGCCGAACGATGAGACTGCGACCCGACTGGCCTGCGACGCGATCATCGTTCCCGAAGCGCCGAGGCTGGCGACGCTCGCCAACGGCGGCACCGACGAAGACGAACCTTGAATGGAATCCGGCACCAACGCGACCTCGAGATGGACAAACAGGAGATCCGTGAACACGTCTGGGACGACCTCGAAGACAGCGGCGTCGCTCGGTTCCCGTTCCCGCCACACGGTCGGATTCCGAATTTCGAGGACGCGTCGGCCGCTGCCGACCGGCTGGCCGACCAGCCCGAGTGGCAGGCAGCCGAGACGATCAAGGCGAACCCCGACGCCCCACAGCTCCCGGTCCGGCGGCGTGCACTTCGCGACGGCAAGACGGTCTACATGGCCGTTCCGCGGCTCGCCGACGAACGGTGTTTTCTGAAACTCGATCCCGACGAACTCGCCGACTACGACGCGGCGACGACGGTCTCCGGCTCGTCGACCCACGGCGAGCAACTCGGCCCCGACGCCGTCGAGTCGATCGACCTGATCGTCTCCGGGAGCGTCGCCGTAACCGACGACGGCGCGCGAATTGGGAAAGGCGAGGGCTACAGCGACCTCGAGTACGCCATCCTTCGTGACCTCGGCCTCGTCGACGAGACGACACCGGTCGCGACGACTGTCCACGAACGCCAGGTGCTCGACGAGCCGGTCGACATCGACGACCACGACGTCCCGATGGACCTGATCGTCACGCCTGAAGCAGTCCGTCGGCCCGACCGCGGCGACCGTCCCGATGGCATCGACTGGGACTTGCTTACGGACGACCGTCTCGGGGAGATACCGATACTCGAGCGACTCGCTGAACGGCGACTGGATGAACGGTGACTCGATTAGAAGACAGCTGATGGACCGTCCCGTGTAGGAGTCGTCCAACGCATCGCTCGCGGTCGGACGAGCCACTCGAGTCAGGAACTACCGTTCAGTGAGAAATCCATCCGAGGCGCGAAATCGCGCCTCGAGTGCCAGAACCGCAGGGTGTGACGCGAGCGGGTGCAGCGGCGCCCGCGTCGGAACGGTATGGCAATGGTGGGGGGAAGGGTGCTGTGGTGGGATTGCTGGAAGTCACGGGAACAGGCGTTGGGTGCCTCGGTGGGGTCTGCCCGTCGACCTCCATCCATCGCTTGGAGGGAGAACTACTTGAACGGGGATGACGGTATACCGTTCTTACGCTGACTTTCGTCGAATTTAACTCGGATTCAAACTGCTGAATTCGGCTGAATGAACGTTCATGCCGCGACATTCGGGAATAAGTGGGAGTTTCCTAACGAACGATCGTCGAGAACGCGTTGGCACCAGCGTGTGAATCAGTTCGAGACTGACCGTTACAGGTTAACAGGCGCAATGCCACGGTCTTCAGGCCGTGGATACGCGCCGTCAGTTAGTGACACAATCCACCGACGATAGCACGGCCTGATATTCCAACAGATACATAAGATAGCGCACCTAATTACAATTGTAATGGTCACGGTGACTGTCACCGCGAAGTTTCACAACCCGTCCCTCTCACGGCGCAAAGAGTGGCAACACGCTACTTGTCTCTACCGTGACACCAAGCAGTTCTGTATCGACGGATGGGAGAACGACGACTTCGGCAAATCCGTGACCACCGCCAGCATCGACAACGACCTCTACTCGGCTATCCAGAACCAAGCCATTCGAGAGGCGAAATCCGACCACAACAAGGACGGAGAGGTTCGCTACCGAGAGAGTCAACCGTTCGCCGTCAACAACCAGAACTGGGAAATCGACACAACCGAGAACGGCACGGTCGTCGTCGGCTTCCCGTGCGTCTCCCAGTGGTGGTACACCCCGATAGAAGTGTACGACGACATTGCCGACCCCGTAGACCGACTGGTCGAAGGTGACGCCGATAAGACCCGTCTACAGGTCTACCGTCGTGGAGACGACTGGTACTGTACGTTCAACACCGAATACGACGCCGACACGTCGGGCGAGACGCCCGTCGGTGTCGATATTGGTGAACGACACATCCTCGCTGTGACCGCCTACGGTGAGGACGAGTCGATGCTGGTGTCTGGTGGTGAGGCGAAGTACGTTCGACGCAAATATCGTTCCCTACGCGATTCGCTTTCGGAAGCGGGTGCGCTTCGCGCACGAAACCGTGTGGGTGACAAAGAACAGCGTCGAATCAAAGACCTGAATCACAAACTCTCCCGTCGCCTCATCACGTTCGCGGAACAGTTCGAGAATCCAGTCATTCGGATGGAAGACCTCGAAGGCATCCGCGAGAATAGTTCGTGGTCAGGCGTTCATTCGTGGCATTTCCACCAACTCCAACAGTTCATCACGTACAAAGCCGAACGCGCTGGTATCCATGTCGAGAAAGTCGATGCCCACCATACCAGCCAGCAGTGTTCGGCGTGTAGTTCGATGGGAACCCGTGATGGCGACCACTTTTCGTGTTCGGAGTGCGGTCGTGGACGCCACGCCGACCTGAACGCTTCGGAGAATATCGCACAACGGGAGGGTGAACCATGCACGGCGTAACAGCTCGGCTGACGCGAACCGTGCTACCTCGCTGGTTGAATAACCAGCCGTCGTCATCGGGCTACGCCCGATTGCTCGTGGAACGTTGTTCCA
Source organism: Natrarchaeobaculum sulfurireducens (assembly GCF_003430825.1). Classification (NCBI taxonomy): domain Archaea; kingdom Methanobacteriati; phylum Methanobacteriota; class Halobacteria; order Halobacteriales; family Natrialbaceae; genus Natrarchaeobaculum; species Natrarchaeobaculum sulfurireducens. Next base: position 2,960,643 of record NZ_CP024047.1, on the reverse strand, counting down.
CGCTGTTGACGCCTGTAGTTGACAGGGGGGAAGGCCCCATTGACAGGGCTGTATGCGCTGAAAAGCACACTGTTGGTTACAACTCGGTGGCGACCGTTGACGGGTCACGCGAAAGCGTACTTGAACTCAGAGGAAACGCGCAACCTGAATATCCACTTCGTGGATTCCCGCGTCTTTAGGCGCGGGAGGATGTCAAGAAACTAATGCGTCGGCCACTGCATCCGCATCGACCAGTCGGGGGTCGACTGCGAGATCGAGTTGTCCCTTGACGAACTCCGGGACCGTTCGCCGGGCGTAGACGACCGTTCGAATACCGTCGTTCAGATCACAGACGATCGGGATCGCCGTCGCCTCGTCGACGTCCGTGAGCACGAACAGGTCGGCTTCGAGCGCGCCCGCCTCCTCGAGCGTTGGCCGGGTCGGGATCCCGCCGACGCGGGTGACGGAGACGCCTTCGGCCTCGAGCGCTGTGGCGAGGTCGTCTTCGTCCGGCCCGGCGACGATTGCCTCCATATTCACTCGTACTCGATCGTCGCCGGCGGTTTGTGCGTCACGTCGTAGACGACGCGGGCGACGTTCTCGTTGGTGCCCGTGATCCGCGATTGGATGCGCTGGAGGGTCTCCCAGTCGATCTCTTGGGCGCGAGCGGTCATGCCGTCACGGGAGTCGACCGATCGAACCGAGACGATCCAGCCATGGACGCGGTTGTCACCCTTGACGCCCGTCGCCTTACCGATCACCGCAGCGAGGGCCTGCCAGGGCTCGTACTCCTCGAGTTCCTCCTCGACGACGTGACAGGCTTCGCGGGCGACCTCGAGTTTCTCCTCGGTGACCTCGCCGATGACCCGAACTGCCAGGCCGGGGCCGGGGAACGGCATCCGCTCGGCGACGATCTCCTCGAGTCCGAGGTGTCGGGCGACTTCTCGCACTTCGTCTTTGTAGAGGTCGCGGACGGGTTCGACGATGCCCTCGAAGTCGACGACGTCCGGGAGGCCACCCACGTTGTGGTGGGATTTGATCCCGCCTTCGCTCTCGATCCGGTCTGGGTAGATCGTCCCCTGGACGAGGAAGTCGGCGTCGGCGTCTTTCGCTTCGCGTTCGAACTCGCGGATGAACTGCTCGCCGATTACCGCGCGCTTCTCTTCGGGGTCGGTAACGCCGGAGAGGGCCTCGAGAAATCGGTCCGTGGCGTCGACGACGCGCAGCGACTCCATGTAGTCGAACGTCTCTTCGATCTGTGCGGTCTCGCCTTTGCGCATTAGGCCAGTATCGACGTAAACCGGGGTGAGCCGGTCGCCAATAGCCTCATAGGCCAGCGCGGCGGCGACGCTCGAGTCGACGCCACCCGAAAGGGCGATGACGGCGTTTGCGTCGCCGATTTCGTCTTCGATCTCTGCGACTGCATCTGGAACGAACGTCTCTGTTTCTACCATCAGTGGGATACCTCAGTTTCGGTTTCAGTTTCGGTGGTCGACTCGTCTTCGCCAGTGTCGGCCGTCGCTCGCTCGACAACCGCTTCGACGAGCCCCAAAAACGGCGGACTCGGCTGGCCAGGCCGAGAGGTGTACTCGGGATGGAACTGCGTCCCGAGGAAGTACGGGTGGCCCTCGAGTTCGAGGATCTCCATCCGGTTGCCGGCGGTGCCCGAGAACGTCAACGGTTCGTCTTCGAACTGTTCGAAGTACTCGGGGTTGACCTCGTAGCGGTGACGGTGGCGTTCCGTACACGAGGTGTCGTCGTACAGCTCGTAGGCGAGCGTCTCCGGCTCGATAACCGTCGTGTGCTCGCCCAGTCGCATCGTCCCGCCCATGTTCTCGACTTCGTACTGTTCGGGCAGGATGTCGATGACGGGATGGCACGTCTCTTCGTCCATCTCCGCTGAATGGGCCCCCTCGAGACCCAGCACGTTCCGGGCGTACTCGACGACGGCCATCTGGAAGCCAAGACAGAGACCGAGGAAGGGAACGTCGTTCTCACGAGCGTATCGGACGGCCTCGATCTTTCCTTCCGTCCCGCGCATGCCGAAGCCACCGGGGACGACGATCCCGTCGACACCCTCGAGCTGGCCGTCGTGGCCGTCTGCGAGGTCGTCGGCGAAGACCCACTCGACGTTGACGTCGACGCCGACCTCGAAGCCCGCGTGCTTGAGCGACTCGTGGATCGACATGTAGGCGTCTTCTAAGTCGTACTTTCCGACGAGCGCGACGTCGACTTCGCCGTCTTTCTCGGTGGTAACGATCTCTCGCCACTCGTTCGTTCGCTCCTCGGCCGAGAGCGCCCGGTCGTCGAGGCCGAATCGCTCGAGGACGAACTGGTCGAGCCCTTCCGACTCGACCATCAGCGGGACGTGATAGACGTCGTCGACGTCGGGATTCGAGAACACCGCTTCGGTTGGAATGTCACAGAACAGCGCGATCTTCTCTTTGGTCTCCGGGTCGAGCCGGTCTTCACAGCGACCGACGATGACGTCGGGCTGGAGGCCAATCGAGCGCACTTCCTTGACGCTGTGTTGTGTGGGTTTGGTCTTCTGTTCGCCGTTTTTGGAGTACGGAACCATCGTGACGTGGACGAACAGGACGTCGTCTTCGTCTTCTTCGTGGGCGAACTGGCGTAACGACTCGAGATAGGGCATCCCTTCGATGTCACCGACCGTGCCGCCGACCTCGACGATGCAGACGTCCGTTCCGTCGGCGGCTTCGCGGATGCGACGTTTGATGTCGTCCGTAATGTGCGGGATGATCTGGACGGTCTTCCCGAGGTAGTCACCAGCGCGCTCTGACTCGATGACGTGCTGGTAGGTCTTCCCCGTCGTGACGTTGTGATCTGAGGTCATATCGATGTCGAGGAACCGCTCGTAGTTCCCCAGGTCGAGGTCGACCTCGCCACCGTCTTTCAGGACGTAGACCTCCCCGTGCTGATAGGGATTCATCGTCCCAGCGTCGACGTTCAGGTACGGATCGATCTTGACGGCAGTCACGTCGAACCCGGCGTTTTTCAGGAGTCGGCCGGTGCTCGCGGCCGTGATTCCCTTTCCGAGTCCCGACATGACGCCGCCGGTGACGAAGATGAACTTGTTCCCCAATGAGGGGTCATAATCAGTGTCCGATTCCGTCGGCATACCGAGTGTCCGCGTGAGCAGTTGAAAACGATTTCGGGACCGGACCGTCTCCGACAGGAGTTGTCATTCGAGCTGAGACGACACTCCTCGAGCGGATCAACGGCCTCGTGAGCCGAGTCAGTCACTCGAGGGCCCCGCTCAGGAACCGTCATCCGATGTCGTCAGCTCGTCGGATGACCGGCTACCCCGTCTCGAGAGGAGATACCACTGCGGAATCGCGAGCCCGGCCAACAGCCCGGTCAGGAGAAAAAAGGTCATCCTCGCGTCGACCGCCAGGCTGTAGATCGACCCGACTCCGAGCCCGACGTAGACGCCAGCCAACACCCACCCGAGCTGTTTCACAACCAAACTGTCCGTTCCGATCCGATAAGGGCTGTGGCCGAACGGACTCGAAGCAATCGATGGCCGAAGTAGCGACCGGCAGCGGCGGGGCCGGACTGACCGTTACTTGCCCCAGAACGGATCGCGTTTGCGCTGTTTCTCGAGGTACATGTTCAGCGCCTCGAGTTCGTCGCCGGGGATCTCACTGGTCAGCTCCTGTTCGAGGATTTTCGCGTGCTTTTCGGGGATTTCGGCCCAGAGGACGTCGTCCTCTTCGATCTGTCTGCCGACGGTCGGGCCGTCGATTGCGACCGAGACGCGGTCGCCCGCGCGAGCTTCGTCGACGTCTTCGCCCTGATCCTGGATGCCTTTGACCTGGCCGACGCGGTCGGGGTCGTTCCCTTCGAATTTCACGACGGTGTTGTTGTTCTGGAGCGTGCCGGCGTACAGTTCGACGCCGACGACCGCCGGATCGTTCTGACGGAACGTATGATCGGGCAGGATGCGAAACCGGGCGGGTCGGGTGATGTTCTCGAGGATGGTGTCCTGTTGGGCGCGTTCGATTCCTTCGACGTACTCCTCGTACTCCTCGATAAGCTGATAGATAACCTCGTCGGAGAAGATCGTCACGTCGTCGATCTCGGCTCGCCCGCTGGCGTCGCCGAGGACGTCGACGTTGAATCCGAGGATGGCGCGCTGTTTCGGTTCATCGGCCGTCGAGGCAACCGACACGTCACGTGGTGCGATGTCACCGACTTCCGCACGAACGATCGGGACCTCGGCTTCCTCGAGGGCGTCGGCCATCGCCTCGAGGCTGCCTAAGGTGTCGGCTTTGACGACGACGCCTTGCTCGGCGGTGTCGACGGCGATGTCCGCGAGTTCGGCCTCGACTTCGGTGACGACCTCCTCGAGGGCGCGGTTGCGGACGACCCGGACCGGCGCACCGGCCATCGCGTCGTCGAGGTCGGGGGCGGCGACTTTGATCCCCGCGGCAGCGCCGACCTCGTCGACTTTCTCGAACCGACTCTCGGTTCGGATCTCCGCGAGCGGTCGAGGCTGGAGCAAGGCGCGAACGTCGGTGACGAGGGGGTCGTTCTGGCCGCCGACGACGATCTGATCGTCGGCTTTGATAGTCCCGTCGTAGAGCACCATGTCGACCGTCGTTCCGAACCCTTTCTCGTCTTTGACCTCGAGGACCGTGCCGACGCCGGGTCCGGCGACGTCGATCTCCATCTCCTCTTTCATGTACCGCTGTGAGAGCCCCATCATGACCGCAAGCAGGTCCGGGACGCCCTCGCCGGTCATCGCCGAGACGGGGACGACGCCGACGTTTCGCTGGAAGTTCTGTACCCGCCAGTAGAGGTCGGCGGAGAAGCCCTCGTCGGAGAGGTTCCCGATGATCTGATAGAGACTTTCGTCGAGTCGGCCCGTCACCCGATCGGACTGGGACTCGTACGTCGCGGTGATGGGGGTATCCTCGTTCGGGTTCCAGCCGGGAACGGTGTCGATTTTGTTCGCGGCGACGATAAAGGGGGTCTGAGACCGTTTGAGGATGTCCAGGGCCTCGAGCGTCTGGGGCTGGAAGCCGTCGTTGACGTCGACGACGAGGATCGCGATGTCTGCGAGCGCGCCACCGCGGGAGCGAAGCGTCGTAAAGGAGTGGTGGCCCGGCGTATCGATGAAGAGCAATCCGGGAAGGTCGAAATCGTCCGGGTTAACGAGCTCGCCAGCGATCGACGAGACGACGTCGAGGGGGACGGCCGTCGCGCCGATGTGCTGGGTAATCGCACCTGCTTCACCCTCGATCACCGCGGAGCCGCGGATCTTATCGAGGAGACTTGTCTTACCGTGATCGACGTGTCCGAGGACGGCGACGATCGGGGTCCTGAGAGATGTGGGGTCGCGAGTGTCCGTATCCGACATGATGAACCACCGAGAAGGTCTTGTATAGAGGGTCCGCAGGACGGTAGTTAAACCCATCGTCATCCGTGTTGTTCCGCTTCGGCGTACCCGTGGCAGGCACTCAACCACTTTCGAACTCGAGCGATGGACGCGAACGTTCAGCGTGTGTACCGACTGCTGGCCGCTCGAGAGCACCCGAACTGGGTCGGTCGAACCGCAGCGAGCTGGGTCGGTCGAGATCCGGACAAAACCGACTCGATGACGGCTCGTTGTAGCGTCCCCGTGGTTTTTAATACCGACTAGTCAGTACGGGGTAGCATGAGCAACATACTCGCGGAGAACCTCTCGGATAAATCCGTCATGGGCTCGGACGGGACCGAGCTGGGATTGCTTCACAACATCACCATGGACCTCAAATCCGGTAAACTCCACGATCTCGTCGTCGACCCGCACGAAGACGTCCCGACGCACACCGTCGATTTCGACGTCGACGACCGAGGCCGATTTCTCGTTCCCGTCAACCGCGTTCAGGCGGTCAAAGACTACATCGTCGTCAAGCGCTAACGGTATGTACGTTCTCGACTCCTCGGCTTTTATCCACGACTTCCACACGACAGAACAGACTGCGACGATCCCGCTCGTCCGCGAGGAACTCGAAGACGAGAGCGCCTATCGCTACGACGCGATGGAAGGCTCCGGGATGTACGTCCACATTCCCAACGACGATACCACCGAGAAGGTACAGCGTGCAGCCCGCGAATCCGGCGACCTCGAGGTGCTATCCGAGACCGACGTTCGGCTCATCGCCGCGAGTTTCGAACTCGACGCCACGCTCGTCACCGACGATTACGCGATGCAGAACGTCGCCGAGAAACTCACCGTCGACGTCGAGGTCATCGCCCGTGAGGGCATCGACGAACAGCGCAACTGGCACTACCAGTGTCAGGGCTGTGGCCGGGAGTTCGACGAGCAGAAAGACCGCTGTCCGATCTGCGGTACGGAACTCGCCCGGAAGAACCCACAGTAGTTGCCGCGAGGCCCGCTTTCGACTTTCAGTGGCAGGTCGTCTCGATCAGACGACGTAGAGCATCGCAAACTGGATCGCGTTGAACATCCCGTGGATCACCGCCGGAACGACCAGATTCTCCGTTCGCTCGTAGATCACGCCGAGCACGAGCGACAGGGCGAAGATCATCACCAGGCTCGCGAGCACCTGTCCGGGACCGTCGGTCGCGTACGCCAGGACGTGGACGAACGCGAAGACGACGCTCGCGACGACGACCGCCCCGTATCGCGAGAACGTCTCGTACAGCGACTTCTGGATGACGTTGCGGTAGAGCAATTCCTCGAACGGGCCGACGAACAACAGCATCGCCGGGATGATGACGATGAGTAACTCGGGGTTCTGTTCGGCCTCTTCGACGGTTCCGTGACCCGCCGTTTCGACGCCCGTGGCGGCCATCAGAAACGAAGCGCCGACGAGAATCCCGAACAGGACGATCAGGCCGCCGACCGTCCAGAGCACCGTCCGAACCGTCGGCACCTCGAGGTCGATGTACGACAGGCCGTAGCCACGAAAACGCAGGTAACCGATCGCGACCGAGCCGAGCCCGACCGCGAACGAGAGGTACGTAAGCACCATCCACTGGAGCTCCGAGAGCGATCCCAGGAGGAAGATTGCGGGCGACGCAAGGAGCACCTGTGCGATGAACATCGCGATCAGTCCGATCGATCCGACGGCGAGCATCTCGAGGAACTGTACCGTCCGTCGTTTCAGCCCGGAGTTGGAGATCCCTGCGTAGTCGGCGACGCCGACGGCGACGACGCCTGCACCGACGAGAAACGCCGTGAATACGAGCGAGATCGACCACTCGAGTCCCGGAACGACGATCGAGCCGAGGACCCCCTGGTTGATCGCGTACCCTGCAGAGAGGACGACGAGCACGCCGGAGCCAGCCGCGAGCGGCCCGCCGATCCGTCGCTCGACGACCCCGTACCGCCGCGAGAGGAAGGTGACGGTGGCGAGCAACGCGAAGCCGGCGGCCAGCCAGATGGCAGGCTCGTCGACGCCCCGGCGAACCGGGACGGCAGCAGCAGCAAGCGTCGCTGCCGAAAGTGAGAGTCCGATCGCGAGAACGACGTCTGACCCGAGCGTCGTGTCGTCGCCCTGCCTCGTCGCTGTCATTAGGCTGGTATTCTCCTCGAGACTGATATGGACACCGTTTGTGGGTGCGCAACTCCGACGGTGTCTGTCGGCCAGCGTCCGGAGCCGCTACCGTTCGACGCGCAGTTCGGTCTTCGCCGCGACGGCCTCGGCTTCCTCGAACTCGCCGCCGCCGAGGAGACCGCGGGTCGCGTTCTTCGCCCACTCGACGGCTGGCTGTTCGAACGTGTTCACGCCGTAGAGTTCGCCCGCGAGCACGCAGGCGGCTTCCATTCCGTAGAGGAGTCCGCCGAGTTCGGCGGCGTCGACGCGCTCGAGTTCGATCCGGACGTTCGGCTGGCCTGCGGCGGCGAGGCTGGCCTCGGTGGCCGAAAACTCCGCCTCGAGCAACTCGCCGAGTGTCGCGTCGCCGAGGTACGCGAGGTCCTCGACGTCGGTGTCGGGGATCGATCGGTCCGCGCGTGCTTGCGGGGTGACGAACGTAACGAGTTTGTCACGCGGCCCCGCCCGGTACAGCTGGAGCTGTGAGTGCTGGTCGGTCGCACCCAGGGCGCGAACCGGCGTCTGGCCGAGGTCGTCTTTGCCCAGGCTCTCGGCCCACAGCTGGGCGAACCACTCGGCGAACGTCTCGAGCGACTCGGCGTACGGCATCATCGCGTTGATCCCGGCCCCGCGGCCGTCGAGTGCGTAGGCCGTCGCGCCGTAGGCGTAGGCCGGACACTCGAACAGCGAGCCGGTCAGACTCTTGCGTTCGGCGTCCGCCCCTTCGAGAATAGCCTCGATATCGAGGTCGCAGACGGCGGCGGCGACCAGCCCGACGGCCGATAGCGCGGCGTACCGTCCGGGGACGCCGTCTGGCACGGCCAGGGAGGGCAGGTCGTGGCGGTCGGCCAGCTCACGGAGTGGGCCGGACTCGCCCGTGGTAACGATCGTCCGTTCGGTCCAGTCGACGCCTGCGGAGTCGAACGCCTCGCGGACGACGAGGAAGTTCGCCAGCGTCTCTGCGGTCATTCCCGAGCGTGAGACGACGTTGATCGCTGTCTCGGAGAGCGTAAGTCCCTCGAGTCGACGCGAGACCCACGCCGGATCGACGTTGTCGAGAAAGACGGTTTCGGTGCCGTCGCCCTGCGCTTCGAGGGCGTCGACGATCGTTGCCGCGCCGAGGGCACTCCCACCGATGCCGACCGTGACCAGCGTCTCGCAGTCGGCGACCGGCTCGACCGCCGTCCGGATCTCGTCGGGATCGGTCTTTTCCGGTAGATTCAGCGCTTCGTAGCCGTGTTCTCCATCCGCCATTCCGCGCTCGATTCGCTCGTGTGCAACGGCGACCTGCTCGTCTATACGCTCGAGGCCAGCTCTCGAGATGCCTGGCGAGGCGACCGACGAAAGCGCGTTACCGATATCGACGTTCATGCTCGTGTGGGCGAGCGCCCGGACTAAAGCCGTTTTGTCATGCCCGGCGGAGCGTCGACTCGCCGTCGTGGTCGCTCGAAAAATCGATGTTCCCTCTCGGTTCCGTTTTCTGGAGGAGGCGACGGGCACAGACGGATTCCACCGAATTCGTTCCAGTGGGCACACATCCCGCTGCGTGCGCTCACCCGTATCCAGCCGTTGGAGTCCGTCTCAGGCGTCAGTCTCGATGATCTCAGGCTCTTCGACGGCGTCGACGTCGTCTACACGCCGCTGGAGCAGACAGCCAACGACGCCAGCGACGACCATTCCGGCCCCGACCGCTCGAGTGTGGCGAACGTACCACGGCCGTGGCTCGAGCTCGGAGACGTTCTCCAGACCGACGCTCCAGAGCTTCAGTGACGCCGAGAGGGCACGTTTCGGTGCCAGCATCGTAACGATCCCGTACAGTGTCGTCAACGCGTAACAGACTTTCAGGAGTGGTGAACCGGCCATACGGTGATGGATGGGCCAGCCCGACAAAAGTACACCTGTTGATCCCCACCAGTCGAGAGCCAAATCAGCGGCCGATCGAGTCTTGAAGCGTAATGTGGATGCGAAACGCCGAAACCGACCGACGACCTACGGCCGGCCATGACCGAAAAGACGGGTACGTTCGTCGTCACACACGCCGAATCCGAATCGGCCGTCGTCCGCGACGTCGAGACTGCACAGATCCACACGCTCGCGTCGAACCCCGGTCTCGAGCCCCACGACGTCCTCGAGGCGACCGTGACACCGGAGCCGCCGCTCGAGGTGACCTGGCAAGTCGTCGACGTCGACGGCCGCCGATCGATCGAACTGGTCGACAGCGACCTCGAGCCCACCCAGCACTCGAAGGCGCTCGCCGCCGATGCGGACGTCGGCGACCTCATCACCGAAGAGCGGGCCGGAACCGGCGAGATACACGTGTTCCGTGTCCCCAGAGAAGACGTCGACGCGGCCGCCCACGACGTTCTCGAGGACGACGAGACGATCGCGCGGGCTGCGCGTCTCGAGGCCGTCCGCGTCGAAGTGCGCCGATCGGCCGACGAGGGCGTATTGAGCGTTCGATACCTGCCGGATTGAGCCGAAGCGGCTGCCTCTGGGCACTCGGTTGTTACCCCTGAGTCGGGCCACCCTTACTCTGGACGCGCCAGCTTCCCTGGATACCGCAGGCCTCGCGGACGTCGTACTCGATCTCGGTGTCGTCGTCGATCACGGAACCGCCCTCGACCCGTTCGACGCGCAGCGGGACGTCGAGGGTGTTCCCACAGCAGCCAACGCCGACGAACTCCTCCCAGACGTCTCCTGCGTTCGCCTGCTTGCGAGTCTTGCGAAGGAACGCGCGAAACGACGGTTTTTCGACCTGGAAGCGTCCCCACTCCGAGAGGTCTTTGGGATATGATACCACAATTCGCTCGGCTGGCGGCGCTGGTGTTTCGTCGTCGATCGCGTCGCGTCGGTCGGTCTCTTGGCTCGATTCGCCCGTCATTACTGTGCTTACGCGCTCGAGCGGCAAGAAGGCCAGGTAAATTTCGATAATATTCTCGGGAAACATGCTGTAGAAATTGAGAAGGCTTACTTTGGGTGGCCGCCAGTGGTCGGATACATGGGGTATTTCGACGTACCGGAGGTAGAATACACCCGGTACAGCAACCGCCAACTCGCGGCGGTGCCACTTGCGGTCCTTGCGGTCGCACTGCTCGTGTTGAGCGGTTCGTTTCTGGTCTACGGCACGCCCGTCCAGCTGGGAATGGACTTCGCCGGTGGCGCCGAGTTGACGGTGCAGACGACGTCGTCCGAAGAAGAGATCCAGAACGCATTCGATGTTGAGCCGGACTCCATCCAGGCCGTTCAGGCTCCCGGAGTCGAGAATCAGTACACCGTCCAGTTCGCCGGTATCGAAGACAGCGAGGCCATCCAGGCGTTGACCGAGCAAGCCGAGACCAACCTCGAGGCCGACGGTGACGCCTCGGTCGTCCAGCAGGAGTCGACGGCCTCGCCGGCGTTCGCCGAACAAACGCAGCAGACTGCACTGCTCGGGCTCGCCGTGGCGTTTCTCGGGATGAGCGTCATCGCGTTCGTCCTGTTCCGGACGTTCGTTCCGTCGGTCGCCATCGTCGCTTCGGCGTTTTCGGATATCGTGATTCCGCTCGCGTTCATGTCGATCGTCGGGATCCAGCTTTCGCTGGGGACCGTCGCGGCACTGTTGATGTTGATCGGGTACTCGGTCGACTCGGACATCCTGTTGAACAACCACATCTTACGTCGGGAGGGTGACTTCTTCGAGAGCACCCACCGTGCGATGCAGACGGGGATCACGATGACGGTGACGTCGATGATGGCAATGCTCGTCATGGGCGTCACCGCGTACCTCTTCGGCGTCGAACTGCTGGCATCGATCGGGATCATCCTCTTCGTTGGCCTCGCAGCCGATCTGATGAACACCTATATGCTGAACCTGAGCATGCTTCGGTGGTACAAGTTCCACGGGGTGAGTCGCTGATGGGGGTGAAAGCCTTCCTCAAGGAGTACTGGCGGCTGATCATGATCGTCAGTTTCGTCGGCTTCGCGCTCGTCGCGCTGTTCATCCCCGGCGGAATCATCGCCGACGAGAGCATCGCCGACGACGACGCCCAGGTCGACGAAACGCTCACCAACCTCGAGTATGGCCTCGGACTCGACGGCGGCTCGCGCGTCGCTGCGCCACCGGTCGGCATCATGGCCGACAACCTCGAGATCGAACCCGGTGACGAACACGAGGTCGAGTCGGTAGTCCTCGAGTACGACTACGACGAGGCCGACCTCGAAGCGGCCGACACGCGGGTCCGGTACGACGAGGACAACGACCGATTCACCGCCGAAATCTTCAGCGAAGACGTCTCCCACGCCGAGTTCGCCGATGCGTTACAGGAGGCCGGACTCGAGGTTACCGAAGGCGATATCGAAGACGGCGTCACCCAGCAGACACGCGACGAGATTATCGAGACGATCGACCTGCGGATCAACGAAGGCGGCCTCGACGGCGGGCAGGTCTACCAGGAGGCGACCATCGGTGGCCAGTATTACATCGTCACCGAGGTTCCCGGCATGGACCCCGACGAGCTCCGGGATCTGTTGACCGAGCGCGGAGACGTCCGAATCGTCGCGTACCACCCTGATGACGACGGTAACCAGACCAACACGACCGTCCTCCAGAACGAGGAGATCGCCGATCCGGGCTCCGCTTCCTACGACGACCAGCAGGGCCAACACTACGTCCCCATCTCGGTCGACGACACCGAAGGCGAGGACGGGACGTCTCCTGCCCACGAGTACCAGTCGTCGATGAGCGAACTCGGCTTCACCGGGGAAGGGATGGGCCAGTGTACCATCCACGACCGCGAAGCCGGGCAGTTCGACTTCGACCCTGACGATCCACAGTGGTGTCTGCTCACCGTCGTTGACGACGACGTAGTCGACGCACACAGCATGAGCCAGGACCTCGGTGGGAGCATGGAATCCGGCGAGTGGGTCAACAGCCCGTCGTTCCGGATGATCGTCCCGACCCAGCAGGACGCCTACCAGCTCTCGGTCAACCTGAACTCCGGGGCGCTGACTGCGCCGCTCGATTTCAGTCAGGAACAGACCTACTCGCTCCAGCCCGCACTCGCTGACCAGTTCAAGGTCTACTCGCTGATTATCGGCGCGTTCTCGATTCTGACCGTCGCCGGGATGATCTTCCTGCGGTATCGGAACCCGAAAGTCGCCGTGCCGATGATCCTCACCGCGTCGGCGGAGGTCGTCATCCTGCTCGGCTTCGCGGCGCTGATACGCATGCCGCTCGACCTCTCGCACGTCGCCGGGTTCATCGCGGTCGTCGGTACCGGGGTCGACGACCTCGTGATCATCGCCGACGAGGTGATGGACGACGGCGAGGTGAACTCGAGGCGGGTGTTCGAATCCCGCTTCCGCAAGGCGTTCTGGATCATCGGCGCCGCGGCGGCGACGACGATCATCGCGCTCTCGCCGCTGGCCGTCCTGAGTCTGGGCGACTTGCGCGGGTTCGCCATCATCACGATCCTCGGTGTGCTGATCGGCGTGCTCGTCACCCGCCCGGCCTACGGGGACATCCTGCAGCGTCTGCTGACGGACAAGTAACCGTTCGATCCGTTTTGCTTTCACGCCGTTTTCGCGACCGTTCCCCTCGAGCGACGAGTTTCTAACTCACTCTTCGGATCGCTCGTCTTCGCCCGCCGAAGATGGCTCGTACCAGTGCAACCCGTACCACTTCAGCCCAAAAACCAGGCCGATAAGCACCACGAACAGCAGTACGGCGATCGCCTCGGCCATACGAACCGATCCGATACCGCTATCCGTAACAGTGTGGCATGGCGGCCGGATCGCGCTGTTATCAGAACTGTCCGAGCTCCGTCTGCTGGGCGGCCGCGAGGACGTCCCGGCACGTGGACCACGACTCGCGGGCGCAGGCGGGTAACTCGCCGTGGCCGTCGACGTAGGACTCGAGGAACTCCCGCGTGGCCGGGTCGCTCGGATAGCCGCTGCCGACCTCGCCGTACTTCTCGCCGAGTCGGGCGACGTGAGCGTCGCGTTCGACCTTCGCGACGATGCTCGCTGCGCCGACGATCGGTGACTCGTCGTCTGCGCCGTGGTGGGCGTCGATCTCGAGGGGGATGTCGGTTCGCTTCGCACAGGCCTCGTGCACCCGCTGGGCGAACCGCTCGGCGTCGGTGTCGCAGGCGTCACAGAGCCCGGAGACCGATCGTGTGGACTCGAGCCCACCGACGGCGTCCGCGATCGCCTCGGCGTGGGCGGCGACCGCGAGCGAGTTCATGTCCGTCTCCGGGTCGTCGATCCGTGCGACCGTGATCTCGGCGACGCCGACGGCGATCCGGTCGTCCTCACACAGCGTCGCGGCGAGGTCCTCGCGGCGGGCGGGTGTGAGTCGCTTCGAGTCGGCGATCCCCGCCGGGAGCGCGTCCGGGTCGTCACAGTATACGGCTGCGGCGAACATCGATCCGAGCACCGGACCCTTTCCGGCTTCGTCGACGCCGAGTGGCATGGCTCGAGGATCCGTGGCTGACGGCTAAACCGTTGCGTTACCGATGCGGTCGTCTGGACCCCAGCCGACGAACTCGCCGCCGTCGATTGTCAGCGCTCGCTCGTACGTCGAGAGGTCGCTGGCGTTTCACAGCGCGGTTCCGTCTATTAGCTGCCCGCTGTGTCCTCGCGCGGGTCGTCCCGGAAGTAGGCCTCGAGTTCGAACGGCTCGTCCTCGCCTTCGACACCAGTGACGTCGAGCGCCGTCACCTCGGCGTCGGTCTCGAGCAGGCCGGCGAGACTCGGCTCGGTTCGGCCCTCGTCGCCGCTGATTAGTTCTTTGATGTAGAGTCCGCCCTCGCCGTGAACGCGGACCTCCGCGCTGGTGGGCTCGAGCAGGTCGCCGTCGATCCCGTAGACGGTTCGCTCGCGAGTGAGGTTCGCCCGCCGGTGGTCGACCCGCTGGGGGGTGTACTGTTCGACGGTCGTTCCGTCGAGTTCCTCGAGTGCGCTCTTGAGGGTACTTTCGTCGACTGGGTCACCGAACGCGACGTCGGCACGGTAGCCCTTGCTCGCATCGTGTTCTTTGACCCGTTCGACCATCTCGTAGGTGGCGAGTCGCAGCCCGTCGACCTCGACGCCGCCGGCCGCGTCGTTGATCGCCCGCTCGAGTTCGACCGGGTCGGGATCGCGTCGCTGTGGGCGTTTCACCTCGAGGACGAACGGGCGCCCCTCGCCGAGCATCCGGGCATCGACGTCCTCTCGCCCGGCGCCGTGGAATTTCCCCTCGTCGCCGTCCATCGCCTCGACGACGTGGGGCCTGACGGTCTGTTCGACGCTGGTGTCGTACATGTAGCCCGAGCCGCCACAGTATTCACAGGGCTCCTCGCCGTCGTCGCCGAGTTGCGCCCCGCTGCCGCCACACTCCCTGCAGGGCCACTCTGTCTGTGGAATATCTCGTTCGATCTTGCGGTAGCGCCCGTAGACGAACGCCGGGTTGACCTGGACGTCGACCGCGTGGCTCGTTACGGTCTCTGACTCGAGGGCCTCGAGCGGGTCGAACGCTTCGAGGTCGACCACGGCGAGTACGTCAGGCCGATCGAAATCGACCTCGGCACCTGTCTTCGAGCCAACGCGACGACCCACCTCTCGGTTCAGTTCGCGTTTGACCGACTCGCCGACGTCGGGTTCGAGCCCGGCGTCCTCTCGGGCCAGGCGTTCGTTCTCCTCGACCAGCGGCGGGACACGGGTACCGACCTGGTAGGTTTCGAAGTGGGTTCCCTCGAGTTCGCCGACGATGGCGTCTGCGATGGCATCGGCGGTACCACAGTATCCCTCACAGACCCAGCAGTCCGCAGGGCCATCGGGGTCGAAATCGTCGTCGTCGTCCAGTGCGACGGCGGTACGCAGCGCCCGGCCGCGTTCGCCGTTTGTCAGGCCGAAACTCCGCTCGGCGAAGGGGCTGCCGAGACAGGAATCACAGACCGGCCCCGTCGCGAGCATCGCGCGGGCGTCGTCCAGAACGGTCATATCGCGTGAGTCGGGGCGGCTGTCGTAACACGTTTTCCCTTTGCGGGCGCTAACGCGCGGATTCCGGGAACGATATCGGTTTCAGACGTCGATCTCGTCCATCGTCCGCTCGAGGTCGTCGATCGTTCCGTCGATCGCCGTGACGCGTTCGAACTGCTCGTCGACCGCATCGACGATCTCGGTGAGCGCTTCGACGAGTCGGTCCGATGCTTCGGCGGCGTTCTCGGCCATCGACGCGGCCTCGAGTTCTACCAGCGTCGCGTACGTCTCCGTCCGTCGTCTACGTCTCCTCTCGAGGCTCATCTTGTCTACTCGATCGAGAGCAGTCGCTGTCAGGGAAAGTAGCTACTGGCCACGCCGCCGTCAGTGCGGTCCGGCCTCGTTCTCACATTCGAGAGCCGTCGACCTTCTCGGGGGGTTCGAAGTCGGTCGTCAGCTCGAGCAACTGCACCAGGATACGGCCGGTCGCGCCCCAGACGGTGTAGCCGTCGACGTGGAAGTAGTGGACGACGATGTCGCCGTAGTAGGGGTGATCGCGTCGCTCGTACTCGAAGTTATCTGGATCGAGCAGCCCCGACAGCGGCAGAGTGACGATCTCGGCAACCTCGCTGTCGTCGCGTTCGTACTCGCGGTCGGGAACGTGAGCGACGAACGGCGTCACGGCGTACTCCGTGACCGTTCGAATGTCGTCGAGTTGGCCGACAACCTCGGCCTCATCGGGCTCGAGCCCGATCTCTTCGCTGGCCTCACGAAGTGCGGTCGCGAGGAGCGTGTCGTCCGTCGGTTCGGCTCCACCACCGGGAAAACTCATCTGGCCGGGGTGTTCGCCGAGGTGGTCGGCTCGGCGGGTAAACAGCAGGTGGTCCTCGCCGTCACGGTCGACGATCGGCGCGAGCACGGCCGCGTCGTATGGCTGATCGTCGATTCCAGTGGGGTCGTGTTCAACGACGGGCTCGAGGGTCATTCGGACCATCTCACTCGAGTGCCTCCGTCAGTCGGTCGCGTTCGGTCGCGAGGTCGATCGGTGCCCACGCCTCGAGGTCGTAGCTGACGTCGAGCAGTCGCTCACAGCGGTCGGCATCGCCGGCGTCGATGGCGGCCGTCACGTCGGCGACGAACTGCTCGCGGGCCGTCTCGCCGAGAGCGTTACGATTCGGCCGACGGGGTTCGACGTCCAGAATGTGTGGCACGTCCTCTGCAGCGTCGGGAACGATCGGAAACGCCGTCGGGCCAGCCACCAGCAGCTCCGACTCACTCCCTCCGTCGGTTCGTCCGTCAGCCATGTCGCTTCCCACCGACTCGCCGTCGGCCGCCTCCGGCTCGTAGGCGACGAGCGCGAACGACTCGAGGGCGTCCTCGACGCCCGTTTCGAGGACCGCCTCGTCGACGCTGGTCCCGTCGGCCCGAAACGCGGCCTCCGAAAGCGCACGCTCGAGTTCCGCCCGCGTCAGCCCGCCGAAGAGGTCGACGACGCCTGCCAGTTCGTCGGCGGTCACGTCCATACCCGGCCCAACGGGTGGTTCGCAGATAAAGATTGATAGGGAACTCGAGGTCGGGCTACCTCTCGGTTCGCCGGCCGAAATGGGTCCCAACCGTTCGGACGCGAAGCTGTCACCCCCGCCGTCGACGTGTCGATAGACGGGCACAGCGTCCCGTCTCAGTCTACTGATCCCGTCTCAACCCGTCCGTCCTGCCAGGGACGAGCCGCCTCGAGGACGTCCGCCGGCTCGAACGGCGCATCCGTCCACGGGGGCAGCCGCCGATCCGGACCCGGCGGGGAAATCGAGTCGGCGTATCGCTCGAGCTGACCTCGCTCGCTCTCGAGGTCGTACTCGAGGCCGTTGAACGCCGCGTCGGCCCGGTACTGGGCGAGCAGACGTTCGCCGGTTTCCAGATACCGTCGCGGGAGCGAGTCGTACGTCGGCTCGACGCCGCGCTGTTCGACGACCCGGAGCAGTTCCGCCGCGACCGTCCGGCTCATCCCCTCGAGTCCCGTCTCGCCGGCGACCACCCGGTGGTCGTGGACGTGTCGGCCGAGGTCGACCTGTGCGGTTCCCGCGAAGCCGGCGTGGTCGAACGCGTTGCCGAGCGTGCCGACCTCGAGGCCCCACGACCGCGGCGCCTGCAGCCGGCGTGTGAGGTCGGCGCTCGCGGCGAACTCGCCGGCCAGCGCGTAGCGAAACGACGAGAGATACTCGAGAATCGGCTCGTCGTGGACGGTTGCGAGCGTCTCGACGAGTGGCTCGTAGAACAGCCGGAACAGGCGACCGAACAGCCGGTTTCGCTCGACACGTGCGTAGTACCCCTTGGAGAACTCGAAGCCCGCATCCATCGCCAGGGGCGCGAGCAGCCGACGGACGTGGTCGGCCTCGTAGCTCCGGGCGTCGGCGTCGTGGACGACGACGGTCTCGGCGGCCGCCGCGGCAGGGCCCAGCGCGAGCCAGACGTCTCTCCCTTTGCCGTACTCGCCTGCCAGGCCCGCCTCTGCGAGCAGGTTGTCGACCCCGGGAGCGCCACACCAGAGGACGCACATCGGCAGTGAGAACGACTCGAGCCACTCGCGAAACGGCTCGATCCGGCCGGGGGCGGCACGAACGGGAACGTAGACCGCGGCGGGAGCGAGCGCCTCGAGTTCCGACAGGACACGTTCGGCGGCAGGACTCTCGCACTCCCGATCGGTCATCGGAACGACGATCGCCGTCTCGCCGACGCATCGCTCGAGATCATCTGTCTCGGTCGGGAGCCGCTCGTCACCGACGCCAGTCCCGGTCTGACCACCATCGACGCTGGTGCCGGTGAGGTCGTGGAGCGTCGCGATCCGCTCCTGTACGTACTCCATCGGCTGTGTCTTCGGCCGGATCGATAAAACGGCCACGACTCCGGCCAAGTAGACCGGGATGGCGTCGGCCGGTCCAGTTCATCGCTGCCCCCCAACTCGACACCGATACTGTCGAACAGTTGCTATCAACTCGCGTTGGCTGGTCGCGACAACCCCGGATAAAGCCCCGGTCTTTTTCTTCCCTTCCTTCTTACAGGGTGAACATGAAATCAGTCCGGAAAGCGCTCCGCGAAGGAGAACTCGAGAAAGATACCTACGACCGACTCGTCTGCGCCGAGTGTGAACAGCCCCTGAAGACCGAGAACGATCCGGACGAGATCAAGACCGTCCGGATCTGTCCGGACTGTGAGGCCGAGTGGAAAGAGATTCGGTAACGGTTGCTGGCACCTCGAGGTGCAAGCGTAACGGTCCTCAGTTGCTCGGTCCGTGACGTTACGGTGGCTGTCGCTCTTTCACCCGCTTGTCGCGGTGAGGCGCGGACTACCGCTCGCCGGCCATCGCGGCGAACAACCGTTCTTCGAACTCTTGTTTGTCGATTCCGTCAGAGGGGCCGATCCCTCGCATGTGATCGACCGAGAGCTGTCCGCCGCCCATTCGTGCGTGGCCGCCCGCGTTCGCCATCGGAATGTCACTGACCGCGTGCCGGAGTGTCTCGCCCATGTGAACGCGGTCGTCACGTGACCGTCCCGACAGCTGAATCGTCCCGTCGTTTTCGCCAAAGACGACTACCGCGGTCACTCCCTCCAGGTGCATGAGTTCGTCCGCTGCCTGCGGGATCGCATCAGTGTTGGTAATCTCGCCGACGTCACAGACCGCAAAAGCCCCTTCGACGCGCTTTTCCGTAATCGCTTTCGCCTTGATCTGTAATACGTCGTCGCTCACCTGTGGCTTGGCGATCCGCTCGAGAAGGTCCTCGTCGATGCCGTCGAACAGAATCGCACAGGCGTCGAACTCGGCCCGGGAGCAGCCGTTCGTCAGATGGTTCGTGTCGGATTGGATGCCATAGAGCAGTCCGGTCGCGAGTTCGGCAGAGAACTCGATTGGTCCCTCCTCGTCTTCGTGTTCCATCGTCGCACCGATTTCCGTCAGGTACTCGACGAGGATCGTCGAGGCTGCGCCGTACTCCGTCCGGACGTCGGTAAAGCGCGTTCCGGTTCCGTTACCTGGATGGTGGTCGACGACTGCGATCGGTTCGACTGACTGGGCACCGGTGAAGCCTCTGGGCGTGTTGTGATCGACCAGAACCACTGTGTCGCTTGCGAGTTCCGAACTCGACTCGATCGCCTCGAGATCGAGGTCGAGAACGGTCCGAAACGCCCGGTTTTCTTGGTGGCGGATCTCGCCGGCGAACTGTAGCGTCGTGTCGGTGTCGGCCGACTCGGCGATCGCCGCGACCCCCATGGCACAGGACATCGCGTCGGGATCGGGATTCGGGTGCATCAACACCGTCACCTCGTCGTAGTCCCCGAGCACTCGTTGCAGGCGGACGCCGGGTGGCCGGCGAAACCAGCGGACGGTCCACCAGCTACCGACGACGAGCGCACCGACGCCGACTACCAGCAACGAGAGCACCAGTGGCTCGAGAGATTCGAGCCCGTCGACGATCCGCTGGACCGCCGATGTGTCCGCCTCGACGAACGAGATCGTCGAGACGTCCCGATCGTTCATACCGGACACTCAAATCGAGTGATAAAGAATTTTCCCCCGATTTACACGTCTTTCGGGCGAACAACCGTCGACCTGTACGCGCGTTGATCCGGCAGTGTCGCTTTCGTGTGGTGAGAATGCACGCCGCCCCGTTGGCCCTCAGACCTCGAGATGCTCGGCTCGGCCGACAGCGGAACGATTGGTCGGCGTCGGAACGGTCAGTACACCGTCGATAGCGTCGCTACGTGGTGTACGACTCGAGGGCATCGCGATACCCCTCACGGAACGTCGGATACCGGAACTCGTAGCCGAGGTCCCGGAGCCTGTCGTTCGAACAGCGCTTGCTGGTCAGGAGTCGTCGTCGGGCAGCCTCCGAGAGTTCGTCGTCTGCGAGGCGCTCGTCGGTCGTTCGCTTCGGTGGCACGTCGACGCCCGCCTGCTCGGCCAGCCAGTCGGCGAACGTCCATCTGTCGACGGGCTCGTCGTCGACGACGACGACCACCTCGTTTCGCCCTACCTCCTCCTCGAGCAGGAATCGAACCGAACCGGCAGCATCGTCTCTGTGTACCATGTTCAGGTACCCTTCCGTGACGGGCCCCTCGAGGTAGCGCTCGAGGCGATACCGGTCCGGGCCGTAGAGGCCGGCATAGCGGGCGACGGTCCCCTCGAAGCCGTGTTCGGGCGGCTGCTCTAAAGCGACGCGTTCGGCTTCCGCGAGCACCTCGGTCTTCTCGGTGGTCGGCTCGAGCGGCGTCTCCTCGTCGACCCAGTCGCCGTCGTGGTCGCCGTAGACGCCAGTCGAAGAGGTGTAGACCAGCCGTTCTGGGGGCTCATCGCGCTCGCCGAAGGCGTCGACCGCCGTCCGTAGCCCCTCGACGTAGACCTCGCGGGCAGCCTCGGCGCCGCGGCCGCCGCTGCTCGCGCTGAAGACGATCGCCTCGACGTCCGGGATCGCCGCGAGCGATTCGCGGTCGGTCACGTCAGCCCGAATAGCCTCGAAGCCGGCGTCTTCTATCTGCTCGAGACCCGCCTCGGAGCGTCGAACGCCGATCACGTGGTGTCCGTTCGACTCGAGCTGGCGTCCGAGCTCGAGGCCGACGTGCCCACAGCCGAGAATTGCGACCTTCATACCAGTTCTCATGGACGAGTTACTATAACGACACCGCTCACCCACGACGCTTGCTGGTCGTGCATGTGGAAAGCACAGTATTGGCCGCCCGTGTACACGCTAATCGCCCGTGCGTGCGGAAAAATCGTTGGGCGTTCAGGGCATCTCTGCGTGTGTGTTCAGGGCATCCCGTCCGCGATTGCATGCTGGACGTGAACGAACTCCTCGAACGTCATCGGTGCGCGCCGTTCGATCTTCTGCTGGATCTCTTTGGCCTCGAGATCGATCCCGAGTTCGCTCTCGAGCGCCTCGACGTCGAGCACCGCCGATGACATACCGAGCAGCAGGTGCTCGCAGGCCATCGTGACGATCGTATCGGCGTCCGGTGTGTCCGCTTCGAGCGCCTGGATCTGGGCGGCCCCCTCGAGATTCAACTCGGGGGTGGCTTCCTCGCCGATCGCCTCGAGCGTGTCCTGATCGACGTCCGTCTCGGCGGCGACTGTCTCGAGGCCGTACTCGTCGACAATCGCAGCGAGGTCGGCTTCGTACTCCGTCCGCAGTTCCTCGGGCGACTCTGGTGCGTTCAGCCGTTGGTCGTAGAACATACCCGGACTGACAGCGTACACCCTCAAGTGGGTTGTTGTTCGGGAACAGTAGTGAGTCACACGGGCCGCCGGTCGTCGCCGTCGGCGGATTCTGGGTTCACCGTGTGGCTGCTTGTGAGTGGATTTTCTGAGTTGGTATGTCACCGCAACCTTCAACTCACTTTCCGTTCATGGAAACTGTATGAAAGTCGCCCTGATCGGAGTCGGTCAGGCCGGTGGCAACGTCACCGAACGGCTCGCCCGGTTCGACGCGGACATGGGCTTCGAAGCCGTCCAGGGTGCCCTGGCCGTCAACTCCGCCGAAGCAGACCTCCAGTCCCTCGAGTTCGTCGACACGCTGTTGATCGGTGCTGACCGGGTCAACGGACACGGCGTCGGCGCTGACAACGAACTCGGCGCCGAGATCATGCAGTCGGACATCCAGCAAGTCCTCAGCGCGCTGGATGGCCGCGTCACCTCGCGGTCGGACGCAATCTTCGTCGTCGCCGGGCTCGGTGGAGGGACCGGAAGCGGCGGTGCACCCGCACTCGTCCACCACTTACAGCGGGTGTACGACGTCCCCGTCTACGCCCTCGGCGTCCTGCCTGGCCGGAACGAAGGTGCCCTCTATCAGGCCAACGCCGGCCGATCGCTGAAGACGCTCGCCCGCGAGGCCGACTCGACGTTGCTGATCGATAACGACGCCTGGCACGAACAGGGCGAGAGCATCGGCGGTGCATTCGACCGTATCAACGACAAGATCGCCCAGCGCGTCGGCTTGCTTTTCGCCTCCGGCGAAGCCATCGAGGGTGTCGGTGAAAGTGTGGTCGACTCGAGCGAGGTGATCAACACCCTCCGATCGGGCGGCATCTCCGTACTCGGCTACGCGAGCGAGGTGGCGAGCGAGGACAGCGCCCAGAATATCCGGACCGTCATGAGCGTCGCCCGCCAGGCACTGTTGACGGGCACGAGCATGCCTGATGCGACAAAAGCCGACTCGGCGCTGCTCGTCATCGCGGGTCGACCCGAGGCGATTCCCCGCAAGGGCGTCGAAAAGGCCCGACGATGGATGGAAGACGAAACGGGGAGCATGCAGGTCCGCGGTGGTGACTTCCCGCTCGAGAGTGACCGACTCGGGGCGCTCGTCCTCTTGGGCGGTGCCGAACGTTCCGACCGGATCGACGAATTCATGGATCGCGCACGCGAGGCGAAGAAAGCCCAGGAGGACGAGCGAACCGACCCGGCAGAGCAGTTCACTAACGACCGTCTCGAGAATCTCTTCTGAGCCCCCGATGCGGTGGGAGTTCGCTCGCGACTGTCGTCGGAACCGATCATCGAGGCTATTTATATATCTCTCCAGTTCCCATGTCATCGTTCGACACGCTAGACTGGGGCCCTGCTAACGGTTTTCAGGGGTCTACCGATCGGTACATTTAAATTACAGGCTACAGTAGTAGCCAGTACCAGAACGCCATCGGGGCGCGTATCGCTCGACGATCGATGACAGGAAATCTTATTCACCGAGGTTTCGCAGATCGTGAGCACACGCTGTACGCGGCGGATCGAACCGTCCGACGGCTCCCGGTCGGAGCCAGTCATCACCGGCGTCCGCCGGTTCCCGGTGCGGTATGGCACAGAGGTTTGACTAACACATGGTAGACGAATCGAAAAACATCGAACTTACAGAGGACGACCTAGCAAACAAATCGAAAGGACAGCTCATCAAGATGGCCGGTCAACTGCGAGACCGGCGAAACGATCTGAACCAGATGGCTTCTGAGCGGGCTTCCAAGCGCGACGATCTCAACGCGAAGACCCGCGAGAAAGTTGACGAAGCTCAAGAGCACCGCGAACAGCGCGACGAGCTCAACGAGCAGGTCCAAGAGCACAAAGAACAGCGTAACGAGCTCAACGCACAAGCCAACGAACTGTTCGACAAAGTCGAGCAGCTCAAGTCCGACATGGAACTCGACGAGGGCAAGGACCTAGAGCAGCTCGAAGACGAGATCGAGCAACTCGAGTTCAAACAGCAGACCGAAGTCCTCTCGAGCGAGGACGAAAAAGAGCTCATCGAGAAAATCGAGTCCAAACGCGAGGAGTACGAACAGCGCAAGGGAAAACTCGAGCAGAACGATGACCTAGAAGGACTCGTCGACGAGGCAGAGGAGGTCCGCTCGGAAGCCTCCCAGCACCACCAGAAGGTGACGGAGCTCGCGGACAAGGCTCAGGAACACCACAACCAGATGATCGAGGCCTATCGCGAGGCCGACGACATCCGTGATGAGGCCGACGAGATGCACGAGAAGTTCGTCGAGGCCCAGGAAGCCGCCGACCAGCATCACGAAGACTTCGTCCGCGTCCAGAAGCGTCTGCGCGAACTGGACAAGGAAGAAGAGCAAGAGCGTAAGTCCGCTCGCGACAAGAAGAAAGAGGCGGCCAAAGAGGAAGCCGAGGAAATCTATCAGAAGTTCAAAGAAGGCGAAACCCTCGATACCGAGGACCTGATGAAGCTCCAGAAGACGGGGCTGCTCTAAGGCGGTCGTCCTCTCGATTCGTCCCACGTGCGTCTTTTAGTGGGGACGTTTCTCTGACCGCAAACCGCGACTCGAGCGATGAGCCGTCTGAGAGCACCGATTGCCGTATCTAATCGGGTGTTACTTCTGGACAATAGTATCGGCCTGTAGGATAAGCGCTAGTGGCACGACCGAAAAGAGACGATTCCGTCGCCGTCACGAGTGGATCGGGCGCTCGAGCGAACGCGTCGCGACGGAACGATTAACCGGTCGGCACACACACTGTCCGGCATGTATCGAGGTGAGCGTCGTGAGTAGCCTCCGAACGGTTGCCCAGCTCGCGATCGTCGTGGTGTTCGTAGTCGTGTTCGCCGTCGTCGGCGTTTCACTGTTCGTCCTTTACCCGGAGACGATAGCCGACGTTCTCGGCGTAGTGCTCGCCCTCGCCGTCGTGTTCTTCGGCGTCCGGATCGGGAGCTCGGTCTCTCGATCGCTGTTCCCCGGATACGACGTCGCTGAAGTCGCCGTCGAGGGCCCGATCACGCGGGACGGGAGCGGTGGTCCGTTGCCCTCGAGTCCCCGATCGACGCCCGCCGACGACATCGTCGAGCAGATCGAACGGGCGGACGCGGACGACAACGTCGACGCATTGCTGATGAAACTGAACACGCCCGGCGGCGAAGTCGTCCCCAGCGACGACATCCGGCTCGCAGCCGAGCGTTTCGACGGACTGACGGTCGCGTACACGACTGACGTCTGTGCCAGCGGCGGCTACTGGATCGCCAGCGGCTGTGACGAACTCTGGGCGCGTGAGGGGTCGATCGTCGGCTCGATCGGCGTCATCGGTTCCCGAGTGAACGCGAGCGCCCTCGCCGAGAAGGTCGGCCTCTCTTATGAGCGGTTCGCCGCCGGTGAGTACAAAGACGCCGGCACCCCGCTGAAAGAACTCGAGGAGGACGAACGCGAGTACCTCCAGGGACTGATCGACGACTACTACGAGACGTTCGTCGATCGCGTCAGCGACGGTCGCGACCTCGAAACGGAGTTCGTCCGCGACACCGAAGCTCGGATCTACCTCGGCGAGGAGGCCCACGACCTCGGGCTGGTCGACGAACTCGGCACCAGACGCGAGCTCGAGGAGGCGGTTGCCGATCGCCTGGAACGGGATGCGGTCAGCGTCGAGGAGTTCGAACCCGAACGACCCCTGATGGCCCGCCTCGGTGGCGGTGCCCAGCAGGTCGCCTACGCGTTCGGTGCCGGCGTCGCGAGCATCGTGGGTGACCGGGAGTTTCGACTTCGTACCTGAACGGACGCCGGCCACTCGGTCACACCGACCGAATCGTCGTATCGGGATCAAAATCGCGTCGAACGAGTAAGTGGTTTTATCGTCACACAGAATGCATCGCCTACCGTGACAACGCTGGTCGTCTGTCTCGACCGGACCGACGACGTCGGTCGCAAGACCGGCCTTCGATCACCGATCGTCGGCTGGGAGGCAGTTCGCGCGCTCGTGACCGACGTCGGCCTCGCAGATCCGGAGGACTCGGGAGTCAACAGCTTACTCGAGTCACTACGCGTCGCCCAGGACCTTCGCGACGGCGATGAAGAAGCCGTCGTCGCGGTCGTTTCGGGAGACCGCGAGTCGATGGTGTCGGCGGACAGAGCCGTTGCTCGCCAGCTCGACGACCTCATCGCGAAGTATGATCCTGACTCGGCCGTCGTCGTCATCGACAGCGCCGAAGACGAGCGGCTGGTACCGATCGTCGAGAGCCGCGTCCGGGTCGACTCCGTCGACCGCGTCGTGGTCAGGCAGGCCAGGGACATCGAGTCGACGTACTACCTTCTGAAACAGTTTCTCGCCGACGAGGAGCTGCGCCAGACGATCCTCGTCCCGACCGGGCTGACCCTGCTCGTCTTCCCGATGCTTGCGACCGTCGTCGGCCCGGCCGAGGGAGCGGCCGCGATCACGACCGTTATCGGTCTCTTTCTCCTCTACAAGGGCTTCAGCGTCGACGAGATCGTGACCGGGCTTGCCCACCAGCTTCGCGAGGCGCTGTACTCCGGGCAGGTGTCGGTCGTCACCTACGTCGTCGCCGCCGGTCTCACGCTCGTGGGAGTGTTCGCCGGCGCACTCGGCGTTTCGAGCCTCGAGGATCCGCCAGGAATTCTCGTCCCCGCGATGCAGTTCGCCTTCGACGCCGTTCCGTGGCTCGCGATGGCCGCCGTCACCGCCAGTGCTGGCCGCCTGCTCGACGAAATGATCAGCGATCGCCCCATCCGGAGTTCGTATCTCAACTTGCCGTTTCTCGTCCTCGCTATCGGCCTCGTCGTCCGAGGCTTTTCGACGTACTTCCTCGAGCGACAGGGTGTGATCGACCCGATCACCGTCCCACCGATCGAATCGGGCATTCTCAGCGTCGAGAGCTTCGTCGTGTCGGCCGGCGAGCGCCTGACGCTGTACGTCGTCACTGCGATCGTCGTCAGTCTCGTCGGTGCCCGCATCGCCGCGTACGTCAGCACCACGACCGACGACGCCGACCTCGCCGACGACGAATCAGATCGTGGCCAACAGACGTCCGCCGAGCTCACTGATGGCGGTCCCGACGCCGAGCCCGACGGTTCGAGTTCACGCGTCGACGTCGGGCCGGCCGCCGACGGCGTCGACGAAGTTCCTCGGTCGGATTCGGGTGACTCGAGTCAGTGAGCGGTCGCTGATTCGGTGATACCTTTGCTCGTCGTGCCCGTCCGCGCGTCTCAGACGGAGAACGACAGCCTGTACTGCAGAGGAGACGAGCGACTGGACTCGTCACGCATATAGGCGCCTCGCTCCTGACTCGAGTATGAGCGACGCAGACGGCGCGTGGGTGAGCCTCTTTTCGGGCGGCAAGGACTCCTCGTGGGCGCTGTACCGGGCACTCGAGACGGGACGTGACGTTCGTCGGCTCGTCACCGTCCATCCGACCGACGACTCGTACATGTACCACGTCCCTGCGACTGATCTGGCTAGCCTGGCCGCCGAGAGTATCGGAATCGACCTCGTCGACGTCGAACCGGACGACCTCGCGGCCCCCTCGGCGACCGACTCGAGCGCCCAGGGTGACGACGAACTCGAACCCCTGGAGGCTGCTCTCGAGGCCCTCACCGGCGACCTAGAGGGTGGCATCGCCGGCGTCACGGCAGGTGCCGTCGAAAGTGAGTATCAGACGAGCCGAATTCAGGGGATGTGCGACCGGCTAGACTGTGAGCTGTTCGCTCCGCTGTGGCAGGAAGATCCCCGTTCGCTGGCCGACGCGATGCTCGATGCCGGCTTCGAGATCGTCATCGTCCAGGTCGCCGCCCACGGCCTCGACGAGTCCTGGCTCGGGCGAACGCTTGACCACGAGACACTGGCTGAAATCGAGGGCCTCAACGAGGAATACGGCGTACACGTTCTGGGTGAAGGTGGCGAATTCGAGACGCTCGTGGTCGACGGGCCACACATGGATCGGCGCATCGAACTCGAGTCCGAGACCGTCTGGGAGGGGACGCGGGGACGATTACGGATTACGGACGCTCGGCTCGAGTAGCTACAGTCGGTGACGTGCGACGGTCGGCCTCATCGGGTCTCGCGATTCGACTGGTCTGTCTTCGGTATCGTCCGCCTCGAGCCAACCCGACCGCGGTCACGATACCGACCAGACCTGTGCCTGAGGCGTTCCACACCCGTCGCAGACGACTGCCCTGTTGTCCTTGTAGATACTGCGCTCGAGTTCGCCGTCCGAACAGAGCGGACAGGACCGTCCCTCGAGAATCGCGAGCAGGGTCCCGTTCTGGTCGTTCGCTCGAGTCCGCTGTGAATGTGCCATGTACTAACTCCACTGCCGATTCCGGTGAAACGGTTGACCCTGGATATGCCGGTCGATAGTCACTGTTCCGTCGACGTCGGACGGTCACGACGGAACGGTGGCCCGAAATCGTGGGGGCTATCCCCGCCGGCGTCCGTCGTGTAAGTATGCGCCAGTTCGTACTCATCGGTCACGAGGTCCCGACCGATTCTGACTTCTCGCTCGACGACCTCGCGGGTGGGGCCGGCCGACTCGATGCCCTCTGTCGGTCGATCACCGCCTCCTTCGTCACCTCCCACGGCATCCGCGAGGCCGTCCGCGTCCATCTCGTCGTCCAGGACGAACTCACTATCACCTTCGACGGTCGTGAACTCCGGCGGCTCAACCCCGACGAACGCTCGACGGCCGCGCTGATCCGAAACGCACTCGATCACCGCGACGAAGCCATCGGTGCACTGCCCGCCGAACCCAGCCCCGGCGTCGAAGTGTATCGCCGCGGCCTCGAGGGGACGCTCGAGACGATCACCGACGACGGCCCCGTGGTCCAGCTTCACGAGGACGGCGACAGCGTCGTCGACGTCGATGACCTCACAGACCCGATCTTCGTCCTCTCGGATCATCGTGACTTTACTGCCGACGAAGAGACCTCCTTGGGCGAGTACGTCGACCGGCAGGTTCGACTCGGGCCCGAACTGTTACACGCCGATCAGGCGATTACGGTCGCCCATCACTTTCTGGATACCGACGGCTACGAGACGTTCTAGGGCGGCCGGCTCGAGTGGACAAATCGCACGCGAGCGCCGATGCACTCGGGTTTCGGAAGCGTTAAACTACCCGGCCCACTTACTCAGAGTGCGGGCCGGTGGGGTAGCTTGGTATCCTTCGGCCTTCGGGTGGCCGTAACCGCAGTTCGAATCTGCGCCGGCCCACTGGATATAAATCCCCTTCCCCGCATTTTCTGACACGTAGCCGCCGCTTTTCGGGGTGGTCTGCGTGAGTTCCACACTGCGGTTCAGTGTCGGAAACTCGGCCTGTCTCCACTGTGGTGCCCACGTTACCAACCAGTTCGCACGCGTCTTCGGTGACGATCGCGACCGCGCTCACCGCTGCGGAGAGTGTGACACCTACTGCCGACTGAGCCGCGGCTCCGCTGCTGGCCTCGAGGTGTCGATCCCCGATCCGGAGACGTCGAACGGGCGTCACGGAGGTGAGCCCGATGCGTAAGCCGCTGTTCGTGCCCGCGAGTCGACTCTACGACGTCGAGAGTCGGACGTCGATCGCCCATCCAGCTCACCAGGCGACAGACAGCGAGGTTCGTCAGGCGCTCGAGGACGGTGGTTCTCGATGAGTCGTCTCGTCGAGTCCGACGAGTGCGAGCGGTGTGACGAATCGGTTCCTGCGACCCAGCGGCTCTGTGCGAGCTGCGCTCGAGAGATCCGCCGCGCTCGAGGTGGTCCGCTGTGAGTTCTCGAGCATCGGAACTCGGGAGTCCGAAAGCTAGCGGGGATGCCCTCGAGGCCGACGTCGTCCAGACGGTCGACGCCCTGGAGTACGTCGGTGATCGGACGGCCACCTGGCACGACGCGAAGACGACGACCTCGAGGACGAGTCGGGCCCGGTTTGGTCGGCGCGCGTCGGCTGTTCGTACGTCGGCTACGATGTCAAATGCCGTCGACAGAGTGAGATTCCCCTCTGTTCGGACTGCTTCGCCGAACGGGAGGGGTTGCGATGAGCCAGGCCGCGACGACGCCCTACGAGATCGAAGGCCGCTTGAAGTGGCCCGACTGGGGCCGCGGTCCCTACGTCGCGCTCTCGTCGATCATGTTGGGGCCGCCGTTCGAGGGATACGTAGAGCTGAGCACCGAGGTCGACGGCGAGCCCTGGCGACTCGAGGTGCGGTACAGTAAGTCGGGAATCGCGCCGCGGCTGTCAGACGGCATCAACGCCGAGCGGCTGTACGAGTGGGACATCGTCGGCCGTGGGCGCTGCGAAAAGAAGGCGTCGTTCAACGTCTCGCCGCGGTTCCCCGGAATGTGCCACTACGAGAGCGGTGAGCCGCTACGGCTGCCGTGGGAAAATCAGGCCGGCGAAGTCGACGGCGTCGACGTCGAATACCACACCAGCAACATCGAACCCGGCCGCGCCCTCGAGCTGCTGCCGGAGTTCTACGCTGCGATATTCGAGCACGCTGGCGAAGGGATTCACCCCGACTATTTCCGCTCGAGACCGCACGAGGCAAGCACGATGTGGGCGTACGAACGGTACGTCCGATGGGGAACTGGTCAATGAACAGCACCTCCACATCCAGCGGACCGACGATGGGGAATAGACGCTCGAGCGCGTCGAACATCTAGAGTTGTCATAGCAACGCTACGTCTTTTCGTGCAGAAAATGTCGATACTTTATATTCCGTCGTCGCCTATAACTGTTATAGCATCTGAAGCGGTGACGGAGGGGGAACTCGGGAATGACAGTTCGAGTAATTAACCCGTGTATAGAACCGTTTCATACTAACCGCCTTTCTGGCCGTTTTGGGTGCTGCTGGGGGAGGATGCCATGCTAGATGGAAAACAGATACAACAGAAGTTGATCGGATCAGAAGGCGAGCGTGCGGTATCTCCAGTAATTGGAGTTATTTTGATGGTCGCAATAACTGTGATTCTCGCAGCCGTTATTGCGGCCTTTGTGCTCGATCTCGGTGGAAGTGTCGGCCAAGAAGCGCAGGCTGGCGTTTCGATGGAATTCGACGAATCACAAAAGAACTTGAGCATTCAGGTTACGTCGATGGGTAACGCTGATTACGTTACATTTGGAGGTGCAGCGTCTGATCTAAATGTCTCAGACTCGGGTCCTACGCTCGATGAGGAAACCATGACCGTTGGTGATTCAATTACAGTTAGCAATACGACTGAGAATAATGATGGGGTGAGCGGAACGGTCACTGCTATTGCTGTGATCGAATCGGACGATACGCGGACAGTGGTTGGAAGTGTCGAGATAGACATGACTGACTAGATCACTTCGCTACTCGACCTTCTCTTTTGAGCTATCCGCACATCGGCTGATTGATCAGGAATCAGCTTCGGGAACGAAATAGCGCGGCTGGAGGTTAAGCGATTGAGTAGCTGCAGAAGAGATCGTAATGTAGGTTTCATTGGACGTGACGCGCTCACCGGAGACGTCCTCGAAAAACGCAGCCAGCTCGTCACGATAGGATCGAGGTCGATCCTCGAGAATCTGGACGGTCCGTTTCTCGCGTTGGTGGATGGCTCGGTTCGCAAGATACGCGAGCGCGAACGTCTCGTAAATCTCACGAGGTGCGTCACCGAGATACTCGGACAACTGCAGGTTCTGAAGTCCTGGTTTCGGGCCGACTGGAGCACCGAGAACGCTTAGAACACGGCCAAGCACCGTTCCGTGTTCGGTCGGTCGGTCGAACTTGGGTGCTTCGGTCTTCGTCTTCTTCGTGGTAGAAGTCGTACTCGACACCCGCCGCCTCGAGCGCGTCGACAACGTGTGACTTGTGATCCAAGTGATTCAGTGCGAACGACGGCTGGTAGTGTTGCTCGGCGATCGAGCCGCCGGAGAACACGTTCGCAACGAGCATATTGAGTGCTGTGAACTCCAAGTCATCGTACTCAACGTCGAGCCATCCGTGTTCGCGAGCAACTTCGATCCCTCGGATTGCATCCGGCTGTCCACCGTCGTCGATCCACGTCCGGAGCCGGCCTCGAGGGAGATCTAAAGCGCGGGCGGTTGCACTCGATTTGACTCCCTTTCGGAATGCGTAGCTGGTCGCTTTCCGGTACTGCTCGACGGCTTCCCACGCGTCGACATATGCACCGCCATCATATGTGGCCGCAAGACCGCGTTCATCGACGAGCGGCCTCGGATTGCTCATGGTGCTACTTCGGATTGTGAAATCGCTTCTGTGTTCCGGTCTGGCAGTGTAGTCAGCAAACCGCCAGACAGCGTCGACTCAAGCTCCTGCTGTAACCGTTCTATGACCTGCTAATTATCAAAACTGAAAGTCTTTCAAGACTGTGTTTACTTCCGAAAGACACACAATCAACTAATTATATATAGGTGGGGTATCCATCGGTAATCAAGCACCAAAAACGGGAGACAGAAAGGTGACGCGCAAGGGACGGTTATACCCCCAATCCCTTCGCACCGGCATGGTTTCATGCCAGACGGTATAACCTTTCTGACCGTTTGGGTGCTGGCAATGGGACAACCATGTTAGATGGAAAACAGATTTCGAAGAAGCTGATCGGATCGGAGGACGAACGTGCAGTATCACCAGTGATCGGGGTTATCCTGATGGTCGCGATAACAGTCATTCTCGCGGCTGTGATCGCGGCGTTCGTGCTTGACCTCGGTGGGAGCGTCGGCGAAGAGGCACAGGCCGGCGTGTCAATTGATGTCGACGAAACTGCACAAGGGAATATCACAGTTGAAGTCACATCATCTGGAAACGCTGATCATGTTGACTTCCGCTCCAGTGCGTTTGATTCCGATGAAGAAGATCGGGTCGAGAACATGACTGTTGGAGATAGTGAAACCATGAGTAATGCTGACGGTAATTTTGAACATGACAATGGGACAGTCACCGCTGTTGCAGTGATTGAGGCAGATGGAACTGAAACGCAGGTCGGGAGTGAGTCTTTCGACTTTGACAACTAAGTTAGACCTATGGATCTAAGCAAATATCAATCAAAGCTGGTCGGCACGGAAGATGAGCGGGCAGTCTCTCCAGTAATTGGGGTTATCTTGATGGTCGCGATAACAGTCATTCTCGCGGCTGTGATCGCGGCATTCGTACTGGATCTCGGAGGGAGTGTCGGTCAAGAGGCTCAGGCGGGTGTATCGATGGACTTTGATGAAGACGAGGAAGAACTCGCCATTGAGGTGACCTCGCTTGGGAATTCCGATTATGTGACTTTCGGAGGAGTTGCAGGTAATTTCAGCGATGACACTTATGGCCCTGATGATGCTGAAGACCTTTCCGAGGCTGAACTTACAGTTGGCGATACAGAGACGCTCAATTCTGATGATATTGACGACGGTGACGTTAACGGCACTGTGACTGCGATTGCAGTAATCTCAGAAGACGATACACAAACGCAGGTTGGAAGTATCGAAGTCAATATAGCTGACGAATAGGGCTAATACCCTTTCTATATCGCCAACCAATCACCTCGTGAATATATTTCTATTATAGTGTAGATCGTTGATTTACCGGACGTATCTTGAAATAATGTACC
This sequence comes from Natrarchaeobaculum sulfurireducens, assembly GCF_003430825.1. Lineage (NCBI taxonomy): Archaea > Methanobacteriati > Methanobacteriota > Halobacteria > Halobacteriales > Natrialbaceae > Natrarchaeobaculum > Natrarchaeobaculum sulfurireducens. Next base: position 2,927,355 of record NZ_CP024047.1, on the reverse strand, counting down.
GCTCAATACACTTGGCTATTCACCCTATTCTCTAATTCTTTGGCGTCAACCTCGCCATTGAGATACGCTCGTCTTCAACCGGTGATTCGGTAGTAACTCCCGTCGACCTTTTTAATCAGTTCGCCATCCTTGAACTTACTCATTCGCTGCGAGAGCCAGTTCCGAGAGTAGTTGAGGTTGCTCGCAGCGACTGCAGGGGAGAGAATCAGCTCGGATTCGTCAAGTAACTCGAAAATCTGGTTGTCCTTTTGGTCCATCCACTCAACCCGCGGGTGCATACCCACAACTCATAGTCTTGCACTTATCGAATAACGAAACTTGTTCGTACAAACGCCATTCAGTGTTTGGTAAAGCACGGATTAGTTGGTTATCGCTAAGTAATGTCTGTTCCTGTATTCGGTTGACGGCAGACTGACGGACCCACCGATGCCCAGTTGGGCCCTCGTAAGAAATGCGGACCCGGCGATTCATCACCGGCCCGCTGGCCTCCGCACCTACGCTACGCACGCATGATAGAATGCACCTGCGGGGAATTTAGTGCCACACTTGAGCGCACGCATAGATACTGAACAAGAATTAGGAACCGTTCGATAACGGCTACGATCAGTTCTATCTCTGCAGTTCTCTTTCGTTTTTGACTGAGAAGAGAGGTCAACAGGCAACCATATCCAGTTCAGCCGTCAGCAATTAATACAATGTCTGATTGCTATAGCGTATGATAACCGACGCTCGAGCCCTCCAGCGGTCGTTCGTCCCGCAGGAACTCCAACATCGGGACGGGCAAATTTCCTACCTCTCGGCGGCGCTCAAGCCGATTACACAGAACTCGCCGGGCGAACACGTGTTCATCCACGGCCCGAGCGGCGCGGGAAAGACGACACTCGCCAGGCACGTCGCCGAACGGCTCGAGGCGACTGCGTTCGGGTTTCGCTGGGGGTACGTCAACTGCATGTCGGACTCGTCGACCAACGCTGTCCTGCAACGGCTGGTCCGTGACACTGGCCTGGCGGCCCACCTGTCGACCGACGGGACACCTGCGAGCGAGTTCTACGACCAGTTTCGGACGTACGACGGCCAGTTGCTCGTGATCCTCGACGAGGTCGACTGCCTCGAGGACGAGTCGGTCCTTCATGCACTCTACGATATGCCAAACGTGACGATGGTCGTGATTACGATCGGCGAGGACAACATGCTCGCACGCTGTGACAGCCGCGTTCGGAGTCGTCTGCAGTCGATGACGACAGTCGCCCTCGAGAAGTACACTCTCGCCCAGCTGGTCGACATTCTCCGAGCGCGTATTCGGGCGGGGCTGGCCCCCGGCGTGATCACCTCCGCCGCGATCGCGGAGATCGCCGACCGCGCTGCTGGTGATGCCCGCGAAGCGATCGCGATGCTCCGCCAGGCCGTGATGGTGGTCGACTCGAGCCCGGAACCGAAGATCACCGTCGGCGTTGTCCACCGCGTCGAAGACGACGCTCGCGAAGAGATCCGATGCGACCGCGTCGACGACCTGGGGACCCACAAGCGGTTGCTCTACGATATTATCGACGCGGCCGGCAAGATCGGCGTGACGGAACTCCGTGAGACCTACGAGCAACGCTGTTCCGTGCCCAAAGCTGGAAGCACGCGACGGCGGTATCTGGCGTCGCTCGAGGAGAAATACGAGCTGATCGCCTCGAGCGGAAACGGTTGAGGGAAGACCTATCGCGTGACCGAGCCGTGACCTCGAGCCGGCCCACTTTCTCCCGCATCGCAACACCCACGAGCGAAGGGCGCAGTCTGCGATGTGGAACAGTGGAACACGCAGAATCGAATCAGGGAAGTCGCAGCGCTCGAACAAAGCGAGAGTGACCGTCTTTCTGTGTTCGACATTCGCGCTGGCCCAACTTCATCCACATTGTCGCTCGTGAGCGATACCGAATAGCTCGTGGCTCGTCCATGCCGACCGATCGAGCCTCGAGTCATGACCGGCTGGAACACGTCTACAGCGTCGCGGCCGGTCACCGCCTCGAGGCGTCGACGATCCCTGCGGTCTGTCCAACTGCGACGAGCGCAATCCCGGAAAGTGCGCCGACGTTGGTCTCGAAGACGCCGATAGCGAGGCTGAAAACTATCGCGCCGACGAGACAGCAGGCGGCACCGCCGAGGTAGGTTACGGCTGCAGTGGGGAGTTCGCGGCCGGTGTAGGCCAGCCCGACAGCGGGCAGGATCATCCAGCCAACGAGACTCACCCCCAGTAGCGCCGTCGCTGCGCTCGAGACGAGAAAGCCAGCGATGCCACAGAGGGTGAGTCCAAAACCGACGACGAGGACGGCTCGCCACGCACGAAGCGCGCCGTCGCCCATCAGCCGCCAGCCTGTGACGGTGAAAAACGCGATGAACGCGGCCATGACCAGCAGTGCGACGAACACGCTCTGCTCGCTCACGAGATCGACCTGTGTCGCTCCGACCGTCGTCCACGCGGCGGGGATCAACACCACCGGCGCACCATCACGGATCCTCGAGAGCACGTTGGTGCATACGCCGTAGCCTGCAAAAAGGCTCCTGGCTCGGCTCACACGGTGTGACTCGCTTCGAGCCGTCACCGGCAGTGACGGTACTCGACCGAACCGCGGTCGACGGATGCAAGGAGAGTCGCACGCGCTAGCCGACCGTTCCGAGGGACGTGGTGTTCGGGCACGAGCGGGGCCGAGACAGGACGAAATCCGGCCGTCCGCATCGCGTCGAAGCTCGGATATCGGCCGACTGTCCCCTCGTTTCCGAAAACAGACAGCCGTCCGTCGTCGTCGCGAGCGTAGCGGTACTGGAACGCCCTCGGCTCGGGGCCGGGACAGGCCAGTTCATCGGAGTCGACCGCCGCGACAGGCTCGCCACTGGCCTCGAGGAGCAGTTCGGGTTGATCCGAGTCGGTCACGACCTCGTGCCACGTCAGCTCCCCTCGGTGACCGACGCAGGCGAAGCTTCCGTCGGTCAGCCTGATGCGATCCTCGAGGGCGTAGAACCGGCGGGCACCGTCGCGTTCGCCAGCGAGCAGGAACGGTGCTGTCACCACCTCCGTGACGGCCTCGCGAGACCACTGGTCGGTGACGAGCACCGGCACCCGTCCCTCGTTGGCGGCGTTCGCGATCGCTGAGACGACCGTTAGAGGGTTGCCGTCAGCGAGGTGGACGACCTCGAGCGGGGCGTCGACGCCGGCCAGACCAGCGGGTCCGTTCCTGGCAGTCGTCGCATACTCACTCGCCTCGAGTGTGAACCCTCGGTCCTGCAAATCTCGCTCGACTGCCGCCCTTCGACGCGATACTGGACGATCCATCACCGAAGATAGGGAGAGCGCAATGTAAACAGCCGTCCCTCACTGGTTGGGGGTGGCGACTGTGATCTGGGATGCCGAGCCGTGTTCACAGCTCGTTCGGTCCCCTGCCGACCGAACGACTCTTGATGCCAACATTCGTTCGAGCGGCTATGGACCCTGGACTCGGCTTTGCAATTTCAGCCGCCTTCGTCTGGGGATTCTACATCTACGTCCTCAAGCGCTCGTTCTCGAACTATCCGCCCGCGGCGCTCACCGTGTTGATCAACGCCTTCGCGGTCGCGTGGTATCTGCCGGTGACGATCACGCAGACGGGGTTCTCGAGTGACCTGTTTGCTGGCTTCGGGCTTTCCGAACTGGGTGTTGTCGCGCTGACGGTGCTCTCGACTGCCGTCGCGTTCGTGCTGTTCTTGCATGCGATTTCGATCGGTGACGTTTCCTACGTCACGCCGATCAACAAGATCGTCCCGATGTTCGTTTTGCCGCTCGAGGTCCTGTTGCTCGGACAGTTTCTCACGCCGATTCAGGTCGTCGGCGTCGTGGTCGCGACGCTCGCGGTCTACGTGGCCAACTACGATCCTGGTGGATTCTTCAAACCGTTCGTCAAGGCCGCACGGTCGCGACCCGCCCAGCTCGCACTCGTGAGTGCGATGTGTTATGCGATTAGCGACGTCGGCAAGCGTGTCTCGCTGCAAGAGCTTGCGATTCCGGAGACGCTCTGGGTTCCGTTGCTCCTGTTCGGTGTCCTCCTGGTGCTCCTTCCGAGTGCGATCCGCAACCCACCCACGGCGGTCCGCGGGGATCTCCCGAAACTCGCTCTCGGTGGTGCGATCGTCGCCCTTGGAGAACACGCCACGACTCTCGCGTTTGCGCTTCTCCCGGCGAGCATCGCCTCTCCAGTGATCAACACGCAGGCGATCGTCGCGGTCGTCCTTGGTGGGCTCCTCCTGGGCGAACGGTACTTCCGCCTCCGACTCGTCGCCGCGGTCCTGGCGGTCGTCGGCGTGACGCTCATCGCGATGTGAGTTCCCGTCGACGCCCGATGACTCGAATGTCTTTCTGGCCCGTCTCTACTCCCATGATGAACACGGGTTGGCTGCCGGCGGCGATGGTGTGACGGTCAGGCCGACGGAGCGCTGGCACACGATTCGTTACTCGTCGTCGAACAGCCCGTTGTCGAAGATTCCGGCGTCGTCGTCAGTCTCATCATCGTCACCGAAAGGACCGTCGTCGTCACCGAAAGGACCGTCGTCATCGCCGAAGATACCGTCGTCGAAGATATCGTCGTCCGCCTCGCCACCGTCGGGCTCCGTTACATCGTCTCCATCCGGCGCCGTCGTTTCGTCGGGACCGTCGGTCTCGAGTTCGTCTTCTTCGCCTGCATCGTCTGTCGGTTCGTCTTCGTCCGACTCCTCGCTCCCGTCGCCGTCGCCTTCATCCGTCTCATTGTCGCTCTCATCTGTCTCGCTGTCGTCGGCATCCTCGCTTACATCGTCTTCGTCATCCGATTCGACTTCGTCGCCGCTCTCGTCCGACGCTTCAGCCTCGAGTTCGTCGTCGGTGCCGTCGTCGAACCCGTTCTCGCTTTCGGCTGATTCGAATCCGGATTCCTCGTCGTCGCTGACGCTTTCGAGTGCGTCGTCCCCGCTCGAGACGTCACCAACGAGACCAGGGCCGGCGAGCGCGACAGTCACGCCGAACGCGAGGAGGACAAGCCCGATCGTAGCGACGAGCATCCAGCTCGAACCGGCCGCGTCGCCGTCGGATCCGCTCTCGTGATCGTCTGCCATCGATTCGACCTACGTGGTTCGAGGGGCTTTGTTAAGCACGTCAATTGGGGCGGTCGTGTCGACTGCTCGGGGCCCGCTCGAGCATCCCCTACCGAGAGCGCAGGGGTCGAACGTCGTCATCTGTCCCTGTACGGTCCGATTATCAGGTCTCGTGGCCGCCCGTTCCGATCTGTGGGGACGTTCATTGGTCCCGCTCTGTCCCGTAGTCGGGAAGGTGCCCTTGACTCGCTACGGTGATCGAAGACGTTGATCAGCCCTGTTCTCGACCGAACGGCTACAGGTCCTGCAGCCGGATGCCGTCTTCGACGAGTCGCATGTTCCGCTCGCGGTCTAAGTGCTCCCCCAGGTCATCGTGTGCGTACAGCTGAGCGATCACGTCGGCGTAGAGTGTTCGCCAGGCGATCGCGTAGATCGGTGATTGTCCCCACGCGCGGAGCTCGGGGACTAGTTCGTCGTATCTCTCGTATCGTTGCTCGAACCGATCGACCGCCTCGAGGATCCGTACGGCGGCGTCGCGGTCGTCGTCGGCCTCCTCGATCGCCCGGTTGAGTTTTGTCTCCCAGCCTGCGACGGCCTGTTGCATGTCCGTTGCGGCCGTCTCGTCGTCGGCCGGTAGTCGCTCGAGGATCGGTTCCGGAACGCCCAGTGAAATCGCGTCCATGACTCCTGGTATGTCATCGACCGGTATGAAACTGTGTTCGACGGATCTCGGCGCTTTTGCCTTGCTCGATTTCCTATTGCAAGATGTGATTTATAGCGTTGGTTTCCGGTGGTGACAGCCCCTCTCGAGTCGGTTGCCCAGTGGATATGCTGTCCGTTCGACGACGAGTGGTTCGCTCGAGGGGAGGTCGAAATCCTGGTCGGTCCGACTGTAACGGCGATGGTGGGCCGAGTTGTCTCCCCGATGCCGGCCTCTGGTTCTTCGGTGGACGAGCCATACGGATCGTTCTGGATCGGCAACTCATATCCTGTCTACTGGTGCCGAACGGTCGCCGTGTTCTGTCGCAGCTATTTCCCCGCGGGTTCCGTACATACGGAGGCGCGTCTGCGAGTGAGCCGCCGTTGAACTCGATTCGATCGCGGTGGTCGGTCCGTTCGTCCCCCGAATCGGAACGGGGTTCCGTCGTAGCTCGGCTCACGAGTTCGCCACTCGGTTGCTACATTGAACTCCTGATACTGTTAGCCCGGGCCAGCCAGCGGTTGGGGTCGCGAGCGTCGTGCAGCAGGCTTTGACCGACTCGAGTCGCTGGGAGTCCGATCTAACTATGACTCGACACGGAGGAAGAGGTTCCCGGCGGTTCGAACCAATGGGTCAGGGTGGTCGATCAGGTCTCCTCGATTCGAGCCGTCCGGAGGCCAACTGACGGTGGAACAGCGTGGCCGAGCTGTGACAGATCAGGTTGTTCGCCGGTGCGTGAGTCTACCGAACCGACCCGAGTGCTCGAGTCAACACCTGTTTCCGGGTGATTGTTGCTGTTGCTCGCCTGGTTCGCGCAGTTTAGGGCTATCCCGGGACGCATAGTCGAACGCCGATGCCAGTTGCGCCATCGATGGGACGGATGGGGGTGCTGTGGGTGTTGTCGACCGTCTCACTCGATACATGAACCTCATTTCGGTATACAGAATTTTGTTTGACCGCTCAGCACAGAAACAGGAAGCCCCACCCTCTACAACCGAGGGGCGAGTAGCCCCGAGCGCGGTAGGGTGGGGTAGTTCACCGTACGCTTATCTCCGCCAGTCTACTTAGCTGCGTCAATCCACCATGTCCCTCTCGAACCGTTCGACCATACACCTGGTTCCCGGAGCCGTGAGCGAGCAACCGACGTCGAGCCGAGCAACTCCTCGAGCGAGGACTGACCCTCCGACGGCTCGACGAGCCCCTATGTATATCCGGCTTCACGGTGAACGATGGGTAACAGTGTCACACCGCCATTTCCGGGTGGGAGGGAGAATCGGTCCCGACCACGTGGTTCGCACCGTCTCGCTGGTCGATCACAGTCGTGGCATCGATGGGAGAACCGAGGGCGACGAACTCGAGAGTGCCCGTGTAATCGATGAGTAACGCTCACCCTACATCCGCACAGCTGTTACTGGTCGAGGACAACCCCGGCGACGTCAGGCTGACCAGAGAGGCGTTCGAGGCGGGACGGATCGAGAACGAACTCCACGTCGTCCCCGACGGGGCCCAGGCGCTCGACTTTCTCCACCGGCGCGGCGAGTACGCAGACGCACCGCGGCCGGATCTCATCTTGCTGGATCTCAACCTGCCCCGGACTGGCGGCGAGGCGGTCCTCGAAGAGCTCAAAGCCGATCCCGAGTTGCGCCCGATCCCGGTAATCGTCCTGACGAGTTCTCGAGCCGAAGAGGACGTCGTCAAGTCGTACGACTTGCACGCAAACGCCTACCTCACGAAGCCGGTCGACCCCGACGAGTTCATCGACACTGTTCGTGCCTTCGAGAAGTTCTGGTTTTCCGTCGTGCGACTCCCGCCGGAGCGTGATCGGTGATGAGCGAAACCGAACCCAACGAGACGACGGCTCCCGACTCAGCGAGCCTCCTTCGCATCCTTCTGATCGAAGACAACCCCGGCGACGCTCGGCTGATCGAGGAGATGCTTCGCGATACCGCCGAACTCGCCCGGCGGGTCAGCGCCGACGAGCACGAGGACCGAAGACCAGAGCTAACCCACGCGAACCGCCTCGAGGACGGCCTCGAGCGGCTCCGTTCCGAGTCCGCAGACGTGGTGTTACTCGATTTGAACTTACCCGACAGCACGGGACTGGAGACACTCGAGCGAGTCGACGGCGAGAGCGACGTGCCGATCGTCGTTCTCACTGGAGTCCGCGACCAGCGTATCGGCGTCGACGCGATCCAGCGTGGGGCGCAGGACTTTCTCGTCAAAGACGAGGTGACAAGCGAGTTGCTCGTCCGGACGATCTATCACGCGATCGAGCGCGCCCGACAGGAACGAATTCGACACCGTCAGCGCGACCAACTCGAGGCGTTCAACCGGCTCAACCGGATCGGCCACGACGTGACTCACGCGGTGATCACGACAGAGACGCGAGACGAACTCGAGCAACGGGTCTGTGACCGGCTCGTCAAGTCCGACGCGTATCGGTTCGCCTGGATCGGCGAGGTCAACCCTGGCAGCGACCAGGTCATCCCGAAAGTCGCCGCCGGCGTTGGCGAAGACTACCTCGAGGAGATCGAGGTGAGCGCCGACGCGGACGATCCGACCGGACAGGGGCCAACCGGACGGGCTATTCGGACCGGGAGCGTACAGATCACGACGGACGTTCAAACCGATCCTGCGTTCGAGCCCTGGCGCGAACAGGCCACTGAGCGGGACTACCGCTCGTCAGCGGCGGTCCCGATCGTCCACGAAGACCTCGTCTATGGCGTCCTGAACCTTTATTCGGCCCGACCACGAGCGTTCACCGAACCCGAGATTCCGATCCTTGCTCGCATCGGCGACGTTATCGCCCACGCGATTACGGCGATCGAGCGCAGGGACGCCCTCGTCAGCGACACCGTCGTCGAACTCGAGTTCCGACTCGACGAGATGGCCGAGCCGCTGGTCGACCTTTCGGCGACCGAAGCGTGTTCGATCGAGATCGACCAACTCGTCAGCGGTGACGAGGCACTGCTCGCCTACGGCTCGGCCAACGACGTCTCACAGGAGACGTTTCTCGAGGCCGTCGACCGAACACCGGGGATCACCGACGCACGGGTGCTTGCGGCCAGACGTGAGACGTTCGAGTTCGAACTCGTTGCCCCTGCGGCCGTCTCGCTGTTCGAGACGATCGCTACCCACGGCGGGCGCGTCGAGTCAGCGACGATCGCCGACGGGGAGTTCCGATTCGTCGTCGAACTTCCGCGCGGGCGAGACACTCGCCAGATGGTCGAACTCATCCAGAACGAACGCGACGACATCACTCATCTCGCCCAGCGGACGACCGACCGCAGCGACCACGCCGAGTCGGGTGCACAGTCGGTCCTCGAAGACGAACTCACCGAAAAACAGCGAGTCGCACTCGAGACGGCGTACTACGCGGGCTACTTCGATTGGCCCCGTGGGAGTACGGGCGAAGAGATCGCCGACCGACTTGGGATCGCCCCCGCGACGTTAAACCAGCACCTCCGGACGGCCGAACGGAAGTTCTTCGATTTGGTACTCGGGGAGTAGATCGGAAAATCAGGGCCGAGTTACGCCTGGCGCACTATGCCTGGCGCGGTTCGGTCGCAGGCGGCGTCACGTCCTCGGCTTTTCGGCCGGTAATGGCGACGACCGCCATCGAGAGACCGGTCAACAGGAGGCTGATGCCCACGAGGAGACCGATCGCCCAGGCCGCATCAGCCGGGAAGCCGACCCAGAGGAGCAAAGCGAGGACAAGCGAGAGGACGCCGCTGGCAGCGATCGACGCTCGTCCAGGCTGTTCGTCCATCCGCATCGCCATCCAGAGCTCAGCGACGGCGTCGACCGCCAGGTACGCGATCACCAGCATCGTGAGGCCCACGAGGCCGACGACGGGGTTCACCAGCAAGAGGAGACCGGCGAGTACGGAGACGACGGCGAGTGCGACCTGCCAGAGTCGGCCGTCCCAGCCCTGAGCGGTGAACGCGTGAGCGCCGTGGACGATTCCGCTGACGAGGAGGAGTGCGCCAAGCCCGAGTGTTACCGAAAGCCCGGTCACGAACGGGAACGCGATCGCGAGGAGTCCGAGCAGACCGACGACCCCGCCAGCGATCGCGAGCGTCCGCCAGCCGCGCTCGAGGGAGTATTCGGGTACGTCACCGGCTGTCGAGACTGCGTGTATCGGAGTCATCGATCTGAGTACGCCACGGAACGACATAACAATGATTCACTATTTGACAGTATATCGCGGCGGCGGACCAGTCCGGAGCCGGAACGAACAGGCGTTTCAGACGCTCTTGGACCAGCGATCAAAGACACGTCAGTGTGTTGAAAACGGCCGTAAGGGCGTCGCGTCGGCCGTTATTTCTCTTCGACGTGACGGATCTCGCAGGCGATCCCTCGGGTGCTCTCGGCCATCTCGCGGCCGAACATCTCGGCGCGGCCGACGCCGAAGGCGTTGGGCCCGTCGACGACGACCTCGTCGCCCACCCGGATGTCCTCGTCGGCGTCGACGACGCCAGGCGCGAGCACGCTGCCGTGGGGGACGAAGCCGTCGATTTCGACGCGCTTCGTGGGGACGTCGGCCTCGACCCACCGCTTTGCCCCCTCGAGCGTGAACGACAGCGTCCCGTACTGGGGGACCATCGTGGCCAGTTGCGTGTCCTCGCGGTCGCGGACCTGGATCTTCGGGTATCGGCTCGTGGTCTGGATCTCCTCGAAGAGGCCGTCGCCGGCCCCGTCGCCGAGCAGGTAGTCGGCGATGGCGCGGACGGTGTTGTGCTCGCGCTCGCGTTTGGAGTATTTGAGTTCGCCCGAAAGCGCCGAAGCGAGGTTCGTGAGTGATTCGTCATCGGTTGGGTGGCCACCCTCGGGGACGGTGTACGTCACGTCGAGGTCCTCCTCGCCGGTCCACGACTCCTCGACGCGGGAAACGATGTCCCGGTAGCCCTCGTCGGGGACGTGCGCGACGACGTACGGGTAACTCTCGGCGTTGCGCTCGAGATACCGCCGGAGTACCTCGCTGACGAACTGTTTTTCGTCTTCGGACCACCGGCCCGTCACGACGGTGTCGTAGTGCTGGGCCGGGTACGTGGTCTCGAGTTCCTGCGGGACGACGCCGATCGGGCTGGTCATCGAGACGAGGTGACCGCGCCACTGGATCGCGTCGTGGAACTGACGGTGGCTCTGGGACTCGCTGTAGGGTTTCGCCGCCGAGCAGGGCACCAAGACGAGCGGGTTTCGGAATCGGTTCCGGTACCGCGTCGTCACGCGGTCGGCGTACCGCTGAATCTCCACCCGGCGCAGCGTCTCTTCGCTCGCGGCGTCGATCTGGGCGTCCCGCAGGATCGGCGTGCGCTCTTCGAGATAGCTCCACTGTGAATCCAGTTCGCGCATCGCCGCGGTGAGCCACTGATCCTGACGGGCCTGTCCCTCGAGGTAATCGCGCAGGCGGCCGTCGCGAATCCGCTGGCGGACGATTCCGAGTTCGGCCTCGAGTGCGTTGCGGTTGTGTTCGGCGCAGTCCTCGCGGGAAAACGCCTCGCGTGGCTGCTGGCAGGCCGGACACGAGCAGGGCAGTTCCTCGAGGTCCTCGAGGAAGTACGCCTCGTCGGTCGTGAGATAGCGGCCCTCGGTGCCCCTGATGACGGCCGCGGTCGCATCGAAGAGGTCGACGCCAGCGTAGGCGAGCAGCGCGACGTTTCGCGGCGTCGCGACCCCCGAGAAGTAGAGTGCGGTGTCGGCCGGAATCGCCTCGCGGACGGAGACGACGGCCTCGACGAGTGCCGCGCCGTGGCCGACGATTGACTGCACGTTGGAGACGGCGTAGGCGTCGGTCCCCTGATCGTCGACGGACTCACTCGAGACGACGGCGACGCTCGGATAGTCGACGTCGGGGTAGTCGACGGCGAACGACTTCTGGACTTCCGGGGCGGTGCCGCCGGGGAACGCTCGGTGGGGGAGCACGGTCAGCGTCGACTCGTCGCCCGCGGGTACCTCGCGATCGGCAGCCCACAGCGAGCCCGCATCCTCGAGGATGTCGTCGACAAGCGCGGGTGTCGTCCGGGCCGACTCGAGGCGGAGTTCGCCCACGCGCGCGGCCCCGTCGCGAGCGTGTACTTCGAAGTACTCGGTCATACGAAAACTGGGAGGGGGAGGGCGAAAGAGGCTGTCGGTCCTGGCGCCGACGGTGCCCGATCAGACGCGCTCGAGAAACGTCGCCGTCGCAGAGGTGTGGCCGCGATTGAACGACCGAACCTCGAGTTGGATCACGTCACCTTCCTCGAGCCCGCGGGGGATGTCCTCGACGAAGACGACGAACCCCTCGACCTTGCAGACGGCGTGGCGCTTGCCGGTGTGGTGTTCGGAGAAGTCCTCGACGACGCCGCGTCGTGTCTCACCGAGGTCGACCGGTGGTGCTCGCGTCTGGGCTTCCTTGTGTCGCTCCCATGACTCACGCCGGTCGCTTGAGCCCCCGCGAAACCGCCGGATCAGCCACGAGCCGAACAGGACCGTCACGATCACACCGAGGACGAGCGACGTTGCACCGAGCATACGCCGACTGGGAACGCGTCCCTCTTCGCTGTTCTGATCGGCGTTGCCGTGGTCCGACTACGCCTCGTCGAGGTCGACCAGCGTGACTCCGTCGGGCACGCGCTCGAGGACGCTGGCCGGCCAGCCGCGATGGCCAAGCGTCACGTCGGCGTCCGGGTTCGTCTCGACGAGGCGGGCGACGCCGTCGGCCGCAGCCGCGAGTGCCGCACGATCCGTCCGTTCGGGAACTTCCGCGGTGAGCGGATAGCTCTTCGACAGCGCCCGTGGGAACGGGCCAAACGGCGGTTCGACCCGCCAGGACTCGTCGAACTCGTCGCCGCGGGCGGGTTGGCCCTCCGTGAGCAACAGTGAGCCCGGTACTGAGAGTCGCTCGAGGCGTTTGTGGTGGCGGAGCACCTCGGGGCGACGGGCGCTCTCGTGAGAGGTGTAGAAGAACGAGCCCTTCGAGACGGGGTCGGACTCCTCGAGCTGGGTGGCGTGGTCGAGCAGCGTCCGGTAGCCGTCGAGCATCGTCGGGTGTGCCCGGGCGCGCTGTTCGACGAGTTCGAGGAGGGTGCCGGCGCGGATGGCCTGTTTGATCCGGCGCAGTTCCTCGAACGTGACGTGGAGGTTGTGGGCGGCGAGTTCCTCCTCGCGGCGGTCGTCCGGCAGCTCCCGGAGTTCCTCGGGCGAGAACGCGGTACAGACGGGACACGAACACGGGAGATACTCGAGGTCCTCGAGGTGGCGGGTGCCACGAACCGTCAGATAACGATCGTCGCGGGCATAGAGAGCGTAAGCGGCGGAGTCAAACAGGTCACAGCCCATCGCGACGCCGAGTGCGAACATCATGGGGTGGCCCGCACCGAAGAGGTGAACCGGTGCGTCGGCACCCAGCCCGCGCTTTGCGGCGGCGACGACGTCGACCATGTCGTCGTACCGATACTCGTTCATCAACGGGACGACCGCGCCGACCGGGAAGACGTCGAGGGTGGTCCCGTCGGCGTGGCGGGCGGCCGCCTCTCGAAGGTCGGGGTAGGTCGAGCCCTGAACGGGCGCGGTAACGAGCATGTCGCCGGTGTCGACGGTTTCGGCGAGCTCGAGCCGTTCCTGGGTCGTCTCGAGTTCGGCTTCGGCGCGTTCACGTGTGACGTCCGGTGGCGTCGGGATGTCGACCGGCGTCCCGATGTCAGAGCCGATTCGGTGCTGGAACTCGAGGATCTCTTCGGTCGTGACGCTGATCTCGCCGTACTCCGAGAGTTGAAAGGAGCCCGAGTCGGTCATGATCGCACCGGGGAAATCCAGCAGTTCGTGTAGCCCCTCCGCTACGGCGCGTTCGCGGACGTCGTCGGTACTATGGATGATGTAGGAGTTCGTAATGAGGATCTCGGCACCGAACTCGTCGGCGAGTCGACGGGGGCTAATCGTATCCAGGTTCGGGTTGATCACCGGCAACAGTGCCGGCGTCTCGACGGTCGTCTCGGCCCGTGGGACGGTGAGTTCGCCGATCCGCCCGCCGGCGTCGACGGCCCGTAGCTCGAAGTGCTCGCGCATTGGTCCTCCGTTGGGTGGTCGGACGTAAGTCAGTGAAGATTTCCGACCACGGCCGGTCGAACCTCGACCGAGTTTCGAACCGCAGCACACCGTTGAAGCCGTAGGGACGCCGTTCGCCGACAGACGTATACGCGGTGGCGACCGCAGGCCAAACTGACTGTTTGCCTGAGCAACCGCTCCTCGAGCGAGCAGCACGTCACCGCTTCCCTCGGGGAAATGAAAGCTCGATTATCGACCGTTGCACGGTTCAAACCGTGGCTTTGACCGAGCTAATGACGTAACAGTCGCCTCGTTTTACTCTGTACGTGACGGTAGCGTCAGAGCGCATGCTGTCACGATCACAGACGCTCGGTGTTGTACTCGTGGCCCTGATGGTCGCACTCTCTGGCGGACCTGCCCTCGCCGGTGCGACGTCAGCGGCCGACGATGGCGACGTAAGCGTAACCCTGCAAAATATCGACGTAGAAACCCTCGAACTCGAGGACGTCACGGTCGAGGACGCGACAATCGAGGAGTTGAACGTTGATGACCTCGACGCTGACGAGGACGAACTCATGGCGGCCGTCGAGGACGACAACGACGTCGACGAGCAAGACGATGACGCGATGAACGACGACAACGATGACGCCCTTGACGACGAAGAGAACGACGTCGATGACGATGAAAACGCTGTTGACGACGACAACAACGTCGAAAACGGCGAGGTCACCTTCTCTGACGTCGAGATCGAACAGCTCGAACTCGACGACGTGACTGTCGACGACCTCGAGCTCGATGAGGATGAGGCCGACGACGTCGACGAGGAAGACGACGATCTCGCTGACGAAGAAGACGATGCGCTCGACGATGACGAAGAGAACGGTGTCGACGACGAGGAGAACGACGTTGACGACGAAAACGACGTTGACGAGGAAGACGACCTGATCGACGAGGACGCCGACTCGCTCACCGTCGAAGACCTCACTATCGAGACGATGGATGTCGATCAAATGACGATCGACGACCTGACTGTCGAGGACAATGACGTCGACGACGAAGAAGCCGAGGAGAACGACGTTGAGGAGGAAGATGATGACCTTCTCAACGACGACGATGAGGAGAACGATGATGACCTTCTCAACGACGACGATGAGGAGAACGATGATGACGAAGAAGACGATGGCCTCCTCAACGATGATGACGACAACGACGTTGAAGAGCAAGAGATCGGCTCACTCACGATCGAGCAGTTCGACGTCGACGAAATCACGATCGACTCGATGACTGTCGAGTCGGTTGACGACGTCGACGAGGAAGACGACGACATGATGGACGACGACGAAGCCGATGATGGTCTCGATGACGACGATGACATGATGGATGACGACGAAGCCGATGATGGTCTCGATGACGACGATGACATGATGGATGACGACGATGACATGATGGACGACGATGAGAACGACGTTGAGAACGAGAACGACGTCAACGACGAGGAAACCGTCATGCAGGCCTCCGCCTCCTCGATCGACATCGGTGACGCGACCGCCGACTCGCTGACGATCGCCGAAGCCGACGGCCTCGAGAACGACGACGAAGCCGATGATAGTCTCGATGACGACGAGGAAGCCGACGACTCCGTAGTGGAGGACGATGATGCAGACGATGCGGACGACGGTGTGCTGTCGGTCGGCCTTCTGGGCTAACCGGATTCGATCGCCAGCCGTCGCTTTTGCTGACCGATTCCATCGCCGACGGGGCCGTCACTCGCCGTCGACGCCGAACAACTCGTAGTGTGAGACCGCGAGCACGGTTCGGCCGTCGCGGATCTCACCAGCGCCGACGGCCTCGAGAAGGTCGTCGTACCCCATCACCGTCACGCGGATACTCTCGTTGTGATCGAGTCGTTGTTCGGCCGTCGGCCGGCAGTCGAACGCGACGAAGACGTGCAAGACGGCGTCGGCCATACCGTTGGCGGGTTCGACGGTCACCAGCGGCTCGAGCCGGTCGGCCTCGTGGCCGGTCTCTTCGGCGAGTTCGCGACGGGCCGCGGCCTCGAGGTCGTCGTCGTCAGGTTCGGTACCGCCGACGGGGAGGCCGCGGTTGACGCGGCCGACAGCCTGTCGCCACTCGTCGATGCAGACGACGTCGCCGTCCGGACGAAAGGGGAGCACGCAGACGCTCGCTGGTTCCGAGAGGTAGTCGAAGTCGGTCTCGGTTTCGTCAGGAAGTCGAACGGTTTCGTTAACGACGTCGAAGCCGGGGCAGGTGTACGCTACCGAGCGATCGAGCGTCTTCCAGGCCAGCGGATCGGTTGGCATACCGGTCGGTACGGGTGTCCGACCCAAAAACGCCCCGTCACGACCGAAGTCGGCTCGTCGACGTCGTTCGATAATGCGGGCTGTACCGCGGCTACGCGGTCCGTTCCGCGATATTTCTCCGTCGTACCACCTCTATAACAAAGCCATGAATCGGTGAACGTCGGTATTCAGAGGATGATCCATGGACAAACTCACCGGATTTCAACGTGACCTCTTGTACGTCATCGCCGGCAAAGACCGTCCGTCAGGCCAGGAGATTCTCGACGATATCAATCGGTACATCGATCAACCGGTCACACACGGCCGGCTGTATCCGAACCTCGACACTCTTGTCGAGATGGACCTCGTCGAGAAAGGCCAACTCGATCGACGGACGAACTACTACGCTCTGACTCCCAAAGGGCGGCGAGAACTCCAGCGCCGACAGGAGTGGGTCGATCAGTACGTCGACGTCTAACACTGTCGGATAACACTAGTGTGAGAGTTCGTCTGAAATGCGGCGAATTCTCTCTATTGCCTGCTGTCCGGCAGTATCACTCCTGACTGAAGCTTTCAGGGTTGATCGACGACACAGCTCTGTAGCGATTGTCAGCGCTCGCGAACCGGTGTCACTCGAGTTTCGAGCACCCCCGATGCGACACCAGTGACGCTGCCGGCGGTTGCACCTCGAGCTGCCGACTCGCACTGCCTCGTCCGTCCGGCGCGAAGAGTCGACTCGAGACCAGACTGACTTCGACCCGAAACCAACCCAGCAGCGTCGACTCGAGCAGCCTGCGCGCTTCGAGAGTGTCTCGGCGGTTCGATCCGTGTGCATATCGGTCACACCACTAGACTGTTAGTCGTTCGCCGTCACCGGAGCGGCGAGCTACGTCATCGGTCGCAGGACAGCGCTGGCTGTTCAGGATGCTCCCTGTAGGCTCGGGTGAACGAAAGAAATGGTGTCGTACAGCGGCTGCTCGACGCCGTATGCTGCCGTTTACGGTAGCCCGCAGGCAGTCAGTTCGCGCCGCTCATCGATCAGTCGTCAGCTTCTACCAGCTCGTCGTCCTCGTAGTCGTCTTCTGTTGGCTCGGGCTCTTCGTCAGGCTCGAGTTCGTCGTCATCCGGGTCGACTGCTTCTTCATCTGGATCGACTGCTTCTTCCTCATCCGGTTCGACGTCTTCTTCTTCTGGTTCGGGCTCTTCTTCGTCCGGCTCCAGTTCCTCTTCTTCTTCGGGTTCGACGTCGTCTTCTTCTTCTTCCATCGTCCCGTCGACGAGCAGGCGAACGTCGAGCGGACGCTCTTCATCCTCTTCGATCTCGTCGTCGGCCAACGGATCGTCGTCATCGTCGGCCATCTCGTCGTCGACCTCCTCGTCCTCGAGGTACCCGATAGCGAAGGCGGTGTACGCCATCTGCTCCTCGAGTTCGACGTCGACCGATAGGACTGGGTCTTCCGGCTCGATTACGTCTTCTTCCGTCTCGAAGCCGTCGTCCTCGTCGTCCGCTTCCTCGAGGCCGTCCTCATCATCCTCGTTATCGAGGCCGTCCGCTTCGTCGTCCGCGGGGAACACCCCGATCGTCGTCTCGGTCGGTTCGACCGGGACGTATCCGGTCGGTTGTCCGAAGGGAACGCCCTCGAAGATCGCTGCACCGCTTTCTTCGTCGACGATGTCGACGGCCGGGGCGTCGGGCGAGGCGTGGACGAACCGGAGATTCGCCGTCTCCTCCTGTACGTCTTCGGGGGTGTCGTCGACGAGTAACAGGACGTCGAACGCGGTGTCTGGGTCCTCATCGAACGTCTCGTCGTCTTCCTCGTCCTCGAGGCCGTCTGCTTCTTCGTCCTCGAGGCCATCTTCCTCGTCGTCGACCGGCGCGTCACCCTCGAGTTCACCGATCGCAGCGGCGGTGTAGTAGTTTTCGTCGACCGTAACCTGTTCTTCGTAAGCGACCGTCTCCGGATCTCCGGCGGCGGTGATAGTTACGGTATACGTTCCTGGTGCGATCTCGAGGTACGGCGAGACGTCGTCGTACGCGACGTCCGCGAGGATCTGATCGTCGTCGACGTAGACGTCGACGTCCGGTGCATCAGGTGAGAAGTGTGCAACCCGGAGTGCCCCCATCTCCTCGTCCTCTGGGGTCTCTTCGGGATCTCGTTCGTCGTCATCGTATTCACTGACTGCCAGTGCGGTACCGGAGAGCGTCGAGCCGGCACCGACGACGCCTATGGCTTTGATTGTGGATCGTCGTGATATGGTCATCGGCAGGCAAAACGCCGGTCGTGGACGGCAAAAACGGGATAGTCAGTTACCCTGATTTTCGGGT
Organism: Natrarchaeobaculum sulfurireducens; assembly: GCF_003430825.1. Classification (NCBI taxonomy): domain Archaea; kingdom Methanobacteriati; phylum Methanobacteriota; class Halobacteria; order Halobacteriales; family Natrialbaceae; genus Natrarchaeobaculum; species Natrarchaeobaculum sulfurireducens. The sequence continues at coordinate 2,908,925 of NZ_CP024047.1, read as the reverse complement.
TGTTTCTTTCCGTCGGCTGTACGTTCTTCCCGCCTACCAACTCGAAATCCGTTCCTACACCACCCCTCGAGGCCTCTGTCAGTGACTGTACCGCTGGTCGAGTTCTTGGGGCGTGACTACCTCGAGGTCGCCCTCGGTTTCGAGTTCTGAGAGGACCTCCACTGTGATCTCGAACGACTCGAGCGACTCATCCTCGAGGCGACCCCATCCGAGTGCCGTAATTCCGCCGTAGGTCGCGGCTCGGTCGAGTACCTCTTCGACCTCCTCTGGCTCTGGCTCGAGGACGCGCGAGCACAGTAGCGGCTCCGCTGGTTCCCCCTGACACGGATAGCGGCCGACGAACCCGAATTCGTGAACCCCTCGTACGGCCTCGAGCCCAGCCTGGTCGTACCGGCCGGACGGGTAGGCGACGTACCGCGTTCCGTCGTCGTAGCCCTCGCTCTCGAGCCACTCGACGGCGTCTTCGATCTCTTCGCGGCGTTCGTCGTCCTCGAGGTCGGTGAGCGGGCGGCTGCGAGCCGTGTGGCTGGCAATCGTCCAGCCCGCGTCGTCGAGTTCCTCGAGCTGGGTTTCGGCCAGTGCCTCGCCGTCGTGGTCGGCTTCCTCGCGGACGCGGCCAGTGGGGACAAAGACCGTCGCGGGATAGCCGTACTCTTCAGTAATCGGGAGTCCGTTCTCGTAGACCGACTCGTGACCGCCGTCGAACTGGAGCGTGACGACGCCCGTTTCGGGCCGGGCTACGAAGTGGAGGTCGTCGATCCAGAGGTGTCGTTCGATCTCTTCGCCGGCGACGTGTGCAATCTCGAGCCTGGTGATCGCCCCGAGGTCGACGTCGTCGGCGTGTTGGATGCCGAACGGGGGCCGAAGCAGTTCGACGTCGGCCTCGATGGTCGCCCGGAACGTCACGTGGCCGCCGCCGTCGTCGAACAACTGGAGTAACGGGGCCATCGACTCATCCGCCGCGATTGCGAGCCCTGGACTGTGTCGTCGGCAGTCGAGTGGCTCGTCGAACTCGTAGGCGATCCGAGCCTGTTCGTCACTCTCACGGTTCTCGAGGCGAGCGCAGCTGTCGCCAACGATCGCTCGATCCTCGTCGCGAGCGACCGCGCCGGCGACCAGCTCCCATGCGTCGATGTCGGAGAAGTCGTCGACCGTCTCGCCCGATTCGGGCTCGATCGGTCCGGTGGCCTCCTGTTCACTGGCGTCGTCGCTCGAGCCGTCGTCGGCCGAGTCGCCGTCACTGCCGTCCATGCAGCCCCCGATCGTTACCACGAGCCCGGACGCGAGATACGCGCGTCGGTTCATGTGGGGGCCGAGTACGGCCCATCGGATCGTTATTGACGGAGTAGCATCGCTGTCTCGGCGGATTTTTGGGAGGAGCGGGTGAGTACGCTCGTTCGGACTGGTCCGGCAGTCGAGCAGGGTAGTCGTGCCTGCAACCACGGTAGCAAGCGTCGACAACGTGGCAGTCGAGTCGTCTACCCGTACTCGAGCGATCCGGGTTCCGTTCATATACAACGGTTCGCCGGGTACCCTATCGACGTACGTGGGCAGAACCTGCGCCAGGTAGGTGGATGCTACCCTCGAGTACGGTGTGCTTTTGACAATCGACCGTGACATTCATGACCAAGGATTCAATTAGCCTCGGTCGATAGGGTGGGTATGGAGTTCGCCGTTTCCCGCGCCGGAACGACCCTCGTTACCCTCCACGAGGGAACTGATACGACCGCCCGCGACGAGGCCACCGACGAGTTGGCCACTCGCCTCGAGTCTCTCGCTGTCGACGGGACGATCTCGGACTTCGAGATCACCGATGCGACCGTCTACGAACACCCCACTGCGCCGTTTGACCCGTACACGATTACCCTCGAGTTCACCGTCGAGGTCATCGTCGACGCCGACGACGATGCCAGCGCCGAGGAGATCGGCGCGAGCGCGATCGCCGAGGCCCTCGAAAACGCGGACGTCAGTTCGATCTCGTATACCTCTTCACCCGCCGTCTCGGCCGACTGATCGCTCCGATCCGTCGTCCGAACGACCGACTGAACTTATAGGTCAGGCGGTCCTCGTACGAGTATGGAGATCGATATGCGGTTTTTCGCCACCTTCCGTGAAGCAGTCGGCGAGAAAGAGCGAACCGGGCGGTTCGACGGCGACGCTACAGTGGGCGACGTCCTCGCGACGCTCGAGTCGGAGTACGACGGCCTCGAGGAACAGTTGCTCGAGGACGGGACGATCCGTCCGCAACTGAGCGTGCTGAAAAACGGCCGGGACGTCACACACATGGCGGGTCCGGAGACGGAACTCGAGGACGGGGACACGCTGTCAGTGTTCCCACCGGTTGCTGGCGGGTAAGACGACTGCTCGACGTTCGTTCTCGGCCGGTTTGTCCCGTTTTGTGGGTTCCAGCAGCCGCTCGTACCAGCGGTGAACCGACTTCGAGATCGCCTTACGCCTCGACGATTCCATTCCGAGATCACTTTAGGTCTCGACGATTCGAGAGAGTATAGAGCGATTCGATGGAAGCGAATGCGGAGACGGCTGAGTCGTCGGAGTCGGAAGCCGACCGGCAGGTATCGGAGACGGATCGGACGCCGGTTACGTTCGGCTGGGACGGTGTTCGAGCCGGTTTCCTTACGTGTGCACCGATCGCGATCGGCGTTGGCGGGTACGGGGTCGCCTTCGGCGTCCTCGCGAACCAGGCCGGCCTGAGCGTCGCCGAGGCGGCACTGATGAGCGCGACTGTTCTGGCCGGAGCCTCACAGATCGTCGCGATCGAACTCTGGGCCGACCCGATCCCGGTCGCAACGATCGTCCTCACCGTCTTCGCGATCAATCTGCGATACTCGCTGATGGGCGCAGCGCTCCAGCCGTGGTTTCAGTCGCTCTCCTGGAAAAAGGTCTACGGTAGTCTCTTTTTCATGGCGGACGAAAACTGGGCGCTGACGCTTCGCGACCTGCAATCCGGCAACGGCCGTGGGGCGTTCTTGCTCGGCAGCGGGATCGCGATGTGGGTCTTCTGGGTCGCCTCGACGACCGTCGGTGCACTCGCCGGTGGCGCGGTCGGCGACCCGACCGAGTACGGCATCGACTTCATGCTGGCACTCGTCTTCGTCGCGCTCGCCGCCGAACTCTGGGAGGGGCGCTCGTCCGTCGTCCCGTGGCTCGTCGCCCTCGCGGTCGCCGTCGTCGCCTCCGCGCTCGTCCCAGGACAGTGGTACATCCTCCTGGGTGGGCTCGCTGCAGCCGTCGTCGAGGTGATCCGATATGACGGGTGAGCTAACCAACGCAGTCGCCGTCGCCCCCTCGAGCGATGCGCTCACGCTCGATCCGCTCGTGGTCGCGGTCGTGCTTGCGATGGCCGCTGTAACCGTCCTCACGAAGGTCGGGGGCATCTGGCTCGTGCGTCACGTCGAATTGAGCGACCGCCTCGAGGCCGGGCTCTCGGTGCTCCCGGGCGCGATCGTGATCGCAGTGCTCGGGCCTGAACTCGCGGCCGGTGGACCGGCCGAGTGGGGTGCAGCAGGGCTCGTGTTGCTCGTCATGTGGAAAAGCGAGAGCATTCTGCTTGCGCTGGTCGCCGGCGTTCTCGGCATCGTCGGGTTCAGGGCCCTCATCTGAACCCGAGGCCTTCCGGAGCCGTCACCGAGCGCGAGTTTATCCGTCCAGAACGCGAATCGAACCCATGGAACAGCGCATCGAACGCTCCTTTCGTGGCATCTCCGAGCGGCTCGCGGTGCGATACTTGCGAAACCTCGGTGGCGAACGCGTCGAAGACGGATTGGTCCGTGGCGAGGGCTGGTCGGCGTCGATCACCGTCGACTCGGTCGCGATCGGCCCGTCACTCACGCTGTCGGAGGTGACGGTCGTCTTCGAGGGTGAGACAGAGACGCTCGAGCCACTCGTCGAGCGTTTCGCACAGAAGGCGATGCGAGCGGGAGGATAGATGGCTGACGTGCCGATCGACGGCCAGGTGATCGTGCTCACGGCGGCGAAAGCGAGCGTTCCGCCGGCTCGGTTGCCCGACCTCCTCGAGCGAACGACAGCCCACCTGAGCCCACAGGTCGAGCGGTATCGCCGCGAGTACGAGCAGATTTACGAGGACGAGCACCGGGAGGCGTTTCTCGTCGAGTGGGGCCACTGGGACGAGGTCGGAGTGACGCTGGAACTCGGCGACCGGGAGGCGTCGGCCGTCCGTCGAGCCCACGAAGAACAACTGTTGCGGATCGGTCGCAAACGGGACCGTGAGGCGGAGTTCGAGACCGCCCTCGAGATTCGCGAAGCGGTGTTCTTCCCGATTGTTGAAGCCACTGACGCCTCCCGGTAGCTGATAACAACTATAAAGGCGGTGTTCCTCCATTGAGAACGCACTGAGACGATGGCTATCAATCAGGAAGTGGAGATGACCGACGCGGAGATCGACGGTTTCCTCGGTCGACACGAGACGGGGGTGTTGTCGCTCGCGCGGACCGACGAGCCGTACGCGATTCCGATCTCGTACGGGTATCACGAACGCGAGCGGGAGTTCTATATGCGACTCGTTTCGACGCCGGAAAGCGAAAAGCGGGAGTTCCTCGACTCGTCACCAGCCGCCAGGCTCGTCGTCTACGACGAGCAAGGCCCGGTTTATCGGAGTATCGTCGCGTCGGGAACGCTCGAGGGTATTCCACCATCGGAGCTGACTGCGGATCAGATCGCTCAGTACGGACAGGCAAAGCGACCACTGTTCGAGATCTGGGCTCAATCGAAGAACGAACTCGACATCGAACTGTACCGACTCGACCCCGACTCGCTCGAGGGTCGTCGAACCGAAGTCGACCGCGAGGAGTAGACGGAGGTCTTTTGACTCGAACGCGAGTGACTGTCGCTTAGCTCGGCTGTTCGGTGGCGAACGCGGCTCGTGTCACAGTCGCGCCGCAGACGGGACAACCGTGCGTGAGTGTCGCCTCCCGCATCGATTCGTTGACCTCGATCTCTTGCCCACATTCGGGGCATGTGAATAGGTATCTACTCATGAGGGGCGTACTCGTGTGAGCGAAGTGATTACGAGTATAGGTGTGCGTCGAGTATATATAGAAATGGGGTTCACTACCGTGGCCGGGTAGTTGCCGAAGGGTTCTTGTATTAGTCTCCGTGGGCGAGGATCGCATCGAGCAGCTTCGTTTGGGCGGCGGCGAGGTGTTCGGTGAACGTCGTCCCCGTAATCTCGAGTTCGTCGGCCACCTCGCCCGCGTTGGCGCCCTTGGGGTGATCGAAGTATCCCATCCGATGGGCCGTCTCGAGTACCTCGAGCTGGCGGTCGGTGAGGGTGCTCCGGTCGACGAAGACGAGGTGTTCGTCGGCGTGATCTTGCTGTGACTGGAGCAACCGCTTGACGTCGAGGGCATACTGGTCTCTGAGATCGCCGATGATCGCCTGCAACCCGTGCATATCGGGCGCGTGGAAGGTCAGGTGCAGCGATCCGTCGTGAACCCGCACGTCAGTCACTGGGCAGTCGAACGACTCGACGACTTCACAGGGACAGCCATAACCGAGGTCACGCTGGAACGAGTAGACCGCACTCGAGCCGTACGCAAAGACCTCCGTCGGCTCCGGCTCGAGTTCGAACGAGTCGGGGTAGGTTTCGGCCTCGAGCCTGAACTCTTCGGCGACGCGGTCTGGTGTCTCCGGATTTGTACTCTTCGAGACCGAGTGAACCCGTCCGTCTGCCTCGATCGCAGCTTGGGTGACGACGCAATCTGGCGGATTCTCGAGCGTGATCTCCGCGCGGATCCCCGACGGCATTGTCGGAAGATAGGAGCGATCCCTCCTAAACCCTCTGCCCGTACCGATGCCCTGGTTCTCGCCGCGACGATAGTCGACCTGACTTAAAGAGCCCTGTATTTATTGGGACTCATTTGGAGGTGCACTGGTCGGTACTAGTGGGTATACGATGTCCGCTACGAACGCTAATTCCCCGCGAGGATGGCCGGCTACCGAAGAACCTGCAGACCCCCAGGCGGTCCTCGCTGCGCTCGAGGACGACGCCTGTCGAGTGATCCTCGAAGCGACGAGCGAGGAGGCGCTCACGGCGACGGAGCTCTCGGAGCAATGTGAGATTCCGATGTCGACGGCCTACCGGAAAGTCGAGATGCTCACCGAGGCCGACCTCGTCGAAGAGCGGGTTCGAATCAACACCTCGGGCAAACACGCCACCGAGTACCGGAAGTGTTTCGACGACGTCGTCGTCTCCGTCGGAGAGGGTGGTGAAATCGAGATCGAAATGACGAAGCCCGACACCAACGACGCTGCGACCGCTTCCTACGCGGCCGCAGACGACTGATCGACGAATCGCAGTCGATGAGCTCGACGTGACGCCCGTTTTCGGACTCGCGTCGTAGTGGACGACTCGGATCGTCGACGTTCTTTTCGTTCTGACCAGCGGGACCGCCTCTCGCGGACCCCTGTCTTTGTTCTCTCGACAGCCACTAGCTGAGCCAGCGGTTATTTTTTTGCTACCCGCTTCCCGTCGACGACACGGCTACGCCGGCTGAACCGGCGGAACCGAACCCCACGCCTGCTCAGTTCACCGATTCCGTCTGTTGATCCGGTCGCCCGATTATCGTCGTCTCGAGCGTTTGTCACTCGTTGATCGACTCGAGCCCTCGCTCGTTCGGTGTGTCTCTCTCGGGACGCTCGAGCCCTCGCTTGAGGCTCGCGGCGATCGGTCGTCGCAGAAGGGCGTAGCTGATCGAGACGATGAGCATCCCGATCACGATCGGCTGGACGACGCCGTCGAACAGAAACAGGATGGGGATCGCCAGCGCACCTGCCAGCGCGAGGTCTCCCGGTGAACCGTCGTAGCCGACCCACCGTCGCGCCCCGAGCCAGCGGCCGTGGTAGTGGCTGTAGACGGCCCGATCGACCGTCCCGTCCCACGGCTCGAGTTCGTGGCTGCCGCCGAGGAGATCCGACAGCGAGTGGACGGCGGCGACGAGGAAGAAAACGGCGAGTCCGACGGTCATCGTGGTCGGCACTGCGAGTGCGAGTGCTCCCGTGAGGCCGGCAGGAAGCCAATAGTAGACGGGAAAATGCAGCGTCCGACGGTGGTTCGCGACCACGTCGAGGTCGGGGAACAGCCCGCCGACGATCGCCGCGATGGCAACGATGGCGGCGAACTGTGGCGCGACGAACGCGACGGCTCCGGCGAGGAGCAGTCCCACGAACACATGGGTCGTAGCCATCATCGCGACGTACTACGGATGGACTCTGCATACGTCCGTCGAAACCGTGGTGAACCGATCCCGTCCAGTAGACGGCGGTAGCGGCCTCACGGGGGACGAACGCGGCAATCACGCCACCGACGGTGAGACGGTCGTCGTCGGATGATCAGTCGTCGCTTGGCGCTGCTGTACCGCTGTCGTCGGCGGAGACGCCCGTCCCGGGACCGATTTCGATCTCGAGTTCCTCGAGTTTCTCGTCCGGGACGACGCCGTCGACCCAGCCGCGGAGGTCGTAGTACTCCGCTTTCATCTCCTCGAGTTCACAGTACTCGTCCTCGCTGGCCCCTTGACCGCGGATGCCGTCTTCGAGGAACCGCTCGGGCAGCGAGTCGTCGGTGCCGTCGAACCCGGCGAGGTTGTTGTAGTATCGCTCTAAGTTGTAGATCCGCTCGCCGGTCTCGAGCAGTTCGTCCTCGGTGACGTCCAGGCCGGTCATGCCGTTGTACTGGAGGACGTACTCCTCGATTCCTTCGGCAAAGGCGTTGAACTTACAGATGTCGAAACTGTCGGAGATGGCGTGTAGATCCTGAAAGGCAGCGGTCAGCTCGCCTTTGCCCTCCCACTCGTAGGGGTCGACTTTCTCGGGGATGCCGAGAATCTCGGCGGCCGGGGTGTATCCACGCAGGTGACAGGCACCGCGGTTAGAGGTGGCATAGCCGATGCCCATCCCCTTCATACAGCGTGGGTCGTAGGCAGCGATTGTCTGGCCTTTGACCGCCAGCGAGTTGTCGTGGGCGTCCATTCGGTCGGCCACGCGGCGTGGCCCCTCTGCCAGCAGGTCCGCGAGGTCGTCCTCGCGGCGGGCGATGCGTTCGATCATATCGATCATCGTCTCGCTATCGCCCCACTCGAGTTCACCGACGCCCTCGAGTTTGCCTTCCTCGGTCATCTCCATCGCCATCGCCATCATGTTGCCGACCTCGATGGTGTCGACGCCCATATCGTTACAGCGTTCGATCATGACCGCGACCTTGTCCCGGTCGGTGTGCCCGGAGTTCGGGCCGAGTGCGTACGCCGACTCGTACTCGTATGACTCCGTCCGGACGTTCATCTCCTCGCCTTTGTGCATCGTCTGGACTTCGACTTCCTTCTTGCAGGCGACCGGACAGGAGTGACAGGTCGGTTCGTCGACAAGGATGTTCTCGCGGACGTTCTCTCCTGAAACCTCCTCGGCATCGAGATCAGCTCCCTCGGCCTCTCGCATGCTCTCAGTAGAGGTGTAGCGGCCGTTTTTGGTCGGGAGGCCGTCCATCTCTTCGCCGACGTTCATCAGGACGTTCGTCCCGTACATCGAGAGGCCACCTTCGTTGGGGGCAGTGACTTCGGACTCCTGAATCGCCTTCATCGCCTGCTGATGCCCCTCTTTGAACGTCTCGGGGTCGGCAGGTTTTGGCATCCGCGTTGTGGACTTGACGACGATAGCTTTGAGATTTTTCGACCCCATCACGCAGCCAGTGCCACCCCGACCGGAGGCACGGTCGTCCTCGTTGATAATGCAGGCGTACTTGACCTCGTTTTCGCCGCCGGGTCCGATCCCCATGATCGAGAGGTTCTTGCCATACGCGCCCTCGAGGTCGTCTTCGATCGTCTCACGGGTCTCGTGGAATCCCTTCCCCCACAGCTCCGAGGCGTCTCGAAGTTCGACCTCGCCGTCTTCGACGTACGCATAGACTGGCTCGTCGGCTTTTCCCTCGAAGAGCAGGCCGTCGAAGCCGGCCCATTTGAGCCGAGCGCCGGACCAGCCACCGTGATGGCTGTCGGTGACGGTGCCGGTCAGCGGCGACTTCGTTACGACCGCGATGCGGCCGCTCATGGTCGTCTGAGTCCCCGACAGTGGGCCGTTCATGAACGCAAGCAGATTCTCCGATCCGAGCGGATCGACGTCCGCCCCTTTCTCGAAGACGTACTTTACGCCGAGTCCACGGGCACCGATGTACTTCTTTGCGTCCTCGTCGTCGATCGACTCGTAGGCGACCGACTCCTCGGAGAGGTCGATTCGTGCAACCTTGTCTTGGAAACCGCCGAGTGATGTCATTGTAATCGCTACCCCTAGATAGGGCGTCTATCATGTTAGTTGTTGCCAGCTACCCGCAACTAGGTGTGGTTACACACCGGCGACTGGAACGACGACCGAACGAGCGACTGGCGGCAAGTGACGTTATGCTATTTACACCACTCCTCGGGCGCAAATAGCGCCAAAAATCAAGTGAACCAGCTTTCCGATGGGTTAGAGTAGCAGGGCAACGATCGCGAGGATGATGAAGATCAACACGAAGATTCGTGCGATCTCCATCGAGATGCCGGCGACACCGCGAGCACCGACCGCCGCAGCGAGGATCGCCAGCACGAAGAAGACGATCGCCCACGACAGAAACTCGCCAGCGCCGAACTGAGCCGGCAGTGCCACCGTCGGAATCTCGAACATGGGCCGCCCTATCACGACGTAATACATAAACGCCACCCACTGTCAGGGCCGCCATCTGGCCGTACGCAGCGTCTACAGGTCCACAGAAGCGATACTCACGGAACCGACTCAATCGGTCACAACGGTGAGACGGAATCGGTCACAACGGTGAGACGGAATCGGTCACAACGGTGAGACGGAATCGGTCAGCAGCGAGAGAGTCTCGAGCGCTCCCGATCGACGGCAAACGACCGACGACGAGGGAACTCTCGAGCGCTATCGGTCGGCGAAGAAGGCCTGACAGAGCTTCGATTCGGCCGTTCGCAAGTGTTCGTGAAAGGTCGGCCGCGAGACGCCCATCGTCTCCGCGAGGTCTTCACCGGTCGTCGGCCGTGGCCACTCGAAGTAGCCGCCGAGGTAGGCTCGCTGCAAGGCGGCGAACTGGCGTTCGGTGAGCTCTTCTTCGAGTCTGACTGCGAACTCTTCACGGGTGTCGCCGTCGCGCTCGCGCTGGCGGAACGAGACGACGTCGGTACGATCGTAGCGCTCCTCGATGGCTTCGACGACCGACCGAACGTCCGCCGAGCGAGGGATCTCGAGTGTGAGCCTGGCTCGCCCGTTTTCGCTCTCGATCGCCTGAACACGGACGCCGCGACCCGAGAGCCAGGCGACGGGGTCGTCGCCACCGCTCACCTCGAGCAGACACTCGCCGTCGCGCTCGACAACGACCCGCCACTCGAGGTCGGTCCGGTCAGTGAGCGCGTCCGCGAGCGCCTCCTCGCTGGCGTCGGGACCGATGGCGGTGAACAGCGACGCCGTTCGGTCGCCGGTTCGATGGACTGTCCGTCGGTACTCGAGTCGACAGTCAGCGGCGGCCGAGACCGCGACGGGGGCAACGGCCGTGTCGGTGACGTCGACCTCGACGGCGACGACGGCATCGGTCGCGAGGACGCGGCTAGTCTCACGAGCGTTGACACCGCTTGCGATCGCGCGCGCGAGCGCCGAGAGGACGACGGCTTCGCGGTCGTCGATCGAGCGGTCCGTGGCCGTCCGAACCGCCAGCACGCCGTACTCGATGTCGTTGTAGACGAGTGGGAACGCGGCAATCGTCGATCCGTCGCGGGTGTCGGTCGCGGTCGACTCCGTTCGGATCGCCGTCGCAGCGGGGTGGTCGTCGTCGGCCGAGAGTCCCTCAGGGGCATCGCCCGCGTCCGCCCGCACGTCGATCCGTTCGGTCGCGGGGTTTCGCTCGCCGATCCAGACGCCATTGTAGGCCGGTTCCGCGGCGATCCGGTCACAGACGGCGCTTTCGAGCGTCGATCGGTCGGTCGCTCCCGCGACGGCGGCGGTGACGTCCTGGACGAGCCCTTCGACTCGGTCGAGGACGTACTCGAGTTCTTCCGTCCGCTGCTCGAGTGCGAGTTCGGCCTCCTTGCGTGCAGTTACGTCGTTCTGGAAGCCGACGTAGTTGGTAACCTCGCCGTCGTCGTCGCGGACGGGGGCGAGGGTGACCTCGTTCCAGAACTCGGTGCCGTCCTTGCGGTAGTTTTTGATCTCGACGGTGACGGGCCGGTCCTCGTCGATCGCCACCGCCATCTCGGCGATCGTTTCCTCGTCGGAGTCTTCGCCCTGGAGGAGTCGGCAGTTACAGCCGACAACGTCGTCGTAGCTGTAGCCGGTAATCTCCTGATAGGCGTCGTTGATGTAGACGAGCGGGTTGTCGTCACGGTCAGGATCGGAAATCGAGATCCCGACGGGAGCCTCGTCGATCGCCCGGTCTTTGACCACGCGGTCACTTTTCGTCGATTCGATCTCGAGATCGGGCTGGAAGATGACCGTCGCGGCGTCTGCCTCGCGGTGGACTCGTGCGTCGTATTTCGACGCCGCCAGTTCGACCCGTCGAGCGGTTCCGACGGTCGTTTCGTCGATCGCTGTCTCGAGTGTCTCCCATCCGTCGAGTGCCGTCCCCGGCTGGGACTCGTCCGAGTCGTCGGTACCGAGCCCGAACGCATCGCGTGCGGCACCGTTCGTGTAGGTGATCCGCCCGTCGGCGACGATGACGACGGGGTCGACGACGTGCTCGAGCGCAGCTGCCGCCGACGAGGATGGGGACTCGTCGCCGCCAGACTCCGCATCGATTTCACTCATACGCCTCCATAAGAAGGCCACATTGAATAACTATGGTGGTCCCAGCCCTTGACAACCTCCGCGCGGTTACAGTCAGGCTCTACCTCGTACCTCTTGTTCACGCCCCTTAGACCGTTCGAGTTCACGCTGGCGAACCGATCGCAACCGGCTTACCCCGAAGGTTATTACTCTAGATGGCGTATGGTAACATATGTCTGCCCATCGCTCACCGTTCGATCGACTCCGTCAGAAGTTCGACGAGTCGGAACTCGAGTGCCGACAGTGTGGCTACCTCGACGACGACGGTGGCTGGCGCGTGACGGCCTCGAGAGGCCGCGTTCAGTATCAGTTCGTCTGTCCGATCTGTGAAGCGGTCGAAACGAGATCTATTCGCCTCGAGTGAGTTTGCGGTTGCCAACTCGGTTTCTCCCCGAAACAGCTACAACGGAGCGGCCGTGTTACATGACAGTGAACGTGATTGATGCGTCTCGAACGTACCTGGCTCCGTCGGCCGTAGCCGCGACCGTCTGTCTACTCGCCGTCTCTGGGCTTGGGGTGGCACTCGGTTGGAGGCTCGAATCCGTCATCGACGCGTTGTTCGTACTCGCTGTCGGTCTCTTCGCCATCGCTACGGTCCTGACCCGTCCGTCGGTCTCGAGGCGGCGGGCGAGGCGAGAGACCACGGGAGCTAGCGAGCGCGGTGTTGCCTCCGGACGGTCGTCGGTTCGCGATCCATCGGTCCAGTTTCGAACGGGTATCAGACTCGTTCTCGTCGCGGTGGCCCTGTTCACTGCGTCGTTTCTCTTTCAGCACGGTGCCCTGTAGGCAGTTGTGCCGGTCGTCGTGATACATAGTGTGAGCGGATACCCGCGTCTTCAGGCGCGGGTCGAGCGGTAGGCATAGTGCGTCCAACCCCACGTTGCCACAATCGGCCGTATTTCCCACGCCACTCGGTAGTTTTAACACCGTTTCTCACCATAGTGTGTAGTACGGATGAAGACCACACGACACGCGACCTACAACCTCAACTACCACATAGTGTGGTTGCCGAAGTACCGCAACTCGGTACTGGTTAACGAGGTCGAACACCGTGTGCGTCGAATCCTCCACGAAATCGCCGAGGAAAAAGGATTGGAGATTGTCGACCTCACCGTCCAATCCGACCACGTTCACCTGTTCGTGAGTAGTCCACCGAAACACGCCCCGTCACTTCTCGCCAACTGGTTCAAAGGCATCAGTTCGCGGAAATACAACCACCGCTACGCCGACCACGACGGCGAGAAAATCAAGTGGGCGCGCGGCTACTACGCCGGAACAGCAGGGCACGTCTCAAGTGAAACGGTTCAAGACTACATCCAACGTCGCGAGGAGGACGAACAATGACCGAACTCACCGAGACGCTGGAACTCAAGCTTGTGGAGCCGAATGCCCACAAGCACCGCAAACTCTGTGAGACGAAACGAGCGTACCAAGACGCCCTCGAAGCCGCGTTTAACGCAAACTGCACCACTCAGACCGAAGCGAACGACGTGGTGGTCAACTACGACCTTTCTGGGTACGCGAAGAACGCCCTCAAGAAGTATGTCCCGCAACTCTGTGGTGGAAGCTACGACGCGAAGGAGCTTCACGACGACCACCCGGTTCGGTTCACGAACGAAGGCCCGAAGCTCGACCACAAGCCACAGAACGCCATCGAGTGGTACGTCAAAATCCCGCATCACGACGACTACAACCTGTGGCTCCCCGCGCAACCGAACCCCGAACAGCGAGAGTGGCTGGAAGCGTTGCACGCGAGGGACGCGAAGATGGGCGAGTGTCGGCTGTTCGACCGTGACGGCGAGTGGTACTTGCACGTCGTCGCAACGCGGGACGTGGAGGAACGATCCAGTTCGGCGGACGAAACGCCGATTGGGGTAGACATCGGGGAAGCCTCTTTGTTAACGGTGTGTCACCGTGACGAGCGCGGCTCCCCGGCTACACCCAACCTTTGGAACGACGAAGGCAAACAGGTTCGGCGGCTCCGTGAGACGTACTTCACGGCGACTCGACGCCTTCAGCAACGTGGGAGTGAACGTATCGCAAAGTCCTACGGCGATTCGCTTTGGCGGCAGATAGACGGCATTCTCCACACGGTCACATCGGAGGTCGTCGCCTACGCCGACCAATTCGAGAATCCCGTGTTGGTCCTCGAAGACCTCACGCATATCCGCGAGAGCATGGACTACGGCGCGTTCATGAACCGGCGCTTGCACGGATGGGGCTTTGCGAAGATGCACGCCCAACTCCGCTACAAAGCCGCCGAGAAAGGGATTCGCGTGGAGACGGTGAATCCCGCGTACACCTCGAAGACGTGCCACTGTTGCGGAGAACAGGGCTACCGCCCCGATCAAGCAACGTTCAAGTGTTCCAATTTGGAGTGTTGGGTTTCGGAGTCCCACGCGGACATCAACGCCGCGCTCAACATTGCAGACCGCTACCTCAGCGGAGAGAGTCTTTCAAGAGAACACACGGATGACGATGACTCGGCTGAGGAAGGGGGCCGTTTGACCGGCCCACAAGACAGCCAAGCCGATGCTGAAGCCCAGGAATTGACGCTTGGAGCGTATGCGTCTTGAAACCTTAGGGTCGAATCGCTCGGCCTGAAATTCCATGGTGGGATTCCCGCGAGTTTAGGCGCGGGAGGAGGTCAATTGTGCCTGAATCAACGGTACCGGCTGATATTCGACACATTTCGCTAAAAAGTCACAGCATATGTAGCACCATAGGAAGTTTTATATGTTCTTTCGGTAATAACCATTCGTGACTTCCGAAAACGTGACGGACGGTATCAACAGGCGAACGGTGCTGAAGTCGACGATAGCCGGTGGGGCCGCACTCCTGGCTGGCTGTTCTGATGACGCACCAGCCGCCGGTGACGATACCGGTGATGGAAACCATTGGATCGGGGCTCAAGGAAGCGAAGCGCCCAACTACAACGTCTTCCGGATTACGGATACGACGTCGGGCGACCGCGTCACCCGGGTCATGGACCCTGCGTATGCGTTCGATGAGAACGACGAGTTCGTCCCACGACTCGTCCGCGACTACGAGGTCAACGACGACTTCACCGAGTGGACGTTCACGCTCACCGAGTACGGCGAGTGGTCTGAGCCCTATGGCGAGATGACTGCCGACGACTGGGTGTACTCGATCACCGAGATCATCCAGGGAGAGGACAACTGGGCTGCAGTCTCGATGGCCGATGACTGGCGAATGCCCGTCGATGCGGTCCCCGACGGCTTCGAGGCAGCCGACGAGGACGGCGAACAGGCCTGGTTCAACGTCGAACAGACCGGCGACTACGAGTTCACCGTCGAGATGCCCGAACCGTTCCCCGGCTTCCTCGAGGAACCGATCCTCTGGGGCTTTCAGGAGGTTGTTCCGCGGGAGCTCGCCGAGCCGTACGTCGAGGACCGGGACGGCGAGGGACTCAACGAGGACGACGAGATTCAGGAACTGAGTTACACGGGGAACCTCGGCGCGTTCACCGTCGAAGTCCTCGAGACCGAAGCCCGCATGTACGCTCCGCGCAGCGACGACTACTACCTGCGCAACTACGAGGGTCACGAGGACTCCCCGCACATCGACGAGTGGACCTATGAGGTTATGGGCGAGGAGTCGACCCGGCTATCGGCGATTCAGGCGGGTGAAATCACTGCCGCCGGTATCCCTGCACGTCGTGCCGAAGAGTTCGACGGGATGGACGACGTGCAGGTCATCAGCACGCCGACGGTCTACTGTCAGAGCATGTTCTACAACATGCGAGACGACGGCTGGGAGGCCCTCGATATTCCGGAGGTGCGCCAGGCGATCACGATGGCCGTCGACCGCCAGTCGATCGTCGACGACATCCAGTACGGCTACGGCACGGTTGCGCATACGCTTTCACCGGAGTACTCCGACTTCTACGACGATTCCGAGGTCGCCGAATGGGAGTACGATCCGGACGGTGCCCGCGACCGGTTCGAGAACAACCTTCCGGACGGATACGGCTACGACGACGGTCGCCTCGTCGACGCCGACGGCGAGGAAGTCGTCCTCAACTACGTCTTCTCCGATAGTGCAGACGACACCGAGCTGGTAGCACGATTCATCCAGGACGAACTCGACGAGAACCTCGGTCTCGAGGTCGAACTCGATCCCGTCCCGTGGAACACCATGCTCGACGACTATCTGTACGCCGAACCGGGCGACTCCCGCGAGTGGGACTTCATGGCTGGCATCGGCCGAAACTCCTATCCACGTGCGCCGGAGGCAACGGAAGGCTTCTGGCGACCTGGTGAGTCCGTGAACGGCTATGGCTACGACGATCCCGAAGGCGTCGCGGACATGCTTTCGGAAGCCGCCACAACGCCGGATCAGGACGAACGACAGCGCACGCTGGCGGAAGCGTTCGGGATCTTGAGCGAGGAACAACCCTGGATGTTCCTCTACTTCCCTGAGGACCTGAACGGCTATCGCCACCACGTCGATCCCACCGAGGAACCGAGCATCGCGTGGGGATACGACGTCCATCGATGGGAGATCGAGGCCGAGCAGTAACACTGCCCTCGAGCTATTTCAGACGTTTCAAATCCTATAGACTGCTCACCATGAGTTTCAATCGAGACGGACAATGAAAGCGTACATCGCAAAACGCCTCCTCTGGACCGTTTTCGCCACCTGGGTAACGGTGACGATTACGTTCCTGTTGATCGACTTCTCGCCGATTTCGGCGGGTGGTGCGGAGTTCATCGACCAACAGGTGCAGGCGGGGATGGACGCAGACGAAGCCAGAGAACTGTACGAACAACAACTCGGACACGGCGATACTGTCTGGGAACGATACACCAACTTCATGGTCGGACTGGCGACGTTCGACTGGGGCTGGTCGTCGACGTACAACCAACCGGTGACGGAGGTCATCGCCAACTCGTGGATCTACTCGTTCCAGTACGTCTTGCCAGCGACGGTGCTCTCGGTCGTCATCGGATTCGCGATCGGTCTCTACTCGGCGACCCACCAGTACACGAAAGGCGACTACGCCGCGACGCTGTTTGCGTTCACCGGAATCAGCCTGCCGAACTTCTGGTTTGCGATCATGCTGATCCTCGTTGGCGGCGTCGTTCTCGGGTGGTTCCCGATCTACTATACGACCGACGTTCCGGGACTTCTCTCACTGGAAAACATCCACCAACTGATACTCCCGGTGATCGTCCTCTCGACGTCCGCAATCGCCTCCGAGATGCGGTATGCGCGTGCGGAATCGCTCGAGTACGTCCACGCGGAGTTCGTCAAGACGGCCCGAGCAAAGGGGCTCACCGAGAACGAGGTGACCGTCCGGCACATCTTCCGGCCCGCGATGGTGCCGTTGATCACGATTCTGGTCGGCGACATCCTCGGTCTGTTGTTCGCTGGCGGCTACGTGATCGAGTACATCTTCGGCATTCCTGGGCTTGGTCTCGTTAGCTACGAGGCGATCATCCAGCAGGATACGCCGCTCGTGTTGGCGACGGTGTTGATTCCGGTGTTCATCGCGATCATCGGCAACCTCGTTCAGGATATCTGCTATACGGTTCTCGACCCGCGGATCGAGTTCGGTGATCGCTAATGAGTACGGATACGCAACCGGATTCGACGCCAGACGTCGGGTTCGAAGACGTCGACTGGGAACAGTACGAGGGCGGCCTCGAACTAACGCCGATACGCATCGCAACGGTCCTATCGGTGGCAGTAGTCATCGCCGGATGGGTCCTCGATTCCCTGTTCGGGAGCCATCGCCAGCCGATCGTCGACGCCCAGTTCGGTCCGATCGAGTTCGCTCCGAATCCGGGGAACGTCGAGTGGCTGTTCATCCTCACCGTCGTGGTCCTGTTTTTCTACGGTGTCGTGCCACTGTATCGGAATCCGCGCCGGACGAAACACTACTGGACGGAACTGAAAAAGAACAAGGCGGCCGTGGCAAGCCTGTTCTTTCTCGCGTTCGTCTTCGCGCTCGCGGTGGTCGGTCCGTTCGTCTTCGGTCGACCGGAACTCGACGTCGCGAACGCCTACGAACCGCCGGTGTTCTACCAGTACGTTCCAGGTCTCGAGGGCGGCACGTGGGCTCATCCGCTCGGCACGATGCAGTCCGGCGAGGACCTCCTCCAGATCGTCGTCATCGGCGCTCGAGTGAGCATGATGGTTGGGCTTATCGGCTGTCTCATCATCATCGTACTCGCGAGCGCGGTGGGGACAACGGCTGCGTACTTCGGCGGCTGGGTCGATGAGGTCCTGATGCGCTTCGTCGACATCATGCTCACGTTCCCGACGTTCTTTCTGATCCTCTTCGTCGTCTATCTCTACGGCGGCGACCTGTTCACGATCATCCTGATCCTCGGATTCACGACGTGGACGGCGACCTCGAGACTAGTGCGTTCGGAGGCGCTCCAGCGCAACGAAGAACAGTACATCGAGGCCGCAAAGAACGTCGGCGCAAGTGAGCGCTGGATCATCACCCGGCATCTCGTCCCGAACGTCTCGAATACGATCATCACGGCGGCGACGCTCGTGATCCCGTCGTTGATCCTCTATGAGGCGGTGCTCGCGTTCCTCGGCTTCGGCGATCCGAACGTCTGGTCCTGGGGCCGGGCGATCTCGGAGGGACGAAGTGACATCCAGAACGCCTGGTGGGTCGCGACGATTCCCGGCGTGTTCTTGTTTCTGACGGTACTGGCGTTTAACTTCCTTGGCGATGCGCTGCGAGACGCGCTCGATCCCCGACACCAGTGACGATGACCGACGAACCACTCCTTTCGATCCGAAACCTCCGAACCCGTTTTCACACCGACGATGGCGTCGTCGAAGCGGTCGACGGCGTGAGCTTCGACGTCGCCCGCGGCGAGACCGTCTGTATCGTCGGCGAAAGCGGGTCCGGAAAGTCAGTAACGAGCGAATCGATCACCCAGTTGATCCCGATGCCGCCCGGCGAAATCGCTGACGGCGAGGTGTACTTCGACGGCGAGGACGTAACCACGCTGTCTGACGGCGAGTTACGAGCCCTCCGGGGCGGCCGAATCGGTCACGTCTTCCAGAATCCACAGGGGGCGCTCAATCCCGTCTACACCGTCGGATACCAGATTCGAGAAGCCATCACCGCCCACCACGACGTCTCGAAGGCCGACGCCCGCCAGCGGGCCATCGATCTCCTCGAGGACGTCGGCATTCCGGAGGCCGCCACTCGCGTCGATGACTACCCACACGAGTTTTCCGGCGGGATGAAACAGCGCGTCGTGATTGCGATAGCGCTGGCCTGCGAGCCCGACCTCTTGATCGCCGACGAGCCGACGACGGCACTCGACGTAACGATCGAAGCACAGATCCTCGACCTCCTGGATAACCTCCAAGACGAGTACGACGTGAGTATCGTCTTTATCACTCACGATCTCGGCGTCGTCGCTGAAATCGCAGACCGCGTCGTCGTCATGTACGCGGGGAAGGTGATGGAAGTCGGTACCGTCGAAGACGTCTTCGAGACCCCTGCCCATCCGTACACGCAGGCGCTACTCGAGTGCCTGCCGGGGCGGTCGACGCTCGAGCCGATTCCGGGTAGCTTGCCGAGTCCGATCGACCCGCCCGACGGCTGTCGGTTCCACGACCGCTGTACGTACGCAAACGGGGAGTGTTCCGTCGGTGAACAGCCGCCGATGTACGACCGCTCGCCCGAGCACCGCGTCTCGTGTGTCCACTGGGAACCGGGAAGCGACGGCCTCCCCGAACCCGGCGGCGACCGTGACGTGAGCCCGGTCGCCGGAGGTGACCGATGAGCGCCGGTCGTCCACTTCTCGAGGTCGACGCCCTTCGGAAACACTTCTCGATGACTCGAGGCGTGTTGAACGACGAAATCGGCCGGGTAAAGGCCGTCGACGGGATCACGTTCGAGATTCGGGAAGGGGAGACGTTCGGTGTCGTCGGCGAATCCGGCTGTGGAAAGTCGACGGCCGCACGAACGATCCTTCGGCTCGAGGAGCCGACGTCGGGAACCGTTCGGTTCGACGGACAGGACATCACCGAGTACGGCCGAACTGAACTGAAACGCTTCCGACGTGAGGCCCAGATGATCTTTCAGGACCCCGACTCGAGTTTCGACCCGCGGATGAGCGTCGGCGAGTCGCTTGCGGAGCCACTGATCGTCCACGGAATGACCGACCGAAAGCGAAGGCGACGCATCGTCGAAGCCATGCTGGTTCGTGTCGGCTTACAGGCTGAGGACATCGACCGATATCCACACGAGTTCTCCGGCGGCCAGAAACAGCGAATCGGCCTCGCTCGAGCGCTCGTGTTGAATCCCCGACTACTCGTCGCCGACGAACCGGTCAGCGCGCTCGACGTCTCCGTTCAGGCGGAGATCCTCAACCTGATGGCCGACCTCCAGCGGGAGTTCGGGCTGAGCATCCTGCTCATCAGCCACAACCTCGGGGTCATCCGCCACATCTGTGACCGCGTCGGCGTCATGTATCTCGGCGAACTCGTCGAGGTCGGACCGACCGAGGAGATTTTCGCCGATCCGCAGCACCCATACACGCGAGCGCTGATCTCGGCGATCCCCTCGACCGACCTCTCGAAACGCGGCGAACGGGTACGCCTCAGTGGGACCGTCCCCGATCCGTCGAACCCACCCCGTGGCTGCCGGTTCCACACGCGCTGTCCGGAAGTCATCCCACCGGAAGAACACGATATCGACCAGCGAACCTGGCGGTCCCTCCTCGAGTTCAAACAACGCGTCGAAGACGGACTCGACCGCGAGGAGCTGTACGAACTGTTACATCCCGACGAGCCGCCCGAAGAGGCGGACGTCCCGGACCGACTTCACGAGGACGCAGTCGACGCTGCACTTCGTGCGGAGTACGAACTCGAGTCCGGGTTCACTGACTCTACCGTCGAAGCAGGCTTCGAACGCGCGGTTCAACTGCTCACCGTGGGGGACGTCGAAACCGCTCGTACGCACCTCGAGTCGACGTTTCCGACGGTCTGTCAGCGGTCCGACCCGGAGACTCAGACGGTCGGACCTGCCCATCGGTGTGCCTGTCACCTGACCGACGAGCGGAGAACAGCCACTGGACAGAAAGCGGACGCCGACACCTCACATCGCGAGGGTCCAGGCTCTCTCGTGGAGTGACCGCGCTGTCGTCCACAGCGAAGGCGCTTTAGGCGCTGGCCCGCTTTTCCCTCCTAATGAGCAAACCCACGCCCGAGGTCTACGAGCAGGGCAAGGGCATGGATGCCCACAATCAGGTCATGCGCGAGATCCGCTCGCGTAAGGAGGCCAGCTACGATCCCCACGAACCCACCCGCGTCTGGATCGACGAGGACAACACGCCCGACGGCGTCAAACAGAGTCTGACGATCATCTTGAACACGGGGGGCTGTCGCTGGGCCCGCGCCGGCGGCTGTACCATGTGTGGCTACGTCGCAGAGAGCGTCGACGGCGGTTCCGTCTCCCACGAGGCACTGATGGACCAGATCGACGTCTGTCTCGACCACGAGGCCGACAACGCCGACGAGCCAGCCCAACTCATCAAGATCTACACCTCCGGCTCGTTCTTAGACGAGCGCGAAGTCGATGCCGAAACCCGTCGCGCCATCGGCGAGACGTTCGCCGACCGCGAGCGAATCGTCCTCGAGTCGCTCCCTGATTTCGTCTCCCGCGAGAAGATTTCCGACTTCACCGCCCACGGCATCGACACGGACATCGCGATCGGCCTCGAGACCGCCACCGACCGCGTCCGTCACGACTGCGTGAACAAGTACTTCGACTTCGCAGACTTCGAGGCGGCCTGTGCGGAGGCTGCGAGAGCTGACGAGGACGCAGGCGAGACCGCCGACGCCGGAATCAAAGCCTACCTGCTGATGAAGCCGCCGTTTCTCACGGAGTCCGAAGCCGTCTCCGACATGATCTCCTCGATCGAACGCTGTGCCGACGTTCCCGGCTGTCATACGGTTTCGATGAACCCGTGTAACGTCCAGCGCTACACCATGGTCGACGAGCTGTACTTCCGTGATGGCTATCGGCCGCCGTGGCTCTGGTCGGTCGCCCACGTCCTCGAGCAGACCGCCGACGTCGACGCAATCGTCGTCTCCGATCCCGTCGGCCACGGCTCCGACCGCGGCTCACACAACTGCACGGAGTGTGACGACCTCGTCCAAAAGGCGATCAAGGACTTCGGCCTCCGCCAGGACCCCACCGTCTTCGAGCAGGTCTCCTGTGACTGTGAACTCACCTGGGAGACCGTCCTCGAGCGCGAACGCGGATTCAATCAGCCGTTGACGAACTAGGCTCGCACCCTCGGACGGTCGCTCGCCTTTTTGCGTTCGAGTACCGCCTCGCCGAGCGACCACGTGTTGTCTCGAGTAGCTACAAGGCCCTCGTCACCGTCATCACGTTCAGTGACGGACGACGACACGCACGGAGCTGACGTCTCACCCGTGCTCCGCTCGGTGCTCGAGGCCCTCTCGGTAGGTCGTGCGCTCGACCTTGCGACTGGAGGCGGTCGAAACGCACTGTTTCTCGCGGCTCGTGGCTGGTCGGTCGACGCGGTCGACCTCTCGCGCGTGCACCTGGAGTGGGCGCGCGACCGGGCGGGTGCTCACGCGGACGCAATCGAATTCGTCCTCGCGGACGTCGACAGCTACGCCTTCCCCGAGGCCGCGTACGACCTCGTGACGATCAGTTTTTTCGACGCTCGCGACCGACTGTCCGCTATCGAATCGACGCTCGCGCCGGGTGGCGTCCTCTTCTACGAGCACTACCTCGAGTCGGGGCCAGGCGAGTCGGG
This sequence comes from Natrarchaeobaculum sulfurireducens, assembly GCF_003430825.1. Classification (NCBI taxonomy): domain Archaea; kingdom Methanobacteriati; phylum Methanobacteriota; class Halobacteria; order Halobacteriales; family Natrialbaceae; genus Natrarchaeobaculum; species Natrarchaeobaculum sulfurireducens. The sequence continues at coordinate 2,886,300 of NZ_CP024047.1, read as the reverse complement.
AGCCGGCGACCGATACCGGTTCGCGCCGAACGAACTCCTGTCGGCGACGGCGAGCCTGCGCGTGCTGTACTACGCCGAGTATCGTGTCGACGGGGAGCCCCGAGTGACGCTCGTCGCGAGTATCCCAGCCGATGGCGTCGACTGGGCGTGGCAGCCCCCGTAATCTGGCTCGAAAACGCCCCGAAACTCGTGTTGTCCGCCTGGGAGGCTCGAGGGGCCAACCATCTTATTGGCTCGGATACAGGAGTGCGGATATGGAGATCCGAAGGTTCCAGGGAGCCGACGACGTTCCTGGAGTGATCCGCGCCCACGGCCGTGCGTGGCACACAGCGTACGCGGAGTTGCTCCCCCGACGAGTGCTCGAGAACGTGGCCGTCGATCCATCTCCCGAGGACGAACGCCGCTGGCTGGAGTCGCTCACACCGAACCCTGATGGGGTGTTCGTCGCGAGCGAGGACGGCGACGTAGTCGGGTTCGCGGACGTCCGCTGGGGCGACGCCGAGATGAAGTCGTTCGTCGGCCCGGACGAGGCCGAGTTGAAAGCGATCTACGTCGATCCGGACCACTGGGGGACCGGCGTCGGAACGGCGTTGCTCGAGCGTGGACTCGAGGCGCTCCCCACAGCTGTCTCGACGATTCGACTCGAGATGCTCGCGGGGAACGAGGTCGGTAGGCAGTTCTACGAGGGCCGCGGCTTCGAGCGGACGGAGCGCAACGAGATCGAACTCGGCGGCGAGGCCTATGAGACCGACGTCTTCTCGAAGCGGCTGTAATCGCCGGGGACCGTCGGGTTCGCAGACGGCGGCCGGTGCTGGGTGCCGTCGAGCAACGCTCGCTCGAGTCGTCGATCGGTCGGTGCGTGTCGGTCGGACGAACGCGTGTTTAGTCCCTTGCGGGTGCGTGCGCCGATCACTTCGGTCAGTTGAGCGACTAGTCGCGTATGCCGCTTCGTCCACCGACGGAAGCCGCCCTAAACGAACTCGCTGCGGAGCAGTATCTGGATCTCACCGACGACGAACTCGAGGCGTTCACCGAGATAGCCAATCGGCGGCTGAGTTCTTACGAGACCGTGATGTCCTACGATCTGGAGCCACGACTCGGCGGCACCGAAGGCCGCGAACGCAGTTCGGGTCGCCGCCCCTCGAGCGACGAGGACCCGTACAACGCCTGGGTGAGTCGGTGCTACGTTGCCGGCAACGACGGGGGCGACCTCGATGGCTGGGAACTCGGGATCAAGGACAACGTCTGCGTCGCCGGCGTCGAGCTGACGTGTGGCTCACAGGTCGTCGAGGGCTACGTTCCCGACCGCGATGCAACCGTCGTCACTCGCCTGCTCGAGGCCGGAGCTGACATCGTCGGAAAGACGAACATGGACGACATGGCGATGACGCGGACGGGCCACAGTGCGTTCGGGCCGATCCTCCACCCCCACGACGACGACTCCCTCGCCGGCGGCTCGAGCGGTGGCAGTGCGGTCGCCATCGCGACGGACGAGGTCGACGCGGCGATCGGCTCCGATCAGGGTGGCAGCGTCCGGATTCCGGCGGCACTCTGTGGTATCGTCGGCCACAAACCGACCTACGGGCTCGTCCCCTACACCGGCTGCATCGGGATCGAACACGCGATCGATCATCCGGGACCGATGGGGCCCGACGTCGAGTCCGTCGCCCGCGTCCTCTCCGTAATCGCTGGCAGCAACGAACGTGACCTCCGGGCTCACGCACCCGTTCCCGTCGAGCGCTACGAGGCGTCCCTCGATGGCGACGTCTCCTCGCTCTCGATCGGCGTCCTCGAGGAGGGATTCGACCGGTCCGGCAGCGACGATGCCGTCCTCGAGACCGTCCGCGAGGGGATCGATCAGTTCGCAGCAATGGGCGCGGCGGTCGAGGACGTTTCCATCCCGATGCACGCCGACGCGGACGCCATCCACTCGGTCTGTACGGCCGAAGGACTGCTCGACGCGATGCTCGGTGAGGGGCTGGGCCACGGCTGGAAGGCGTGGTACAACCGGTCGTGGATCGAGTCGTTCGGCAAGTTCCGACGGGCCCAAGCCGATGACTTCCCCGCGATGCTCAAACTGCTCTTGCTCATGGGAGCGTACACCAACCACGAGTACCATTCGCGCTACTACGCTCAGGCGATGAACCTCGTCGTCGAACTCACGAAGCGCTACGACGAACTCCTCGAGACGTACGATCTGCTCGCCATGCCGACGACGGTCGTGACGGCTCCCGAACACCGCCCAGAGCGCGATCAGTTCGAGCGACTGCAAGCAGACGACGTCGTCGCCAACACCGCCCCCTTCAATCGCACTGGCCACCCCGCCGTGAGCGTTCCCGCTGACGACGTGGACGGCTTCCCCGTCGGCCTCATGCTCGTCGGCTCTCGGTTCGACGACGCGACCGTGTTGCGGGCGGCCGATGCACTCGAGGCTGAACGCCAGTGACTGACGCTATTGAGCTGTCCGGAACGTTCGGATCGTGTCCCGTTGTCCCTCTCTCGCGTCGACTTCGACGAGACCCCGATCGGTGAAAATCGTGTTCCAATCGCGGTAGTACAGCGGAAAGTCGTCGTTGACGTAGTTGACGTCGGGTTCGGTCGACCCGTCGCGGTCGACGTCGCCTTCGTTTTCGACCGTGACGAGGAGGTCGCTCGTGATCCGAGCCAGTTCGTCGAACACCCACTCGGCGTCCGGGTGGAGATGTTGGAGCGTCTCCACCGAATAGACTGCATCGAACTCCCCGTCGTCGAAGTCGGTGACGACGTCTTCGATCGCGTCCAGATAGAACTCCCCTTCGGCTGCGAGGTCCGGATAGGTCTCCGCCATCACGTCGAATGCATCGGGATTGACCTCGATGCCGGCCAGATTCTCGAAGCCGTGTACGGACAGATGTGAGAGGTGTCGGCCCGAGCTACAGCCGAGTTCCAGCACGGACGCATTCGGCTCGAGGAACTGCTCGAAGATACACCGCAGGGCGTCGCTCGTATCGTTCGGACCGTAGTAGGCGTAGTATTCGGGCGAGTACTCTCCCGACCGGGCTTCCCACTGTCGACGAACGTCGTTAGAATCCACGTGTATCAACGGCGGAGTAGACATAAAGGCTCGTTGGACGCCGCCTCAGCCGATCCGGTTGCACCTGCACAGCTCGAACTGCTGATCCCACAGAAGCTGGTGCTCGTCACGACGAATCGGACAGGATCTCCCAGATAACTTCCGATACAGGACGAATGTCTATTTGAAAGAGTCGGTAAAAAACATTCAAGAATCGCTCGGCCATTTTTCCGAACGAATGCGGAACACTTATGCGGGTACTCCGAGTTTGTCTGGTTGTAATGGCAAACGGTAAGGTTGATTTCTTCAACGACACAGGCGGCTACGGTTTCATCGACACTGACGACTCCGACGACGACGTGTTCTTCCACATGGAAGACGTTGGCGGCGAGGACCTGACGGAAGGGACCGAGATCGAATTCGACATCGAACAGGCCCCCAAAGGCCCCCGCGCGACGAACGTCGTCCGCAACTAATCCACTTCCGCCGCCTCGCGGCGATGTGTGTGATTTTCTGCACTCTCGTTCGACCAGTGACTACACTTCGTCGTCCCGACGAGTGCGTATTCCGTACCCGACAGCACGGCTTTCGTGTGCTCGCGTGTCAACTGACTGGCAGCCGGACCTATGGGAGTGTTGCCCCCTCGCTCGTGGGGTCGGTCCGATACGTGTTATAGATAGCACGGACTCCCCCTCGTCCGGGGCGCTTTCGACTACCCGTAAGCTACGACGATTCGAACAGTCCGTCGACGATAATGTCGACCAACACCGAACGGACTGCTTCGTAGTCCGGGTGCTCGTCTGTGTCGACTTGAACGCCCTGTGCCTGGCTTACGAAGACGATGTGTCTGAGAAGGGCATCCGCGACTGCCGGATCGTCCACAGCAAACGACGGATCCGATACCCATTCATCGATTGCTCCCAGCCGTCTCCCCCGAATCCGTTCGACGATTCGGCTTCGCTCTTCATCTGAGAGCCACGTCCGAAGCGAGTAGAGTTCTCCCTCGACGATCAGACTATAGATAAGCGGGTTCGATTCGAGCTCCTCGAAGATCGTCTCGAGCGTAATATGCACCTGTTCACGGGGGTCTTCGACGCCATCGATCGCCGCTTCGATCGCTTCGTGGAACGCTTTGTGCTCTCGGATGAGTACCTCGATGTACAACTCCTGTTTCGAGTCGAAAAAACTGTAGAACGTACTCGTTCCGATATCCGATGCGTCGGTGACGTCTTTGACGCGTGTCCGTTCGGGTCCGAACCTCGAAAAGAGCTGTTGTCCCTCCTCGAGTAATCGTTCCCTAATCCGTTCGCGCTCTTTCTCACTGAAGCCTTTCATTGTGGTAGTCACTCCATCGTAACCGGTCGGTAGCTGTGATTCGGTTCGGCGTCTTCGAGAACTCGTCTCGTCGCCTCATAGCCCGGTGGTCGATACACTGGCGTGCGATTGGTCGCCCGACCGTACTCCCCATACCAGTGGCTCGTTCGACCCACTCACGCGAGTGTTTTCTCCCGACCATAGGGTATCGACGAATCCACGAATGAAAACGCTTTTGATTCCTGTATCCTTCAACCCGGTATAGAGATGTTAATCGCTGTGCAACGAGATATTACTGCAGCCGATTCGCGTACGAGCCCCGCGTCCGTGTGCACGAGCTGCCTGGCGACGGTGAGCTGAATGAACTGGCAATCAGTGTCGACGGTTCTACTGGTCGTGTTGCTCGTCACGAGTCTCGGTATCACCGGTATCGGAGCGGCGGACGACGACGATTTAGACGAACGCGAAGCGGAGCTTGACGAACGCGAAGCAGAGCTCCAACAGCAGCAAGCCGAGCTACGGGAAACTCGGCAATCTATGCAAGACCGGCCGTTCGTCCGCGGTTCCCCGGACCTTGACGTGTTCGCTCCGAACCCGATCGTCCAGTCGGGTGAGACCAATGAGGTTACCGTCGTCGTCTCGAACGGCGGTGACCTCAGCATCGGCGACGCACAATCGCGTGATATCGTCACCGCCGCTCGAGACGTGACCGTCGAGGCAGAGGCCGACGATCCACTCACCGTCAGATCCGGTGAGACGTCGATCGGAACAGTGACGGACCAACAGCCGAGTGAAGTCCCGATCGCGATCGACGTCCCTGACGACGTTTCGGCAGGAGAATATTCGCTCGACGTCGACCTTTCGTATACGTACACCAGTCAACAAGCCGGTGACGGGACGACGTACGAACAGTCCCGAACCGAGTCGGTGTCGATCGACCTCGAGGTAGACGAGGAGGCTCGATTCGACATCGTCGACGTCGAAACGGACGCCCAGATCGGCGACACCGGTTCGATGGACGTCGAACTCGAGAACGTAGGCGAAGAGGTCGCGACCGATATCAACGTCGCGATGGAGTCGACGAGTCCGGGACTCGGCTTCGGTGAAAGCGCACAGGACTCCGCTCGGATCGACGAACTCGAACCCGGCGAGACGGCGACCGTGACGTACGACGTCGCGTTCCCGGATGACACCTCGGTTCGGTACTACCCGCTCGAAGGGACCGTCCAGTTCGAAACTGACGACGGACTCGATCGAGTCGATGAGCGTGTCTCGAGCGGTGTAATGCCGCTCGCCGAACAGCGATTTACCATCACCGACGTCCACTCGACGCTGCGGGTCGGCGAAGACGGTGACCTCGAAGGCTACGTCACGAACGAGGGGCCTGAAGACGCCGAAAACGTCGTCGTGCAGTTTACCGACGAGTCTCCCAACGTGATCCCGATCGAAACGGGTGTGGCCGTCGATAGCCTCGAGTCGGGCGAATCCGCCCCGTTTAGCCTCCCAGTCGACGTCAGCGGTGAGGCCGAAGCGATCGACCGCGAGATCGACCTCGCGGTGCAGTATCGCAACGAGGATCTGCAGATGCGACTGTTCGAGGACGCAGCCGCGATGATCGGTGTCGAAGAACAGCGAGATCAGTTCCTCGTCAATGTCGAGGATCGCCAGATCGCCGCCGGAGAACAGAAACTCATCGACGTCGAGGTGACCAACAACCTCGATCAGACCGTCACCGACGTCGAGGCGAGCCTGTTCACCGACGACCCACTCGACAGCGACGACGACGAAGGATTCGTCGAAGAACTCGAACCCGGCGAGACGGTCACGATGACGTTCGATCTCGACGCTGAAGACGGTGCAACGGCGAAGACGTATCCCGTTTCGTTCGACTTCCGCTACGACGACGAGCGGGGTAACAGCCAGTTGTCTGATACTACGCGTGTGGCGATCGACGTCACCGAAAGCGACGGCGGTATTCCATGGCTCGCCGTCGGAACAGTGCTGCTAGCCACCCTCGGCGCTGGCGCATACGTCTACCAGAGGCAATAACAGATGAACGCTGGCGACCGAATCGAGGCGGCAACAGCGCACCTAAGCGAGCTTATCGTCTCACAGCCGAAGACGATCGTCGTCGGCTTTCTGTTGTTGACCGTCGTCTTCGGCGGTGGCATGACGGCCATCTCGACGGAAGCCGATCCCTCGGATTCGTTCACCGAAGACATTCCAGAGCAAGACGCCCTCGATGCCATCAACGACGAGTTCGAAGGACCGTTTGCCGCCGAAGAAGAGACGACACAACTCGTCCACGTCGGCAACGACGTCCTGACACGTCAGGAGGTGCTCGCTACGCTCAGAACCCTCGAGCAGGTCGAAGACCGGGCTGAACTGCGGATGGAATCGGCCAACGGGCCGCCGACGATGATCGCACAGGCGATCGAACCGAACGCGACGACGATGGCCGACCAGCGACGGGCCGTCGAGGGTGCAACGAACACGGAGTTCAGACAGGCCGTCCAGGCAGTCGGTGACGAACAGCAGTTCGAGGCGACCGTCTCCGATGACTTCAACGCGAACGAAGCGTCCGCCTCGGCGTCGATTACGGTCGTCACTCACGAGGTGCCGCCTGAGTTCGACGACGACGATCTCTCTGGCATCCAGCTCTCGATCGATTCGATCGCTGGCGGCGAATCGTCGGACATCCGCGTGTTCGGCGGCGGGATCCTGATGGAGGAGTTCGACAACATCATCGGCGACTCGCTGGCGATCGTGATGCCAGTCGTGCTCCTCTTATTGCTCGTCTTCCTCGTCGCAGCCTATCGTGACCCCATCGATCTCGCACTCGGCCTGTTCGCGCTGTTGATGACGATCGTGTGGACGTTCGGCTTCCTCGGGTTCTCGGGGATTCCGTTCGACCAACAGCTCATCGCCGTCCCGGTGTTGTTACTGGCGGTCGGGGTCGACTTCGGTATCCACATCATCAACCGGTATCGCGAAGAGACCGTCCAGGGGTACGACCCGATCGAGGCGATGCGGACGGCGAACAACCAGTTGATGATCGCGTTCGTCATCGTCACCGTCACGACGATCATCGGTTTCGGTGCCAACGTCATCTCCGACCTCGAGCCGATCAGGAACATGGGGATCGTCTCGAGCGTCGGCATCGCGTTTACCTTCCTCATCTTCGGGCTCTTTCTCCCCGCGGCGAAACTCGAGGTCGACCAGCTCAGAGCGCGCTTTGGCGTCCCCGAGTTCAACTCGACGCCGATCGCGAGCGAAGACTCCACGCTCGGACGGGTACTATCGACGTCCGCAGTCGTAAGCGAGCGCGCACCCGCTCTCTTTGTCGTCGTCTTGTTGGTCAGCGGTGGTGCGATGGGTGCTTACGGGACGGGTGTCGACACGAGCTTCGAAAACGAGGACTTCCTCCCGCCCGAAGACGAAGCCTGGTACGTCGAACACATCCCCGAGCCGTTCGCACCCGGTGAGTACACCATCACCGAGACGATCAACCTCCTCGAGGATCGGTTCGAGGCGAATCAAGACGAGTCGATTACGATCTACGTCGAGGGGCCGTTCGAGGAGGACCACGCACTCGAGTCACTCGAGAGCCCCAACGAGGACCCGACCGACAGCCTGGCCGTCGGACCGGGTGGTGAGGCCGATGCGACGAGCATTCTGACGGTTATCAACTCCTACGCACAAGAAGACCCCGAATTCGCCGAGCTGGTCGAGCGAAACGACCGCAGTGGCAACGGCATCCCCGACCGAAACCTCGATCGGATCTACGACGAGCTGTTCGCCTCCCCGGCTGGCTCACAGGCCGAACAGTACCTCACCGATGACCGCCGCAGCGCCCAGGTCGAGTATTCGATCGACGCTGAAGCCACCCAGGAGGAAGTCGCCGCCGACGGTGCCGAGTTCGCCGAGGACTTCCGCTATACGGCCACCTCAACCGGCGAGGTCGTCATCTTCGATGCGATTACGCAGATCATCTTCGACTCCGCCACCCAGGGACTGACGCTTGCGCTCGTGCTTACCGCGGTGTTCCTGGTCATCTCGTATCTGATCCTCGAGCGAAAGCCGTGGCTTGGGGTCGTCAACGTGTTCCCGATCGCCATCGCCGTCGCGTTCCTCATCGGAACGATGCGATTGCTCGGGATGCCGTTGAACGCACTGACGGCGACGATCCTGTCGATTTCGATCGGGATCGGGATCGCTTACTCGGTCCACACCACGGCCAGGTTCATCGACGAGTATTCGGTCGATCAAGACGTCCGTACCTCCCTGACGACGACGCTTTCGGGCACCGGCGGGGCGCTCGCCGGGAGTATGTTGACGACGACGCTCGGAACCGGCGCGCTCGCGCTCGCGATTACGCCCGTGCTCGGGGACTTCGGCCTGCTCATGGCGCTGAGCGTTGTCTACTCCTTCGTCGCCGCGGTCGTCGCCTTACCGCCCGCACTCTATCTGTGGGCAGCGTGGATCGAGTCCGGCGAGGCAACCGACCGACTGACGGCCCGCCTGCGCTGAGCTCGTCGAAACGCAGTCACCGACGGGCCTTCGTCGACTTCTACTCCGCTGTTCGACAGCGCGAACACCCCGTGCTCGTTCGACCAGCACCGACTGCCACGGTTCCCATCCGGATCACACTACCCGCAGCTTCCACTCGATTCTCGTTTCAGACCGATCGCTCCCCGTTCTGTCGGCATATACTCCCCAGCAGTGGCGACTGTCGATCACCCGGACTCGAGCGCCTCCCAGCCCGTCATCGTCCGGTGGCTGCCTCGTTTACTTATGACCAACGTGCGCGCGTGGATGGACGATTCCAGCGCCCCGTTCGACGCCACGATCCTCGAGCACGCCGCTGTCGACGACGTCGTTCGGTGGCTGTGCGAGCACTGCCGTTGCTGTGGGAGTTTTGATTACGTCTCTCTCACGGTGGGTGACCGACCCGCGAGGAAACCGTCACCCGTGGCTGTTCTCGTCTCCGGTGGTGTCACCGCTCGACCACCACACTCTTGCGTGGCGTGTTCGTAGCGCCCCGACATGAAGCGACGCCACGTTCTCGCCGGGGGCGCACTCGTCATGGCCGCTGGTTGTCTCTCGAGCGATGATGAGCCCGACGACGTAGACGACCCCGACGACGTCGACTCACTCGACGATCTCGAGACCGAACCGACCGGCGAGCCGGAGTCCGATTCGGAGGGGGTTCGCGAAGCGGCCCGTGCGGTCGATCCACAGGAACTTGCCGACGATCCCGAGGCGTTCGAAGGTGAGTCAGTCAGCATCGAGTCGGCGACGGTCTTCCAGGCAATCGACCACGACGGGATGGTTCAGTATCACCTGCTGTTCGGTCCGGGGAACGTCGCCGATGCCGTCGGCTGGTGGGATGGCGACCCGGTCGAGGAAGACGACGTCATCGACCTCTGGGCGGTCGTCGATGGCCCTTACACGTATGACTCGAGTGCTGCCAACGGCGAGCGGACGATTCCCGAGTTGACGATCGCCGAGCTAGAACCCAGCGCCGAAAGCGACGCAGATTGAACCCGCGGTGGCCGATGGCTCGAGTACGATTTCCCGTTCGGAGCGGACCCTGTCGTGACGACCGTGTACGTCGGACCGTGAAAATCGTCGCCGAGGAGTGAGAACAGTTTTCCTGGGTGGCCGTTCGCCTCCTCGAGGCGGTTGTCGGGTGGTCGAGGTCTTCTGCCAAACGTGGCCGATGGTGCACACCTGATCCAGTCCAGTCGGGTCCTCGAGCTTCCTTTGGGCAGTGAGGGGAGCGCGCCGAACTGGTCGCCTCATCCGACCGGTTTGCTCGAGGAGATTTTTATACCAGTTACACTGTGTGAGATCACCAAACACTGCTCGGTTGTCAGGTCCTAAGTCGACGTTAGATGGTTTGAAACACATATATATGGTGTTTTCCACTAGTTGAAGAATAAGACATTCAAAGCCACAAGACTTATTAAATACCTTGCGTAAGTCGTGAACACCCCTATCCGGGCGGCCGGGTCGGTACTCGAAGATGAAGTCGGCCGGACGACGATGGTCGCCTCCAAAGATGACGGATCGCGCGCTAACTAATTGCGAAATCGAAACACGACAACATAACACTAAATGAACGATAACGTATCATATCGTGAAAAGGGACGTGCAGTGTTCCTCGCAGCGATTATGGTCCTTTCCGTTGTTGCCATGTCCGCAGCGTTTGCGGGCGGCGCGGCGGCGGCGGACGCAACCGAGGGTACCTTAGATAGCTTTGAGGAGCAGACCCTCAGCGATGGAAACGTATTTGTACAAGTAGGAGATGGGACGACAGTTGATGGCGACGCAACTCTCGTCGTAACTTACGAAGATGGCGGCAACGATGTTGTCGCTGGGATTGCGGACGCCAGCGATGCTGACGATGAGGACATCGGAATCGAAGTCGAGGATACGGGAGGCTTCCCCGGTGACCACACGGTCCACCTGTTCCCAAATGATGACCAAGTTGAGGTCGAGGGATCCGACGTTGCTGTGACCGATGCCGAGATCGGAGATGTGATTGAAGGGTTCGATGGCGACGGCGACGACCGTCTTGGCGATGAAACCGAAACCGTCGTCGACGCTGACATCGAAGTTGACGATGTCTCCTCTGAGGACCCCGTCGACAGCATTGAGGTAACTGCTACGTTCCTCGATGACGATTCGGACGAAGGTGCCGTTGACCTCAATGTCCAAGACGGCGGTGAGGACTCGGCTGAATTCACCGGCGAGGACGAGGTTGTCACACTTGACGACTTCGGTGACATCGAAGAGACCGACGACGTGACGGTCACGCTCACCGACCGCAGTGAGGATGTCCAAGTCTGGGATGGTGATGAAGGTGACTTCGTCAGCGTTGAAGACGACGCAACAGTGACTATCAGCGAGGCTGACGGCGTCCCAACGTACCACCCCGTTAACCCCGAGGATGCAGATGACACGGTAAGTGTTGTCTTCCAGGGCCAGGACGTCTACGTCTTCTCGCCTGACGGCAAGCTCGACGACTCCACCGACTACGAACTCCGTTCCGTTAACGAGTTCGACGGCGGTCAGGTCGACTCGAGCAGCTTCGAAGAGCAGCTCAACGCTGAAACCGTCGAAGACCTCGAGCTTGAGGATGAGTTCGACTTCCTGGGCAGCGGTGAACTCCTCGTCGAGATCGACACTGACGATCTCGAAGATGAGGACTTCTTCCTGCGCGGTGGCGACCTCAACTCGAGCCCACCACAGGATGACACGTTCGAAATCACGGTGCAGGACTTCGATGCTGAGTTCGATGACGACCAAGTGACCGACGCTGGTCCTGACTCGGACACCGAACTCGACATCGACTCCGACCGTAGCTCGTACTCGGTCAACGCGAGCGCTGACGGCGACCTGGATGACGACGAACTATTCCAGATCGCCCTACCTGAAAACTTCGACGAGGACACCGACACTGAGTCGGACGTCTTCGACAGCAGCGGTGACTTCAATACCGTCTTCGCGGACAATGAAGACGAACCCGAGACTGAGTACGAACGCGCTGCAGCAATCGCAGTTGCCTTCGACGACGAGGCCGACGAACTTGCTGATGTCGACCACGAAGACATCGTTGACGCACTCCGCGGCGTTGACGCTGTTTACGAAACGGACGTGGCTGACAACCCAAGCGCAGTCGCACCAGACAACACCGAAGCTGACGACGCCGATGCAATGCAGACCGCTCTCGACGAGGGTGAGCAGAGCTTCGGTGACTTCAGTGTCGGACTGTGGGACTCCGATGAGGATGACTACGACGAGAAGGTCGTCTTCGTCAACTCCGGTGACGTTGACGAAGACGTCGACTTCCAGGACATTGACGAAGGTGACTACACCTTTGACTTCAACGTAAGCGACACCGAAGCATCCGCTTCGGATGACATCAGCGTCTCCGAATCCGATGCTGAAGCGAACTTCGATGAGGACGTCTACACGCAGACTGCAGGCGACCTCATTGAGTTCACGGTTGAACTCGAAGACACCGACGAAACGTTCGTCCAGTTCGGCGACGAAGACGCTGGCTTCATCGACATCCTCTACCTCGAGGATGACGGTGGCGAGGACGACGAAGTGAACTTCTGGGTCAACACCCGCCTCGTCGGCACGATGCACGATGAAGCAGGTCTCGACGCAGATGACGTCTTCTACTCCGACGACGACATCGTCGAGAGCTACCTCCACGATAAAGTAATTGACGAGGACTACGACAACGTCGGAGGTGCGACGTTCTATGACGACGACGACCTCGGTTCCGATGACGTGATTGATGACGAATTCGAGGGATACGGTGACTACCTCGAAGAACTTGACCTAGTGAGTAACGCTGACGATCACCCAACGGAACAAATCGTCCGCCCGCTCCAGCCGACCAACTACGACATCACGGCTGATGAGAACGGTCACTTCATCGCCGAAGATGACGAATCCGATGTCGACGACGAGATCGGCTTCGCAACCCTCGATCTGGTTGACCCAAGCCTCGATGCGGTGAACACCTGGGTCGGACCTGAAGAGGACGCTGATGACGAAGAGGACATCGACGAACTCGTCGACCAACTCACCGAGCGCGACAACGTCGCAATCGATGACCTGATGGTCGCCGAATTCCAGGCCAGCGGTATCTTCGGTCACCTTGCAGCCATCTCCGATGACGACATCGACGACGTCCTCGAAGACGGACTTGCAGGCGAAGACCTCGAAACGCTGGTCGATGATCGAGACGGTGAAGGTGTCGAGCTCACCTTCGAAGACGTTGACGCAACTGGCAACCAGGACGCTAACGACCTCGAACTCGATGCTGACGAGGACGAAGTCTTCGTCCTGATCGACAACGACAACGGTGCGTTCTACGTCGTCGTCGACACCAGTGACGAACCGTTCGACCGCTCGATCGACGACGGTGACGAATTCGAAATCGAACTCGAATACGAGACTGACGACGACGACCGCTTCCGCTTCTTCGACCAAGTCGGCGGTGACGAGATTGAAGAAGCCGGCCCACTCGGCGCAGCTGACGGCGAGGAAGATGAAGCCTTCCCATACTTCCAGGCTGACTCGAGCCAGAGCGTCTCCACGACGTTCACCTTCGAGGACCGCATGGCCGAGTTCGACAACCTCGATGAGGACGACAACGTCCAGATCGAGACCAGCGAAGAGGCAGTCGTGAGCGGTGAGACTAACGTCGCACCCGGCTCCGACACCTCCGTCCGCATGAGTGACGCTGGCGACACCTCGAGCTTCCTGACGACGGCGGACGCTGAGATCGACTCCGACGGTACCTTCGCGACCGAGGAAGTCGACTTCAGTGACCGCGCAGAAGGCGACGAAGCCAGCCTCGACTTCCGCATTGACGGAAGCAGTGAAGACGACGCTGACGGCATCTTCGTCGAAGCAGTTGAAGACGTCGACGACGAGGAAGTCGACGACCATGACGACGAAGAAGTCGAAGAAGATGACGAAGAAGTCGAAGAAGATGACGACGTCGAAGAGGAAGATGACGACGTCGAAGTCGAAGACGACGACATGGAAGAGGATGACGACGAGCCAGAGCCTGAGGACGACGACGGTGTCCCCGGCTTCGGCATCGCCGTTGCACTCTTCGCCCTGATCGCCGCCGGCATGCTGGCACTCCGCCGCCAGAACTAAGGCAGCAATCAGCAGCTAACTAACCGGAACTCGGTTCCGGTCTTCCGCGATACACCGATTTTTTATTGACGCAACATCACCCAGCAACGCGTAGCGTCAGCGCTGTTGGACTGGATCGAAGACCAAAGCGTTGCCACTCCGTGCGTGTTCAAGTAGTCATTTTCACCAATACAAAAGACGAAAACAGAAACGGCGAGTTCAGTTACGCTCGCTTAGGTGTCCAGTCTGGTCGTCCAGACGCTGGATCTCTTCCTTGCCACCACGCCCGACGCCCAGCGGGAACTGCCCCCGGCGTGGATCAGTGTCCTCGTCGAGGACCTGGTAGGGCCCACCGGGCAACTGCGGGACGTTCAGCGCGTCGATGACGTTCCAGCCAATCTCGTCCGGCAGCACCGTAATCCGGGCCGTGATCACGGCGTCCGTATACGACCCCTCGACAGCCTGGAAAGCTGCAATGTCGGCCATCTGCTGACTCGAGAGGTTCGTCGGGGAGATCGCTGTATCCGTCCGCATCGCAAGGTGGGACGTCAACCTCGAGTCGAGGCTCTGGGACGACCGTGTCGAGCGTGCGCTGCGGCGGGCCGTCCTCGAGTAAGGAGGTTCTCGTAGTGTTCTCCGCGCTCGAGTGACGCTTCCCCATCGCCGTCGGCTCCCTGCTCGTGGGTACTGCAGTGACTGTCTCGACCTGAACCGTGATACTGACGAGACTCTCCACACAGTAACCGCTGTGGACGCTTTCGGGGGTGACGACGAGCCGGTCGTCATGCCGTGACAGTCCTCGAGAATGCAACCGTTTTGAATCGACGGGGCGATCAGAAATTCCGGGGGTACCGAATCCTACAGATAGGCAGTTTGACGCTAAAAATACAAGCCTAGGCCGGGATTTGAACCCGGGCTCTCGTCCTTACCAAGGACGCGCTTTACCGCTAAGCTACCCAGGCACGCAATAGTACGTTGCCCCGAGTTGTCTTTATGGGTTTCGATTTGCCCGGCGCGTGGGTCGAGTTGTCGCAGCGCAGTCCGATGTCAGATCAGTGGTCGGTCGCCGACGTTGCACGATCCGTCGTGCCGTCCTCGAGCGGGCGCTTCGACGATGGTGGCTCGAGATCGGTGAGACACTCTTCGGTCGGGGGGAACGCGGGTCCGACGTCTCGAGCGAGGTCCTCTGCGAACGCGAGCAGCCCCGGTGGGGCCGGTTCGCCGACGGTGGCAGCGCCGGTGAGGACGGCGAGTTCGAGGACATCGCGCTCGAGGTTGGCGTCGAGTGTGGTGGTATCGATCTCGTCTGGATCGTCGAGCGAGTCGACATCGCTGAGGAGATCGGCGCGTTTCGTCTGGTCGCGACCGAACGCCTGGACCGTCCGGACGGCCTTGTCGGCTGCGTCGGTCTGTGCGAGCAAATAGAAGCCACGAGCGACGAGGATGTCAGCAGCCAGAATCTCGAGGTCGCCGCTCCCGTTCGAGTCGGCGTCCGTCCAGGGTTCCTCGTGAGCCAGCGTTCGTGTGAGGCGAAGCCCTTCGTAGATGAGCTGCACGCCGGCGGCGTGGGCGTGAACAGTCTCGGGGGCGAACTCGTCAGTCGGCTCCTCGAGGGTCGCTCTCGCGTCGCTAGCTGCCGTTGCAGCGCTTTCGAGCGTGAGCGCGCCGGGGACCATCGACGCCGTCTCGAGGACGGATTCGACGAGATCGTGCAACCGCGGTGGTTCGACGTCCGCTACAGATTCGAACGCGGCACGCCGACAGTTGTCGGCCGTCTCCATTGCTCGAAGCTTACGACGGAGGAGGCAAAGGCCTTTGGAAACGCCCGATCGACTGGGGGCATGATCGACGTCACGATCGACGATGCAGGATCGATCAGGACCATCACGCTCGATCGCCCCGCAGTGCGCAACGCCCTGTCCGTAGCGGGGCTCGAGGAACTCGAGGCGGCGGTCGCCGACGCCGACGAGCCGGTGATCTACCTCACTGGACGCGGACCGGCGTTCTGTGCGGGTGCCGACCTCGAGGCCGTCGGCGACCTCGATGGCGACCGCGAGCGGGCCGAAGCGTTCGCTCGGCTGGGCCAGCGGGTCGCCCGGACGATCGAGGACTCGCCGGCGGTCGTTGTCGCCGGGATCGACGGCCCCGCCCGCGGTGGCGGTCTCGAGCTCGCGCTCGCCTGTGACGTCCGCGTGGGGACGCCGGCCTCGACGTACGGCGAGCCGGGCGTCACCTTCGGCCTGTTCGGTGCCTGGGGTGGGACGGTCCGGCTGCCACGCGTCCTCGGGACGGGCGACGCCCTCGAGTTCACACTCAGCGGTCGGACGGTCGACGCCGAGGCGGCACTGCGGATGGGGCTGATCTCCCGGATCGAAGACGACCCCCGCGTCGTCGCCGAGTCGATCGCGACTAACGCCCACGACGCGCTCGGGCTGGTCAAACGCCGCATCCGTGACGATGCAGAACGCGCTACACAGGAACGACGCGAGGCACGCGCCTTCGGCGAACTCGTGGAGTCACACGCCGATGACGTCGACGCTGCACTCGAGTAGGCGACTCAACCCACCTTTTAGGACGCCTGGCTCCAATCGAGCAGTAATGGCACCATCGAGCGACGCCGAGCCGGAGTGGGACTCGAGTGCGTACGACGACGCCCACTCGTTCGTCTACGAGTACGGTGCGGACGTCCTCGACCTGCTCGAGCCCACGCCCGACGAGCGCGTCCTCGACCTCGGCTGTGGGACCGGGCATCTAACGGGACAGGTCGCCGAGGCAGGCCCAGCGGTCGTCGGCCTCGATCGTTCTCCCGAGATGCTCGCGACGGCCAGAGAGACCTATCCAGACTGTGCGTTCGTTCGCGCCGACGCTCGCGAGTTCGCGTTCGCCGAGCCGTTCGACGCCGTCTTCTCGAACGCCGCCTTACACTGGATTCGAGATCAGGACGCCGTCCTCGAGTCGGTTGCGGACGCGCTGGGTCCCGGGGGCCGGTTCGTCGCCGAACTCGGCGGGACCGGGAACGTCGCGGCGATTGTCGACGCCGTCGAAGCCGAACTCGAGCGTCGCGGCTACGTAGCCGAGAACCCGTGGTACTTCCCGTCCGTCGGCGAGTACGCCAGTCGACTCGAGGCCCACGGCTTCGAGGTCCGGTACGCGCGGCTGTTCGATCGGCCGACCGAACTGGATGCTGGCGCGGAGGGACTGGCCGCGTGGCTCGAGCTGTTCGGTGACGACCTCCTGGCGGCGGTCCCCGACGACGAACGCGGGTCAGTCGTGGCGGCCGTCGAGAACGACCTGCGCGAGGATCTGTTCGTAGACGGCACGTGGGTCGCTGACTACCGACGGCTTCGCGTGGTTGCAGTCAGGTCCGACGGCAGGTAGTGGTGTCTGCTCAGATACCATGTGGTAGCATGCCCTAGCGCCTTTTTTATCATCCGTTCCGAACGATAGTGTATGTCGAATGCAACGTTCCTCTCCGGTGACCGCGTCGACCTGCGACCGATCGAGGAGGACGACCTCGAGTATCTGCGAGGGCTGATCAACGATCCGCGAATCTGGCGACCGATCGGCAGGTCGCGACCGGTGAACGGACGGCAAGAACGGGCGTTCTTCGAGGACGCGGTTTGTAGTGACGACGGTGTTCACCTGCTCGTCGTCGGGCCAGAAAGGCCAATCGGCACGATTTCACTTGACGAAGTCGACCTCGCGTCCGGTCGGGCCGAGATCGGGTACTGGATCGACCCCGACTATCACGGGCAGGGGTACGGCACCGAGGCGGCGGCACTGCTCGTCAGCTATGGCTTCGATCACCTCCGTCTCCATCGCATCGAAGCCCGCGTCTTCGGGTTTAACGACGCTTCACAGCGACTCCTCGAGTCCGTCGGCTTCACGCGTGAGGGCGTCCACCGGGACAGCGCGTTCATCGACGGCGAGTACCGGGATACCTACTGGTATGGATTGCTCGAGGAGGAGTGGCGAGCGGACGAGACGGCCGGGGCCGAACGAACGGCGTAGGGTCGTCACTCGAGCGGCGCTGGGGCTGGTGGGACGGTGCGTTTGTGTTCGCTGGCTTCGTACATCTCACGAACCGTCGCGACCGTCGCTTCGTCGACCTCGAGTAAGCGACAGGTGGCGTCGACCGACAGCGGGCCGTCGATGTGGGTCACGAGAATCGCGTCGAGGGTGTCGTAGTCCATTCCCATCTCCTCCTCGTCGGTCTGCTCGGCCCACAGCTCCGCAGTCGGCGTCTTTTCGACCAGATCCTCGGGAACGCCGACGTAGCGTGCAAGTTGGCGAACCTGGGCCTTGTAGAGGTTGCCAATCGGGTGACAGTCGACCGCGCCGTCGCCGTACTTGGTGAAGTAGCCGACGGCGGCCTCGCTTCGGTTGCCGGTCCCCAACACGAGCCGGTTTTCGTGGTTTGCGACGAGGTAGTTCAACACTGCACGCACGCGAGCACGAGCGTTCCCAACCGCCACGTGGTCCCCGTCGGCGTCTGGATAGGCCTCGAGCAGGGTCTCGACGATCGGTTCGACCGCGATGACGTCGTAGCTAATTTCGAGGTCCTGGGCGACCCGCTCGGCGTCGCTCATGTTGTCCTCGCTGCTGACCTCGGCCGGCAACACGAGGCCGTGGACCCCGTCGGCACCGAGAGCTTCGACGGCGAGGGAGGCGGTGAGCGTGCTGTCGATCCCGCCGGAGAGCCCGAGGACGGCCCCATCGGCTCCTGCCGCGTCGGCTTGCTCACGGATGAAGCCGGTGAGGTGGTCACGTCGCTGCTCGAGTTCGGCCTCCGAAAATCGTAGGTCGATCATTACGCAATCATTCGGTCTCACTATCCTAATAGGCACCCCTAACTGGCAAAAACTGGACGAACGTTCGACAGGTGGCGTGGGCTCGAGCGAACGCTACGTTGAAGTGTGATCGGCGGATACGCTCGAGGTAAGTGTGCGCTGGAGGTGAGCGATTCTTTCGGAATCGCGATCCTCGGGGCACGAACGACAGAAGTAAACGAGCGCCGGTGGTGAGTAGTTCCGCCGGAACTACGAACGACGGCGCGAACGAACAGCGTGAGTGAGCGCCGGTGGTCTAGTGGGAGGACATGAGCTTCCCAAGCTCATAGCCCGGGTTCAATTCCCGGTCGGCGCACTGCTATTCTCCGCAGCGCCGGTGCTGAGCCGAGCGGAGCGAGGCGAAGGTCGATGAACGAGCGCAGTGAGTTCATCGGAAGTCTAGTGGGAGGACATGAGCGTCTCAAGCTCATAGCCCGGGTTCAATTCCCGGTCGGCGCATGCTTCCGTCTTGTCTTGGCCCCTCACCCGTATTCGTCATCGCTGCTTCGGACGTAGATCGCTCCACTTTGGGTTACAGTGACCGTGTGATCTTGATGCGTGAACTCGAGGCAAATAGCCGTGTGGCGCGTCTCGGCATGTCCAAACAGTGAGTTTACAGCCTCCGTATTGATGGACTCGTACAAAGAGTCCAGTTCAGTCACGGGGACGTCTTTGGTAGTGGAAAGTGCTCTGACGATCGCCTGGACCATCGACTCCGACCGCTTTCGTTCAGTTTGGAACTCAACTTGCGTATTTTCAGGCGGACAGCAGTGATCGGTTCGTACCATATCACATGTAGAGAACGTAGAGAAAAAAGCTCGGACCCAATATGGTTAGGTAAAATTCATATTTCTATTATCACTACCTAAAATAAGTCTTAAGACTCGAAAAATGTGCTTTGATTGTCTTTCTACCCGTTACTTTGTCAAGTCGGGCCTGGAATATAGGACTAGCGGGAGGGGTCCTGTTGTATCGAATTCGAGCTGGAAAAGTGCTACAACAAGCGGCAAGGACGCCGATCTCTCACTGGATTCGACTCATGTGACATCCTCCTCGCCGTAAACGGAGAGGGAGCGAAGCTCCCTCAGGCAGTCGGGCGATGCCCGACGACGGCGAGGCTTCCCGTACCGCAGGGTGGGATATTTGTTGGTCTACGATACGACCTGTTCTCTCGTTTTGAACGACCCGCTCTCGCGGTCGAACAGGTGTACCGATGGCTGTGCCACACAGCCGTTACTCCTATCCTCACCGTGAGGACTCGGAGTTATCTTCTGTCTCATGTTCTCCGCCCCGTTACAATCGGCGTTGGCTACCAACTCACACGACGAACAGACGTACAATCCACGATGCTTCCGGTTCGACTTCGTGTCGTCACCACACGCTGAACACGTTTTCGAGGTGTTCCATTCATTTTCTTTCAGCACCTCGATGCCACGGATCTCGCCTTTGTATTCGAGGGACTGGTAAATGCGGTCGAACGCCCACGTGTGGAGTTTCTTGTTGCCACTCTTCCCCCAGTCTGAGTTTCGCACGTCTTCAGGCCAACTCACCGCGAGCGTGCCGACACCACGTTCGACACACTCCGTAATGATGGTGTCCGTAAGCGTGTGGTAGAAATGCGTTTCACGATCTGCGAGTTTCCGACGTGCCCACAGTGACTTC
Source organism: Natrarchaeobaculum sulfurireducens (assembly GCF_003430825.1). Taxonomy (NCBI): domain Archaea; kingdom Methanobacteriati; phylum Methanobacteriota; class Halobacteria; order Halobacteriales; family Natrialbaceae; genus Natrarchaeobaculum; species Natrarchaeobaculum sulfurireducens. The sequence continues at coordinate 2,865,771 of NZ_CP024047.1, read as the reverse complement.
TCCGAGGGGCCCTCACCCGCAGTGTCGTACTCGGCTCGCTTGAAGTAGTGTTTGTCTTGCTTGATCGAGTTGCCGGGGTAGAGGACGTATTCGTCGGGAAATGCGACCGTGGCAATATTTTTGATCCCAAGGTCGATTCCAGCAACGCCGTCGCCTGCGGAGTCGCTGGTTTCGAGTTCGACTTTGCAGACAAAGTGCAGCTCCCACTCGTCGCCGTTCCAGACGGTTCGAACGTTCTGTACCTTGGTGACTTCCGAGAGGGCAACATCTGGGCGTGTCTGGTATTCGCAGAGGATGAAGTCTGACCAGTACTCCTTGAGGTTCGACCCTTTGCTGAGCCGGACGCGGTTGTTCTCTGGGTCGTGTTTGAACCCGTCTGGTTTGAACGTAACCGTACTCTTGGGCCGGGTGTCGCCGTGTTTGCGGTAGCCGGGTGGATTCGCCTCGTCATCCTTCTGTCGCAGATCGAACCACGACTGGAAAGCGTCAGAAAGTTCTTCGATGACTTTCTGACTGGATTGTGCGTTCAGGTCTTTCCAGCACGACTGGTTCTTCATGTACGATTTCAGCACACCCTCGTCTGGGATTTCACCGGTCTCATCCCAGATTCGGTCGGCTGTCCATCGTGCGACATTCCAGATCTTCGAGGCGGAGTCTCCGAGCGAGTCAAGGCCATCGCAGACCTGCCGGTGGTTCTGGATCGAACCAACGTAGGTGCGCGTGACCTGAATCGCCATACATAGCCCATGTAAATGAATCAACTTAATGGTGTGGATTAGCGTGGAATATCCAGCCCGCTATCGAGCGGTGGTTCGCGTAGTTGAGTGACGCGATTCACGCCCGTCCTCAGAACGCTTCGCGTTCTGATGTGCGAACGAGACGCAAAGCGTCTCGTCAACACCGTGAACGGCGGGATTCTCTCGCTGTAAGAAGATAGTACCCACAGCACGTCAGTGCGCACCTGCTCGTCAGACGGACCGGCGATCAGTGTGCAAACCGTTGCAGTTGTTGCTGTGGTCTGCCTGTCCGTACTGAAGTCGTCCGTGAGTGTCTCGTGAACTACCTCGGGGTCAAGCCCCGAGGCACTCTCGCTGTATCTCTGTAGACGGATCGAGGAGTCGGTGGCCGAAGCAGTGTTTATGTTGATGATCGGGGTTCGAGGCGTCCGACCTGGCCGGTCAGCCGTTGGTCACCCGGCCCGATATGGCCCGTCGGGGTCGTGTAACAGACACTGCGAGCGCTGGACGTCGGTGGCCTGATACGTCGGGATCGAGCCGCGTTCACACGGGCTCTCGAGTGCCTCCCGGAGTCGGTCGAGTGTCGCGTCTTCAGTTTCGACGAACGCCTCGAGGGCCTCCGAGAGCACCGCTTCGACGTGGGGGTCGGAAAGCTCGTCCGGAACGCCGTACTCTGCCCGAATCTCGCCAGGGGTGTGTGTCTCGTCACCGGTCAGCGAGAGGTCGTCCTCGAGGAGATCGCGCCGGAGATTGGCGACGGCTCGCCAGACGGCTTGCTCGAGGTCGACGTCTTCTGGCGGGACGAGCTTCGGACACCGGGGGTGGAAGCGACAGCCGCTGGGAACGTCGACGGCGTCGGGGACCTCACCGACGAGTTCGATTCGCTCGCGGTCGACGTCGGGGTCGAGTCGCGGGACCGAGGAGACGAGCGCCTGCGTGTAGGGGTGCTGGGGATTGTCGATGATCTCGTCTGCGGGGCCGACTTCGACCAGTTCGCCGAGGTACATGATCCCGATGCGGTCACAGATGTGTTTCAACAGTGAGAGGTCGTGGCTGATGTACAACGCCGTCAGACCGAGTTCGGTCTGGAGCCGCTCGAACACGTCGAGGATACTCGCGCGAATCGAGACGTCGAGCATACTCGCGGGCTCGTCTGCCAGCAGGAACGACGGCTCGAGTACCAGTGCACGGGCGATACCGACCCGCTGGCGTTCACCACCGCTGAGTTCGGTGGGATACTCGTGGGCGTAGGCTTCGGGCGGCTCGAGGCCAGCCATCTCGAGGGTCTCGAGGACGCGAGCTTCGCGTTCTTCGGGTGTCCCGATGCCGTGGACGATGAGGGGCTCTTCGATCCACTCGTAAACCGTAAATCGGGGGTTGATCGAGTCGTACGGGTTCTGGTGGATCACCTGGGCCTCTCGTCGGAACGCCTTCAGGTCGTCGCCGCTTAAGTCGGTGACGTCCTCGCCGTCGAAGACGATCCGACCGTTCGTGGGCTCGGTCAACTTGATCGCGGTCTTTCCGAGCGTCGTCTTCCCACAGCCGGACTCGCCAGCTAAGCCGAATGCTTCTCCCTCGGCGATTTCGACGGTGACGTCGTCGACGGCGTGGACGTACTGAGAGGACTCCCCGCGGAGGATTCGCGAGAGGATGCCTTGATTGACCGTAAAATGCTTATCGAGGTTCTCGAGCCGGAGTTTCGCGTCGTCGGCCCGCTCTGAGTGCTCTTCGGTCTCTGAGGTAAGCGACATCAGTCGTCACCTCCCTGTGCCGGCGTTGTTTTCGCTTCGTCGGTGCCCATCCACGTCTCTCGCTTTGCGGCGAGCGAGCGGAGTTCGTCGGCCTCGTCGGCGCGGTGACACTCGACGATATGGCCGTCGCCGTACTCTTCGGGTTCCGGCGTTACCTCCCAGCACTCGTCTTCTGCGAACGGACAGCGAGGCGCGAATCGACAGCCCTCACCGGGGTCGACGAGTTCGGGTGGCGTTCCCGGAATCGAGATGAGGTCCTCGTCGGAATCTGCGATGTCGGGAAATGCGTTGCGCAGTCCGAGCGTGTAGGGGTGACGGGGGTTCTTGATGATCGTGGCCGCGTCGGCCTGCTCGACGATCCGGCCGCCGTAGCAGACGGCGATCCGATCGGAGGTCTCGCTGACCACCGAGATGTCGTGGGTGATCAGGATCATCGCGCTGTCGTACTCCGCTTGCATCTCTTTGATCGTATCGAGGATGCGGTCTTGGATCACCACGTCCAGTGCCGTCGTCGGCTCGTCAGCGAGGATCAGCCGCGGCTCGAGACACAGTGCCAGTGCGATCATCGCCCGCTGGGCCATCCCGCCGGAGAACTGGTGGGGATAGTCATCGACACGGTCGGGATCGATGCCGAGTTCGTCGAACAGCGATCTGGCGCGGTCTTTCGCCTCGGCTTTCGAGACGCCGTCTTCGTGGTGTCTGATAACCTGAACGATCTGTTGGCCGACGGTGTAGACCGGGTCGAAGCCGTTCATCGCGTTCTGCGGGATCATCGATACCTCCTGCCATCGGATCTGGTTGCGCAGTTCCCGGTCGGTGAGTTCGGTGATGTCCGTGCCGTCGAAGTCGATCGATCCGTCGACGACCTCGGCGTTGTCCGGCAACAGCCGGATGATCGAGCGGGCGATAGTCGTCTTTCCGGAGCCGCTCTCGCCGACGAGTCCGAGCGTCTGTCCGCGCTCGAGTTCGATGTTGATGTCGTCGGCGGCGCGGACGTATCCTGCCTCGCTCCGGTAGTACATCTGCAAACCGTCGATTGTGAGTAGCGTCATTGTGTTACTTGGAGTGGCGCAGTTCGGGGTTGACTACTTTCTCGAGCGAGCGGCCGATGAAGAACACCGACATCACGAACAGCATGATGGCGATGCCAGGTGGGAACACCCACCACCACGCCTCGCGGAGTGCACCGGCGCTCCGGACGTCGTAGATCATCTCGCCCCAGGAGATCATTCCCGGTGGGCCCAGCCCGAGGAACGAGAGACTCGCCTCGGCGATCACCGCCCACGCCACCGCGAAGGCGGCGTACAGCGAGATCAGTGGCAGGACGTTCGGCATGATCTGGACGTACATGATCCGAAAGTCGCTTGCGCCGATCGCTCGGGCGCTCTCGACGTACGGCCGTTGTTTGTGACTCAGTACCTGTGACCGGACGACACGTGCGGTGCCGCGCCAGAGGATCAACACGATCGCAAAGATGACGTTGACCAGGCTGGCACCGATGATGAACACCAGCGCGATAGCGAAGGGCAAGAACGGAACGCCGTAGACGACGTCGGTAATTCGCATCAGGATGTCGTCGACCCAGCCGCCGTAGTAGGCGCTGATGATGCCGACGTTCGCGCCGATGAAGACGGCCATGAACGCCGCGACGATGCCGACGATCAGCGTCACTCGCGTCGCGGCGAGGAGTTGAGACAGGACGTCCCGGCCGAGCGCCGTCGTTCCGAGCGGGTGGTCCCACGAGGGGCCCTGGAGCCCTGTTCCGGCGACCCGAGCACCGGGCTCGTAGGGTGCAAGCGAGAACGGCTGGACCGTCGCCCAGACGGGGCCGACCGAGATTTCGATCGGTCGGGCGAAAATCCCGATGAAGAAAAACACTGCCAGGATGGCGATCCCTGTCTGGCCCATTCGGTCTTCTTTCAGGACGCCTGCCCAGTTGCGAAGCGCCTCGAGGCGGCGCTGCCAGCGAAGTTTGCGTCGGTCTAGCGAGTCGTCGTCAGCAGTAGCGGTCTCGAGACTCATTCGTATTTCACCCGTGGGTCGAGATAGAGGTACGCCAGGTCGGCGACGAAATTCATTACGATCACGGCAGTTCCCATGAGGAAAAACGCCGCCATCGCGACCGGATAGTCGTTTCTGGTCACCGAGGCGACCATCTCACGGCCGATCCCTGGCCAGTTGAAGACGGTCTCGATGATGACCGATCCGCCCATCGCGGCACCGGTTGCGATCGCGACGACGGTCACGAGTGGCAACACGGAGTTGCGGGCGGCGTGTTTGTACAACACCGTTCGCTCGGGCAGGCCCTCGGCTTTCTTGATCTCGATGAAGTCGGCTTTCAGGACCTCGAGCATGGTGTTTCGCATCAGCAGGGCGGGCGTCGCCATGTAGTAGATCGCCCCCGTCAACGCGGGCAGGATCAGGTGCCGGAGGAAGTCGACGTTGGCGTATCGGTCGACGACGTTCATGGTCAACTCGCCGCCGTGAGCGCCGATCCCACTCCGGGGGAGGACCCCGAGCTGGAAGACGAAGATCCAGACCAGGATGACGCCGATCCAGAACTCGGGCGAGGAGCGAGCGACGAGCGTGAGGACGATGCCACCACGCTCGAAGCGACTGCCTCGCAGCCATCCCATGGCCGCGCCGAAGAGCACGCCGAACGTGTAGGCGATGATCAACGCGGTGAACATGAGAACGACCGTGTTGAGAAACAGCGGGAAGATGAGTTCACTCACCGGCTCTCGGTAGTGAGTCGAGTCGCCGAACTCACCTCGCAACAGTTGGCCCAGGTACTCGAAATACTGGACGTACAGCGGCTCGTTGAGCCCGAGCTCTTCGATTCGTTGTTCTCGCGCTTCCGGCGTTGGATACTCCATGACGAACCGCGTCGTCGGATCGCCAGGCACCATCCGGAACAGTACGAACAGGAGCGTGACGAACGCCCACAGCGTAAAGACGAGCTGGAGAATACGGCGGACGATGTACTCTCTCAGTCCCATCTGTCGTCTCCTTCCGGTACGCTCGGTCGTGCGCTCGGTTCTATTCGTCTCCCGCGTCGCTCACGCGGGAGCTGCCGATCGTGTCGGGTATAGTCGGTGTGTAGCATCGATCGTTCGGTTTTCAGTCCTGTCAGTCGACGGGTCGAATCGGATCAGTAGCGTTGCGAAACGAGGTCCAATTCGAGGGCCTCTCGTTCGTTCCGTTTCGCTGTGCAACGGGTTGACCGGCCGTTGGACGGTTCCCGTAGTACAGCCGACGGTTACTCTGCGTAGTACAGCTTGCCGTCGCTTCCTCGCTCGTAGCCACCGGCCTCGAGTTCCTCTTCGGCAGCCTCGAGGTCTTCGGTGTACTGCTCTACGTCGGGGTTGTGCCAGTTTTCGACTGCCTCGGAGATCGGTGAGTGGGTCACCGTTCCCATCCCGCCACGGATGTCCTCGACGAAGGTCTCTTTGGGGACACAGTAGGACATCGCTCGTCGGAGGTGTGGATCGTCCATGTGATCCCGGCGCATGTTGTACGCCAGTTTCACGTGGCCGACGTCTTGGAAGGTGGCCAGACCCAGGTCCGGGTCGTCAGCGATCCGTTCGGCCTGCGTCGGCGTCGGCTCGTTACCGAACATGTCGATCTCGTGAGCCTCGATCTGATCGACCAACGTGCCAGCGTCGCCGGGAATGCGGATGAGTCTGCTGACGTTCGGCGGCTGGAAGTGGTCGTCGAACCTGCCCAGTTGCAGCTCGACCTCGCGCTCCCAGTCTTCGAACTCGAACGGGCCGCTCCCGATGTAGTCGTCGTCTCCCTGTTCCGTGGGGTCGTGGATCTCGGACCAGATGTGTTCGGGGAAGACGTAGATCTGAGCCAGCGCGTTACTGATGAACGTCGCGTCGGGTTCCTCGAGGTGGAACGTGATCTCGTTTCCGCTGGTCTCTATCTCTTCGATCCCATCGAGGTACGCTTGGTACGTCGGGGAGTGCTCGTAAAAGAGATCGAACGAGAACGCGACATCGTCGACTGTCACGTCTTCGCCGTCGTGGAACGTGTGGCCCTCGCGGATCTCGACAGTGAACATAGTCCCGTCGTCGGAGATCTCCGGTTCGTCGACCGCCAGCCACGGAACCGGATCGCCGTCCTCACCGAAGCGATAGAGCTGGTCGTAGATGAGCCGGATAAACTGTCGGTCCGGCGTGGCCATATCCTGCATCGGGTTCAGCGAGATGATGTCGGCTCCGTAGCCGAACGACACCTCATTGACGCCGTCGGCCGGCTCCAGTTCCATGAAGTTCCAGAAGCCGTTGAGTCCCTCGCCCAACGTCGGGTTCACGCTGTCGAGTCGCTCGGCGTTGTATGGGTGGTCTCCACCCTCGTTTGCGATGTAACAGCGCGGCTGATCTTCCGAGAGCATCGCCTGTGCCTCGAAGACGAGTTCGCGTCGAGCATCCTCGTCGACCTCTCGAGCCTGCGCTTCCGCGAGTTCGTCGTAGTCGGGATTCTCGTAACCTGGCGTGTTCCGTCCCCCTTCTTCAGTGTAATCCGAGTGGTGCATGTCCGTCAGGAAGATGTGCGGATCGATCCGCTCTGGCGTTCCACCCCACCCGAGAAGCGAGACGTCGAAGTCCTGTTCGACGACGGTCTGCTGGACGGCCGGATCGAACTCACGTTCCTGGCGGTCGACTTCGAAGCCGACTGCCTCGAAGTTATCCGCGATGAGATTGCCGAGTTCGTTTCGGTCCGGACTCGCTCCAGCAGTCTGGAAGACGAACTGGATCTCCGGTACGGGCTCTCCGAGGTCTTCGTCTGCCCCGTCGTCAACCCCAACACACCCTGCGAGGGCGGCCGTCCCAACAGCACCTGCTGCCCCAACCGATCGGAGGAATGATCGGCGCGAATTCGTGCGCATGAGTATCAGAATTTCAGTGGGTCGTAATAGTCCTTCCGATCAGAGCGTGATAAATCGCGTACTGTTGTCCATATCCGTGATCGTATTTGTACTGATTGGCTGTATTTCAAATCGATTTGAACTCGAGCAAGGTTGCTCTTCTGGCAGTCGAGGCCGCCGGACGGAACGGAGACTACAGGTAGCCAAACAGGGTCCCGACCAGCACCACCACCCACAGTCCAACGCCAGCGACCAGCATGTCGTTGAGCCTCGAGTTGCGGGTCGCTCGCCGGGCTGCACCGCCAGCGATGAGCCCCAGGGCGACGACGACGAGCGCACGCTGGACGACGACGTCGACCGGGAGGACGTCGACGCCTAGCAGGCTGTAATCGAGCCAGATCGCGACAGCGAGCGAGGTAGACGCAGCGACAGCAGCGTCGATGCGGCTCTCGAGGCCGTTGGCGATGGCGTAGGTCGCGACGGGTACTCCCACGGCGATGACGGGGTAGAGCAGGCCAGCGATCATGTGGACAGTCAGCATATCGACCGTGCGATCCAGCGCGATACCGGCGATGCGGACGCCGAGGATGATCGCGAGGATCGTTCCCGCGAGGATCAGGTGGCGCGCCTCGAGTCGGTCGGCAACGGCCGCAAGTCGGGCGCGCTCTCCCTCGTTGAGTCGGTCGTCGACCTCTCCGCTGGCGCGCTCGAGGAGGCCTGCACTCTCGGCGTGGATCTCGCGGTCGCGCCGCGCCGCAAGTCCCAGAGCGAGAGGTGCAAGCGCCATTGCGGTGAGATCGACCTTGGTCGCCCACCCGTCGGCATCGGAGGGGCCGCTGTTGTCGAGGTAGAGCCGCTGGACGTCCTCCTGGACGTCGACACCGGGAATCGCCATCAGGTCGCGCTCGAGACGCAGTTGGGCTCCTTCGACGCCGTCGACGCGGTGACGGAGGGTGAGCCAGTCGAAGTGCTCGGAGTGGGTCTGCATCACGACCCACTCGTCGTCGGGGTTCGGGCTCTCGTAGGCGCGGATATGGTACCGGTAGCCGTAGTACTCGCCATCTTCGAGTTGGAGTGTTTCGGTCGTCCAGATGCCATCCTCGTCCGGGCCGGGGTCGAGGTAAGCGTATCGCGTCGCACCGTCGGCTTCAGACCACGGAATGTCGGTCGGCGAGATCGGTCTGACGTCTTCGACGGTCGTGTTGGAAACGTTGTCCAGATCAGCGTCGGGATCCATCCTCGAGTCCGTCTCGTTGTCGCCGAACTCGAGGAGTTCCTCGGCTTCGAAGTGATCGTGATCGGCTTCCTCCCAGTCACCGTCGCCGTGTTCGGCCAGCAGCGTCAGCACCTGGTTGGCGTCGCCCCGCACGACGACGTTCAGCGGACTCCGGTTTTCGTGGGCCTGGCGTGCGTTGAGGTAGGGCCAGAAGCCGCTGTCGCTGTCCTCGAGCGAGATGATAGCGGGCTCGGGGCCGTCGTCTGCTTCGGGTGTGAGTTCGTCCGTCGACGGCGAGAACAACAGCGATGGGCCCCCGATGAGGACGAACGCGATGGCGATCAGTGTGACCGCGATCACGATTGAGCGGCGCATTCTTCAGCGGGTAGCCAGAGCAGACATATCAACCTATCCACTCGGTTCGCCGTCGGCACTCGTCGGATCCGACACCCGCGGCAGTTCGGTGGCCGTGTCCAGGCCAGTCTCAGACGTCCGGTCCGACCGTCGTTACGGGTATCGGCGCGGTTCGGACCACGCGCTGGGAGACGCTCCCGACGACGTTGCTCTCGTACTCGTCACCGCTGGTCCCCATGACGATGAGGTCGACGTCGTTCTCGGTTGCGTAGTCGACGATACACTCCGCCGGGTGGCCGGTTTCGATCGCCGTCTCCACCTCGAGCCCCGCCTCGGAGGCGCGCGTTGCGGCCGCGTCGGTCGCTTCACGCGCGGTAACCTTGAGGTCCGACCGAACCTGTTCGACGCGAGCGTCGTCGAGAACGAGGAACGCGCGGTCGTCGACAACGGAAAGTACGTGAAGCGTCGCCGATCGCGTGTTCGCGGCCTCGAAGGCATGTTCGGCGACCGTCGCCGCGTGGTCGCTCCCGTCGGTGGGAAAGAGGATCGTCTCGTACATCTAGTCGGACCACTGGCGTGGAAGGAAAAAGAACTTCCTTCTCGTCCGCGCCGTGTGTGCCACCGCCACTGTCAGGTTCCTGGCCCGTTACGGACTGGTCGGCTTCCAGGCGAGTTCGATCTCGATCTCTTCTCGGTTCCCGCGCAGGAGCGTCGACCGTTCGATCACGTCGACGGAGAGTTCGACCGTTTCCGGGGGAGTGAGCTCGACCGTCTTGTTCCCCACCTCGATACGAACCGTCTCGCCGTCTGCAAACGCCGTCGAGAGGTGTTCGAAATATGCCGCCAGTTCCTCACGGGTGAGCGTCTCGTCTACGGTGGTCCGGTCTGCCATACGACGCCCTGGCGGTCCGGTCCTGAAAAGTATGCGCCGCGAACGACCGCACCTACAGACCGCAAACACGTACTTACTCGAGAACGGACGGCTGCTCGAGCCGGTAGTCGATGACTCGAGCGATGCGAGATCCAACACCGTCCGTTTCAGCCCGTGGCCGTCGAGGCGAGCCGGAGACGGTCAGAACAGGTTCGCCTGCTGGTAGACGGAGATCCCCTCGTCCGTGATTTCGTAGGGCTTTTTCTCCCGGGAGTGGTTCGCGTCTCGGATCTTCTGGATCTCGATCGCGAGTCGCGTCTCGCGGAAGTCGTCGGGGCGGACGTACTGTAACACGAAGACGGCGTCGGTCAGGTACTCGACGATACCGTGGCGGGAGGCATAGGGCGTCCGTTCGGAGGCCTCGCTCGTCAACAGCGCCGTCACGCCGGCGTCTTTCAGACTCTCGGTAAAATCGTAGACCTCGTTTCGCCGCGTCGCCCGCTCGTCGTACATCATCTCGAGCAGCGATACCGAGTCGAGGACGAGTCGCGACGCGCCAAAACCCTCGACGAGCGTCGGCAGTTCGGACCGAATCGACGCCAGACTGTTTGCCATCTCCACGGGATCGAGGTCGACGATGGCCAGCCGTCCCTCCTCGAGGTACTCGTCGAATGGGAACCCCTTCTCGGTCGCGCTGTTCACCACTCGCTGGTGGCTCTCCTCGAGCGTGATGTACACGCCGCGTTCGCCCTGTGCGAGCCCGTGGTTGAGAAACTGCAGTCCGAACGTCGTCTTCCCGGTCCCGGCGCCGCCGATGGCGGTCATCAGCGAGCGTTCCGGCACGCCGCCCTGAATCATCCGGTCTAACCCTTCGATCCCGAGTTCGAACCTGGGGAGATCGGAATCGATCTCGTCGTCGAAATCAGCCTCGTCGGAACTGACGAAACTGACCCCCGAGGAGCCGCCGGGGACTCCACTCTCGCCCCCCTCGTCGACGGGAATATCGGGGGCGTTCTCGAGTGCGGACCCGAAGTCCTCGTTGAACAGCGAGCCGCCGTCGTCGTCGTTGTCGTTGGACGCGTCTCCGAACGCATCGGTTTCCGGATCGGCCAACGCGTCGAAATCTCTCTCGGTAAAGCCATCGAAATCCCCCTCGTCGAACTCGAGGGAGTCGTCGCCGTCGGTCGGCTCCTCGGTCTGAGGGGTACCGGCATCTCCTGACTCTGGACCGTCTTCAGTCGTTTCCGATTCGTCTTGCGTCAGTGCTCGTTCGAACCAGTCTTCATCGTCTTCAGACATCTCGGTCACCTCCGTCCGCATCGAGGACTGGCACACAGCCAACGCTCACTGGCCGTCCTGGCGAAACTGGCCGCCCGGCACTGCTCGAGTGCACATGTTCCATATCGGAGCGTCTGACGGGGGTGGTGAACCCGCTCACATATTCCGAGTAATCCCAGCGAGATGAATGTTGGTGTCGGTTCCATGCGACGAAGGACCTCCGCTCGAAGCTGTGGCTTTTTGCTCCCAGAACGGGTATGCGCCGACGATGGAGGCCGCCGTCGGAGTCGTTGCCCAGCGTAAAAACGACCGTGCACAGGCGCTCGCCGAGACACTCCTCGCGGTGCTCGATCGTGAGTACGGCGAGCGCCCGGTCGTCGACGAGGAAACAGGGGACGCGATCGACGCCACGAGCGTGCCAGTCAGCGCGATGGCGGCGTGTGAACTGGTCGTCAGCATCGGTGGTGATGGCACGTTGCTGTTCGTTGCCCGCGAGGTCGGCGACACCCCGGTCCTCGGGGTCAACCTCGGTGAGGTCGGGTATCTCAACGCCGTCGATCCGTCGGACGCCCTGGAAGTCGTGTGCAGCCTCGTCGGCCGCCTGCAGGCGAGTACGCTCGACGGCCACGAACTCGCCCGGCTCGTGGCGACCGGAGCCGACGACGAGTGGACGCTCGAGCCGGCGCTCAACGAGGTGGTCGTCCACGGTCCTCGACGGGGCCACGGTGGTGGCGCGACGATAGCGGTTCTCGTCGACGGCCGGCGGTACCACGAGAGTCACGCTGACGGCGTGCTCGTGGCAACGCCAACGGGATCGACCGCGTACAACCTGAGCGAGGACGGCCCCCTGATTAACCCGACGACCGACGCGCTGGTGATCAGCGGGATGGCCACCGCGGAGCCGATGGCGCCGCTGGTCGTCGACCCGGCGGTGGAGATCGAACTCTCGATCTCGGACGCCGATGCTGGCTACGTGATCGCCGACGGTCGCAACCGTCGGCCGCTCGAGCCGCCGGCGACGGTGTCGGTCTCGGTCGCCGACGCCCCCGTCCGGCTGGTCGGCCCGCGGCCCCACTTCTTCGAGGCGCTCGGCAAACTCGAGTGAGGGGCTACTGGCTGGGGCTCGAGGGACGCTTCTCGGTTCCGGGCGATCCGGTCGGCTGAGACTGTGCTGTGGGTGACGTGGCCGCGACGTGTCGGGACGAAAAGCCAGCAGCGCTATCCGCTTTGGCGATCGACTTCCCCGTCTCAACCGTCGGATTCGGGAGGGGAGTCGTCAGCGTCGGCCGCCGGAGTTCGGGTCGACTCCGGCAGGTTCGGATCGCGATACGGATTGCGACCGTAGGCCGGAAAGCCGTCCTCGAGCTGGGACTTCAGCACGCGCCGGAGGCGGTTCAGACTCGTCGTATCGAGACCGTGGGTGGCTGCGAGCCGTTTGAACGTCGGCTCCTCGGTGATGTCGTGGGCGCGATACTGCGTGAATAGCTCCTCCATGCGGTCGGCGGACAGCGCCTGGACGTCGACGTCGTCGAGGCCGAAGTACCGCTGGCGGTCGACGTCGACGACGTGGCGGATGACCACCAGTGCGACCGTCGGAATCGCCCGCTGGCTGCCGAACTCGGTGAGATCGATCTCGTCCATCACGCCCAACGCGAGGTCGCGTTGCCACGGCGTCACCTCGAGGGCGTTACACAGCGCCTGCGTCGTTCGCAACCGATCGAGGTGGTGGGCGCGCTCGCTGTAGCCAGGTGTCGCCGCGTGTTGCTCGTCGTGGAGGCGACGAACGCTCTCCGAGAGGTCCGCATCAGGCGATTCTGCGCGGCCGATGACGGTCGCACTCGGCGTGACGACACCCCACTGGCGGATCGTCGAGTCACGTCTGACCTCCACACGCGAGAGCGAGCCCGAGCCTGGACGCGTCTCGAGTCTGCGTTCGGGGTCGCGGTCGGGCGTGACGCCGCCGTCCGGGACGAGTGGGGGGTCGCGACCGGCGGGGTCGACACCGTCGTCTCTCATCTCGTCTGGGGCTCGGACAGGGAGACGGAAAAAGCCTCGCTCGTTTCGACAAACCTGTCACTACACCCTCACGTACGCCTTTCGAACGGGGTTCAATACCGGGGTCGAACAGCATCGCTATCGTGTGTCGTCACTCACGGCTGTCGACAGGATGCCTCCGCGAAAAGCCCTTCGTAGCTCTACCTCGTGACCAGAAGCACTTAAACGAACGACGGCGAGCGGCGGTCGGACCCGAATCGAAGCCCTGTGTCAGCGACTCGCATCGATCATCGCGTCGACGGCATCGTTCAGTCGCGTTCGGTCGGGTCCATCGCGGGCGTGAACTGCGGGGTCGATCAGTCGTGGCGGATGTGCGAATTCGCGACCGACGCGGTCACCGATCACGGCGTTGCCGTCGCCTCGGCGCTTTCGCTCGAGCAGTCTGTGGCCGCATTCGAGCCGGTCGGCGTCGAACACCGCGGGCGCTTGCTCCTCGAGGAACGACTCGAACTCGAGGGCAGGCAGGTCGTGGTCACCGCGCTCGCCGGTTCGTTTGAGGTATCGGGCGGACGCTGCCGCCCGGAAGACGGTGAGGTTACCTTTCACCGTCTGTCTGGTCGCCGTCTCGGTAAACCGCTCGTCGTCGGCGGCGATGGTCGTCGTCCCGTCGTCAGTCTCGACGAGGTAGCCCTTCGCGAGTCGATCCCGGATCGGAAACACCTCGTCGTCGGGCCCAACCAGATGGTCGGAGAGATACGTCCGGTAGGTGTTCGACGCGATGGCGCGCCAGTCGTGATAGAGGTCCATCGGATCGAACGTTCGCTCGAGCTCGGCGGCGAGCGGGTCGGGATCGTACGTCGTCCGGTACCGGATTGGACTCCGCAGGAGGTCGATCGCGCCCTGGTTCGACGCCGCGAGCAGTTTGGCGAACGTGGTGACGTTCCAGCCCTGAAACTCGAGGTCGATCGGGTGGCCGTCGACGGTGGCCGTGGCGTATTCGACGACGCTCTCGCGAGTACCGTCGAGATGGGCGTAGCGCCGACAGTCGGCCTCGACGAAGACAAAGCCGACGTCGTAGTCGCTGTCCGGGCTGGCAGCGCCCCAGGCGTGGCTCCCTCGGGCGACCGCCAGCACGGCCCGAACGTCGAACTCGGACTCGAGTTCAGAGAGTGCTCTCTCGACGGCGTCGTAGACGGTGGATGAAACGGCAGACATCGTCACTGGTGACGCGATACAGCACAAAACGCGAGGGCCTCACTCCCCGTCATAGCTTTACTTTGTGACCAGAGGTACTTAAACGGCGGTCGGATCGTGTCCTCGGGAAGACGGAGCCCAGCGGCTCCGCTAGGGCCCGTGTCGTGCCGTCTGGGGCACTGTCCTGTGTGGTTCCGGCTGGGGTAACGTCCTGTGTGGTTCCGGTTGAGAGCAATTCACCGCTCGAGGGCACCGAGCTAGGCTTCGTCGCCGTCGACGTACACCAGGGGCCGTGAGCGTCGAAGCACTGCGGGTCCATCACCTGACCGCACTCACACCACTGCTGGTGGCTCTCTGGGATCGAACGCAGACAGGGCGGACAGTTCCTCTTCATGGAGTTTTGTTACACGTTCGTCCCGGAAACGAACGCACACAACTCGAGGCCACTCTCACAGTCAGTGCGCTTTCGACTGCGAGGCGGGATACTCGTGGCCGACGACGAGTGCGACGACGTTGACCGCTATCAGGCCGAGAAACACGGAGAGGCCGAACGCGGAGTCGATTCCAGCGAGAAAGACCGGGAGGTATGCGACCGGTAAGACGATTGCGACCCAAAAGCCCGCTGCAGTGACGACGTTCCCCAGCTGCATGGCACGCTTAGCGCATCGACTCGAGAGCGACGAACGAGTCGTCGTGAGCCGATATCCAGGCCGTCATGAGTTGTTCTTCGGACGCTTCACGGGGGAAGATCGCACACTCGTTCGGTGCGTCTTCGTTCTCGACGGTAACGTGATCGAGTTCGATGGGCAGTGCGTCCGGAACCGGGGGTGTGACGTCGGCGTTGGAGGTCATGGTGGTCGCTGGTCGTTCGACCTGGAGTATCCCGACTACCCCTATTGTTATCCCCTCGTTTCCGTACCGTTTCGGGCACGTCACCTGGAAGAATCAGACGTTTTCTGCAGGCGCAGGACTATTGGCGTCCGAAACTGATGTCGGCGTGTCTCATCGCGGGACGACTCCATCGGCGACCGGTATGGGACTGTTACGGTTACGCAAGCAACTGTTTCGGCCTCGTCAACGTGACCGAACCGGTCACTCGGTCGGTCGCGTTCCGAGGACGAGGGTTTCGACGACGATCTCGCCGTCACGCCAGAGCCGCACCTCGAGTTCGTTGCCGGGACTCGTCTCGAGAGCGAGGAACGTCGAAAGTGCGTGGCGGTCCGGGATCGGTTCGCCGTCCAATTCGACGATGACGTCGCCACCGACTGGGACCGGTTCGCCGCCCCGCTCGGTAGTGCTGGTCGCTTCCTCGAGGACGCCGTCGGCCGGGCCACCGTCGACGACGCCGACGACGGCGATACCGGCTGCCTCCTCGAGGTCGTTCTCCTCGGCGATGAACCGGTCGACCGACGCGAGTTGAATGCCCAGATACGAGTGCTCGAACTCCCCGTCTTCGAGGAGGGCAGGGACGACGCGGTTGGCCAGCGCTGCCGAGATGGCAAAGCCGATGTTCTCGCCGCCGCCGGCATGGACGACGCCGATGACGTTCCCATCGAGGTCGACGAGTGGGCCGCCACTGTTTCCGGGGTTGACGGCGGCGTCGGTCTGGATGACGTTCGGGAACGAAAAGTCCTGTCCAGGTGCCTCGATCGTCCGGTCGACGCCGCTGACGACGCCCTGGGACATCGATCCCTCGAGGCCGAAGGGGTTGCCGACGGCGAGAACCTGTTGGCCAACGACGGGACGGTCCTGTGCCAGCGGCAGTGGCGTTGCCTCCTCGGGGATGTGTTCGACCTCGAGGACGGCCAGATCGCTGAGCCGGTCGGTGCCGACGATACGTGTGCTCGTCCAGTCACCGGTGATGTACTGCAGGTCGACCTCTTCGCCACCTGCGACGACGTGTTCGTTCGTGACGACGTGGTTTTCGTCGTAGACGAACCCCGATCCCTGTCCCTGGCCCTCCTGGTCGGTGAGGGGGTCGTCGACGCCGAAGACGCGAACCTGCGTGACTGATTCGATGACAGCGTCGTAGACGTCGGTAAACGTCGAGCCGTCGGCGAGGTCGTCCCGGTCGATGCTGTGTGCGGACCCACCTTCTACTCCGCCGTCGCGTCGCGGTTCCGTACACCCGGCCAGCGAGAGCCCGCCACTCACGCCGACGAGCGAAAGGAACTGGCGCCGGTCCGGTCGAAAATCGTTCATATCTGACGGATAGAACTCCACCTATTTGAACGCCCGGGGAGGCTGCTGTCGGTGATCTCTGATTCCGAACGACGAACTGTCGTCGAGATGAACGGTTCGGCGCCGCCCCTCCCCGACGGTTCGACGACTAGCGAGAACGTCAGGTTTTTCCGCGTCCCCGACGCACAACGGCTATGGTCGCACAGACGATGGATCGAGTTCCGCATCGCCAGTAGTTACTTCTTCGACGCGCGAGGTGTGTTCTGATGCTCCCGCCCAGCGCTGTCACCAGTGCTGACCTCGACGCGGTCGCCCTGAAACCAGCCGAGTGTGACGTCTCGAGGGGTCAGTCGATCCCGGTCGAGACGATCGCCATCGACTACGAGGGCCCCGAGCACCTCCCCGATACCGAGACGCTCGAGACCCTCGCAGCTGACACCGAGGTGCTCGTGACGACGCCCGTCCGAGCCGACGGCTTCGACCCGCTCGGCGACGACTCGCTGCTCGAGGTGCTTCCCGAATCGGTCGGTCGCGTTCTCGTCGCGGGGCACCCGGCGTATCTCACGGACGAGGAACGACGCCGCGCCGTCGCCCCGCGACTCGGGGCCGCCCTCGAGACCGATCCCGACGCCTGGGTGGGGACCGAAAGCGTCGAGCGAATCGCCATGGCTACGGGCGCGACCCAGTACGACCTGCTCTCGCGGTCGACCGAGCGGGAACTCACCGCACTCCGGCAGGCAGGGTTCGACGGCGAGGTCGCCGTCTACGCCCCGACAGTTCTTACGGACGACGAGGATGCTATCCTCGACGCCGTCGGCGACTACGTCTCCCGTCGGCGTCCCGTCGCGACGGCGTTACCCGACGACGCGACGACCGACTCGAGCGCGACGGGCCGTGCCCGCGAGGTGTTGCTCGCGGCGGCCGACGACTACGCGCTCGTGGGCGCTGAAATCGACGTTGCGGCACGGACGGCGGCGCTCCGGGAGGCCGGCGCGACGACCGTCGTCGGCTACCCAGCCCGCGGCCTCGAGGCGTTTCTCGAGTAACCGGGTCGCCGACGCCTCGCCGAGTTACCCCTGTCTTCGGATCGATCCCCCGTGAAATAAGTCGCTCCACACCCCAGGTTCTCCCATGAGTCTGCTCGCCGAAGAGACGACGACCACGGCCGCCGACGCGCTCGAGGCGGCCGACGTCGCGGTGTTTCCCGTCGGGAGCACCGAACAGCACGGTCCCGCACTCGCCCTCGGGATGGATCACTTAGCCGCCGAGGCGTTCGCACGGACGGCAACCGACCGCCAAGAGTGTATCGTCCTCCCGACGCTTCCCGTCGGCGTCAGTGCCCATCACCGCCAGTTCGATGGCACGCTGTCCGTCGAACCCGAGACGTTCGAGCGGTACGTCACCGAGACGCTCTCGAGTCTGGCCGACCACGGCGTCCGGAAAGCCGTCGTCGTCAACGGCCACGGCGGGAACACCGACGCACTGACGCGGGCAGCCCGCAGGCTCCGGGACGACCGGATCGCGTTTGCGCCGCCCTGGAACTGGTGGGACGGCGTCGACGACCTCGCTGCCGACCTCTTCGACGAGGCCGGCGGTCACGCGGACGCGATGGAGTCGAGCCTGCTGTGGCACCTCCACGACGAACTGGTCGACCCCGACGCCCTCGAGGCCGCGGAAGCCGGTGCGAGCGACGCCTGGGGCGAGTCCGTCCACGGCGCGTCCGTCGGGTTCGATACGATCGACTTCTCCGATAGCGGGGCGGTCGGCCGACCCACCCAGGCCGATCCGGAGAAAGGCAAACAGCTCTTCGAAGCCGGCAGCGAGCGACTCGCTGCGTTGCTCGAGTGGCTCGCCGACCGCCCGCTCGAAGACTGCTGGGCGGCCCCCCACCGATGACAGGGGACCGAGACGTCGCCGACCTCGCTGTCGGCGCGGACGCGTTCACCGAACGGGGTGCTGGCCTCGAGGTCGCCGTCGTCGGTGCCGGGGCCCTCGGGGCAACCGTCGCCTACGACCTCGCCCGCGAGGGTGCGGACGTAACGCTGTACGACCGGGAGACGGTCGCTGCGGGCTCGAGCGGGCGGGCGGCGGGCGTCTGTTATGACGCGTTTGCCGACCCGCTCGACGCCGAGGTCGGCAGCGAGGCGATCGAACGGTTTCGCGCGCTTTCGGGTGACGAAACGTTCCCGTTCGTCGAGTGTCCGTACGTCTGGCTCGCCCGTGAGGGAGATGCAGAGCGGGCGAACGCCGTCCGCGAGCAGGTCGAGCGTATGCAAGCCGAAGGGGTCGTCGCGATCGAACTCGACGCCGACGCACTAGGTGAGCGGTTCCCCTCGTTGCGGACCGACGACGTCGCCGTCGCGGCTGTCGCCGGTGCCGCCGGATACACCGACCCCGCGCAGTATACGGCCTGTCTCGCCGCCGCGGCGACCGGAGCGGGGGCGACCCTCGAGACCGAGACGCCCGTCTCGATCCGAACCGACCCGCCGCGGGTCGTCCTCGAGAACGGCGCGGCTCGCGAGGTCGACGCCGTCGTCGTGGCCGCTGGCGCACACACCAGACAACTGCTCGCCGATGTCGGCGTCGAAATCGCAATGAAGCCGTATCGCGTACAGGCGCTCGTCGCGAGCGGCGAGTTCGCCGAGCCGATGTGTTACGACGCGACCGGAGACTTCTACCTCCGACCACACCCCGACGGAATACTCGCCGGCAACGGCACCGAACTCCGGGAGGCCAACCCGGACGCATACGACCGCGAGGCGAACCCCGGATTCGCCGACGACCTTCGGGGCCGGGTCCGCCATCGCGCCCCTGGACTCGAGTGTTCGATCGACCGCGCCTGGGCCGGCCTCTGTACGGCGACGCCGGATCGCGATCCGCTCGTCGGACGCCTGCAAGCGGGCCTTTACGTCGCGACTGGCTTCCACGGCCACGGCTTCATGCGCGCGCCGGCGATCGGGAATCGGCTCGCGGACCAGGTGCTCGGCGGCGACGGTATCGACGCCTTCGACCCGACGCGATTCGACGGCGACGAAGCGTTCGCCATCGTCGAGGGGATGACGCTCGAGGAATCGGACTGAGACACCGACGGCGACGAATCGGGGTAAAAGGGGATCGGCGGCGGGTCGAAGACCGTCAGTCGTCGACGGCGACTTCGCCGGGGTTCGAACCCGACGTCGCTTCGGTGTCTGGTGATTCGCGATCGTTACCGTCGTCACTCGGTCCGTTCTTCTCGCCGGCGTGCTCGAGGTCGACCTCGCCGTCGTCGATCGCGGTTTCTTTCGGGATCTCGATGCGCAACGTTCCCGTCTCCGAGAGTCGGGCAGTTCCTGCATCGGGATCGACGGCTGCGTCCGCCGGCAGTTCGGCCTCGCCGTCGAGGGTCATCCCTCGACCGGGAAATCGCATCTCGAAGCGATCCCGGAACTGACGGAATCGGTCGAGTCTGATCTTGACGCGGCCCTCGAGGTATCTGACCTGGACGTCGTCGGGTTCCGTACCGGGTGCGTCGAAGACGACGAGATAGGAGCTGTCGTCTTCGAGTACGTCGACGGGCAGCGACCGGGTGTTCTGGATGTGGCCGTTCGCCCGGCCGAGCTGACGATAGAGTGCGTTTCCGACCGACTGTTTGAGGTCTTTGAGACTCACTCCGTTTCACCTCCGGCGGCGCAGGCGGCGCTCGCCGGGAACTGGAGGGGGACCAGGCTGTACGCGCGAGACATATACTCACAGGCTACGAGAGCCACGACTTTAGTGGTTGTGCTCCATCGCAGCGACTCCGGCGCGTGGGTCTCGAGGAGGCGACCGTTCTGACGGCCGAGTCGGCCGACGGTGGCCTGGCGTTGCCCGTCTGACCTGGCAGGACGTATCATACTCCGCTACAGGTCGACCGGCTCGAGACAGTCAGTCCCTCCACAGACTGGACACGAGAGTGCGGTGACGTCGAAGCCGTCGGGGACGTCGTACGTGTAGTGGGTCTCGAACAGGTCCAGAAAGCAGTCCTCGTCGGTACAGACGACCTCTTCCGTCGGTGGCATGGTTCGAGTAATGCTCGCTCGATACATCAACCCTCGGACGCCGCTCTCGTCCGCGTCGACGCGGACCGGCGTCACTGCGGGGTCTCGAGGCCGTCGGGTCTGGCGTTTTCGGTCGTCGTCGACGGGGCGTCGTCCGTCGCGTCCTCGAACGCACCGATGTTGTTGAAGACGAACCCGCCGAAGCCGAGAAAGAGGATCACGTCGACGTACGACGCGACGAGTTGTCCGACGAACGTATCCAGCAGTGCGAGGTTCTGCTCGGAGGTGACGCTCAAGATCATGAGGACGAGCCACGCGAGCAACAGCAGGTGTTTGAGCTTTCCGTACAGTAGCATCCGGTCTCCGCTCTCGTTCGAGGCCGCTCGCTGGATCGGCCCGAGCAACAAGTACGTAACCGCCGCGAGTCCGCCGATGGTCACGGCCGTGAGTGCGAGCTCGAGGATACCCGAGACGAGCCACCCGGCGAACGATCCCCACAGCGTGATGCAGATGGCGACGAACAGAGCGATGGTATTTGCCCTCCCACAACCGGAAACCACACCGGTGAGAAGGACAATCCCTCCCCAGGCGACGGTGTAGCCGATGAATCTGGCCACAGATTGATCCTGGCCGGTCGTCTCGACGAGCAACAGGTCCCCGGCCATTGCCATGTACGCGAGCGCCATACTCGCCACCGCGACGACCGTCACGACGCCGTACCGACGCGTCGTGTCGGGTATCCGGCGCGTGAGTGTGGCGAACACGAGGGTTGCGACCCCGAGTGTCGCACCCGAAACGAGGTAGATCGTGCTGATGTCGAACACGGATTTACACCTCGAGTGGCGGCTCGATTTCCCCGTCTGTGAGTGCCCCCCACCCCGGCGTTCGTGTGTTTTGACTCCCCCGTTCGTCCGTCAGCGTCGATCCTCGTGAGCTTCGGTGCATACGCTTCGTCCCTGTTTGTGATGTACAATCAATTATAATATGATTTACTGTTGCTTGAGGTGTTTGCCGGAGGTGAGCAGGCGAAAGCCAGTCGATGTGACGGTTTCCCGACCGGCGCTGGCCGATCCTCGACGAACGTTGGCGACGACCGCTAGGGGCCAGTTGACGCTCGAGTCGGTCGCCCTCGTGTAGTCACCGTTTTACCGCTCGAGGCGCTATCCGGGCCCATGACTGACCCCGAGACCCTGTCGGTGACGATCGTCGACGGCTACGTCGACGAGCCAGCACACTTCGGGGTGCCACCGTACGTCTCGACGTATCCGCGGTACACGGCGGGAGCGCTCGTCGACGCGGGCGTTCCGCGCGAGCGAATCACCTATCACACGATCGACGGTCTGCGCGACGAACCCGACCGCTGGCGCGACGTCGACGAGGCCGACCTGCTGGTCTATCTCGGCGGAATGACCGTCCCCGGCAAGTACGTCGGCGGGACGCCCGCAGAACCCGACGAGGTCAGGGAACTGGCCTGGACCGCAAGCGGGACCTCCCTGATGGGCGGGCCCGTGAAGTTCGGCGTCGGCGACGCCAACGAGGGGGCCACCGAAACCGAACGCCAGGACCTCGATTTCGATTTCGTCGCGAAAGGCGACGCCGAGGCCGCCGTCTTCGACCTCGTCGAGAGCGGCCTCGAGGGATTCAACAACCGCATGCGCGACGTCGAGGAGGTCACTCGGTGGGCGCGCGAGGGGGCGTTCGTCGTCGAGCAACACCCCAATCACCCCGACTACCTGATCGCCGAACTCGAGACTTCACGGGGCTGTGCCTACCGCTGTTCGTTCTGTACCGAACCGCTGTACGGCAACCCCTCGTTTCGACCGCCCGAGACCGTCGTCGCCGAAGTCGACGCCCTCTCGGACTACGGCGTCAAACACTTTCGACTCGGCAGACAGGCCGACATCCTGGCTTACGGCGGCGACGGCGAAGCACCGAACCCAGACGCACTCCGGGAGCTGTACAGTGGGATTCGAGCTGTCGCCCCCGACCTCGAGACGCTCCACCTCGACAACGTCAACCCGATCACCGTCGTCGAGTGGCCCGAGCAGAGTCGCGAGGGACTCCGGATCATCGCCGAGCACAACACGCCCGGCGATACGGCCGCCTTCGGCCTCGAGTCGGCAGATCCCGTCGTCCAGGAGCAAAACGACCTGAACGTCACCGCCGACGAGTGTTTCGAAGCCGTACGGATCGTCAACGAGGCAGCCGGCTGGCGACCCGGAGATGAGCCGCGAACGGGCCCCTCGTTCGGTGACGACGCGCCACGTCGATTACCCAAACTCTTGCCCGGAATCAACCTCCTCCACGGCCTCAAAGGCGAACGCGAGGAGACCTACGAGCGCAACCTCGAGTTCCTCCGACGCGTCTACGACGAGGGCTACATGCTCCGTCGGGTGAACATTCGCCAGGTGATGGCCTTCGCCGGAACGAAGATGAACGAGACGGGCGCTGAAATCGCACGAGAGCACAAGAAACTGTTCAAACAGTACAAACGCCAGGTTCGCGAGGAGATCGACAACCCGATGCTCGAGCGGGTTTCGCCGCCGGGAACCGTTTTGCCGGACGTCCACCTCGAGTATCACCAGGACGGGACGACCTTCGGCCGCCAGCTCGGAACGTACCCGCTGCTCGTGGGTATCCCTGGCGAGCGCGAACTCGGGCGGACGATCGACGTCGCCGTCGTCGACCACGGCTTCCGGTCGGTCACCGGCGTCCCGTATCCGCTCGATCTCAACGCGGCGTCGATGGACGAACTCACGGCGATCCCCGGTGTCGGCGACCGTACTGCAGGCGACATCGTCGTCAATCGGCCACACGAGTCGCTGTCGGCGGCCAACCTCGAGACCGAGATCGACCTCTCGAGATTCGTGACGACAGAGCGAACCGGCCGCGCCGACTGATTGACTCGCTTCGGATACCGTTTCCCCGCCCAAACGTCCGACTGCAGGGACGGTTCCGGCCAACCGGCCGTCGCTGGAGAAGCTACCTTGCTGGTCGGTAGTTCTATTATGCATGGTGCAAGAGAACATATCGAGGGTCTACCTGTGGAAATATCTGAAAAACTCCTGTGTCTGTTCAGTACAGAGGTTTCAACCGAGGAAGACCGATACGTCATCGAGGTACCACGTCAGGAGGTCGAGACCGGCGACGTCGATCCCGGTGAGGTTTACCGAGTCGCGCTCATCTCTCGAGCGGAAGCGGCCGAGACCGACGAACCGTCGGCTCGCTCCAAGAGCGCACCGTCTGAGCCCCAGCCGCCGGTCGACGTCGGCGAAACACGCTACGTCGAGATCGAGGACATCGGCAAGCAGGGTGACGGCATTGCACGCGTCGAGCGTGGCTACGTCATCATCGTCCCCGGGGCCGACGTCGGCGAACGCGTCAAGATCGAAGTCTCCGAGGTCAAATCGAACTTCGCTGTCGGCGAGATCATCGAAGACACGTTTTAGAAACCGCCGCTGACGGCTGGACCGGCTTTTCCGGCCGCAGGGCGGCCTCGTCGCTACGGCACTTGGCGGCCCTGTAGCTCGTCGTCCCGATCTGTTGACGAGCGCGTCGCGTCGACGTATCAGGTTCCCAGCGTTTGCTCGAGCGGCGGTGCACGCATCCGCGAGACGAGGCTATCGGGAAACTGCCTGGAAACCAGGGTGTGAACGAACACGAGCACGCCGAGGACGCTGCCGAGCAGCGACGTAATCACCGGCCCGAAGAAGACGCCGCCGACGGGGGCAGCGAGAGCGGAGAGAGTGACGACGGCGAAAACGAGCACGGACGCCCCGAGCCAGCCGACGAGCAGGGACGACGCGATCCGGGTCACTGCCGTATCGCCCGGCTGGTGCCACCCGTCGATACCGACGAGCCCGGCTCCGAGCCGAATCAGGTGCCCAACGGCGTCGATCACCACCGAGAGCCCGAGCAGGCCGGGAGCGATGACCGCCCCGCCGATCCACACCACGTCAGGAACGTCCACCGGATCGAGCACCACTGATGGCCCGAATACCATCGTCACCGCAGTGAGACACGTCACGATCGCACACGCCATCTCGAGCGTGCGCCGATCGACCGAGTGCACAGGTTGGAGGGAACCCATACGACTCGTTCGTATTGGGATTCCAATAGGTATTCCGGCGTTCGCAGCGAACCGGAACCGTCGCGCGGACCGTCAGTTCGGAATCGTCGCCTGAAACGTCTCCGGGTCGTCGTGAAAGCAGTCGCCGACGACGATGGCATCCGCACCAGCCTCGAGAATCTCGGTCGCCTTCTCGGCGCTGTCGATGCCGCCGCCGTAGAACAGCTTCGTCTCCTCGAGGTAGCGGGCGGCTGCGTCGACGTCTTCGGGGCCGCCGTAGGTGCCTGAGTACTCGACGTAGAAGATCGGGAAGCCGTAGAACGTCTCGGTCGCGAGCGCGGCGCCGGCGACCTGCTCGGGCGTGTAGGTCGTGTCGACGCCTGCACGGTCGGCGGCCGCCGACTCGAGGTGCTGGACGACGTAGCCCTCACCGACCAGGTTCGCGGCGAGTTCTGCGACCACGTCTCGGCCTTTCGACTCGACGAACCGGCCGACGAGCGGGAGGGTCGCGCCCAGCAACTCCGCTGGCTGTTCGCCGATTTCGGTGAACAGATCGACGTGCTTGCCGACGAAGTGGTCGCGGTCGCCGTTGTAGACGGCCGGCACGGCGACGGCGTCGGCGCGTTCGACGGTCGCGCTCGAGACGTGGGCGGCACTGTAGGGTTCTTGAAACACCAGTTTGTCGGGGTGTGCCGCCTGGAGGAGGTTGATCGTCTCGAGCGTGTTCGCTTCGGTGACGTCGTCGGAGCCGCCGACGAGCACGAGGTCGGTTCCGGAAAGCACCTCGAGATCGGTCGGTAACGGCTTCGCCGGGTCGACTTTCGTCACGTGTGTCACTTCGTCCCAGTCGATCTGCATGGCACCCTCTTCGAAGAGCGAGATCAATTTCCTGTCGATGTAGCGGTCGGTGGCGGACCCGACTCACTCGTCGTCGATCGGCGTTCCGTCCACGTGTTTCGCGCCCTCGGAGTCGTGGACGACGACCTCGCCGGGGCCGGGGGCGACGGGGTCGTAGGTGTCACGAACTGCGATGGCTTCCTCGAGTTCGCGGATCGCGCGTTCTTTCAGCGCGCGGGCGAGAGCGTCGGCGTCCGTCCGCGAGATGTCTCGCCCGAGTCCCTCACACTCGTGGGCGCGGACGACGCCCGCATCCTCATCGAGGTCGTCGGCTCCCCCTCGGGTTGGGAGCGAGACGCTGTCGACGGGCTGGCCCATCGGCTGGCTGGTGCCCGCAAACGCCAGACTGAATGGATAGGTCCGACAGATCAGCGGTCGGTCCTCGTGGGCGACGCACGCGCCGACGCCGTCGTCGTCCTCGGCGTAGAAGACGCAATCGCCACAGCCATCGGTCTGAAGTGCCCACTCGAACGTCTCGCCCTCGAGGCCGTCGTCACCCTCCGCGAGGCCGTAGGGCATCGGACGGGCAACGTCACGCCAGTCGCGTTCCGACCGTAGTGGCGCGGTGGACTCGAGCGTCGCGGCTCCTTCGGCCGCCTGCAAGTCGCGGACCTCGTCGGGAAAGACCGTCGCGGTGTGGTCCTCGTCGCCGTCGGCGGTGCAACAGGCACCACAGCGAGTACACTCGAAGCCGATCGACTCGATCGCGTCGGCGATGTCGTCGACTGCGAGCGTCCGGGCCTCTTCGAGTTCAGCCTCGAGTGATTGCACACCGGGACCTCGGTATGAGCGTGCAAAAGTCAGTCGGTGTGGGTGCCGTGACGGACGGGGTGTCCGGTCGACGGACGTGGTGCATGCCGGTCGTCGAGGGGAGCCTGCAGTTAATCGTCGTCGCTCGAGACGCCGTCGTCTTCCTGGCTCTCGGCGTCGTCCGGGACTTCCGCGTCTTCTCGTCCATCAGCATCGGGTTCCCGAGCAGTAGCGTTCGCCGTGGGGAACTCATAGGTCGCGATCTCGGTCGTCTCACAGACTGGACAGCGCGCGACCGGCTCGTCGAACTTCGAGCCACAGTGTCGACACTCGTGAAGCACTGTAGCGTCCGGCTTTTGCGCCGGGTCCCGGCGCAGGAACCCGGAGAGGAGTCGTTCGACCGGCATATTAGGTAGTGGACGACGGTCGGGGCCGTCCCTCGGGATCCTGGAATCCCTCCAGTGCCGATTCGCCAGCCCCGTCCGGGGAGAACACGGTGACGACGTCGTGTGGGCGTATCTCGGTATCGCCGTGTGGTGTGAGCATCGCGTCGTCCCGTTCGATCGCGATTACGAGGGTGTTCCCGTTGAGGACTCCGCTCTCGGCGGCGTCCTCGAGCGTCCGGCCGGCGATCGGGGCGGCTTCGTGGACGGTCACCTCGATGACCTCTGCGCCGCCGGTGAGGCTGATATAGTCGGCCAGGGGCTCGAGGCGGCGTTGATCTGCGGGACCGTACGGTGTGTACGGGTAGTGATGCTCGTTTTGCAGGAGCACCTCGTCTTCGATTTCGACGTCGACGTTCTCGAGTTCGCGGCCGATGCGTCGGAGATCGCTCGTGTTGGTGCCGACTGCGAGGACGTGGAGGTTCATCCGCCCGCCCATCAGTTCGCGGACGTTGACCACGCCGGGGATCGTTCCGATTCGACGGGCGGCACTCTCGACGTCGCCGAACGGAGCGTGACACAGAAAGAGGTTCATAAGCGAGCCGTCGGCGCCTTCGAAGTCGACGGTGGCGTGATAGCCCTCGATGATCCCGTGCTCTTCGAGCTGGGCGATCCGGTTACGGATCGTCGCGCCCGAGACGCTCACCTCTTCGGCGATTGCCGGCGCGGAGGTATTTCGGGCATCAGCCATCAGGGCGTAGACGATCCGCCGGTCGATCTCGTCGAGGCGGTAGCCGCCATCGTTCCCGCGTCCCATAGTTTCCTCTGCGATATCGTAGCTGATATAGCTACTGCTCTTGTGCATCCGAAATTGAACGCAGAGAAAGTATCGGATCAGGAGTCGGCCCGTGACCCTGCTCAGGCAGACCGTGCGTGAACGCCGTCCCACTCGAGTCGTTCTTCGACGGCGAGTTTCTCGAGATGGGCGACGGCCGTCGCCCGCGCGAGATCCTCGAGCCCGGTCAGGTCTTTCTCGTAGGCGCTCGTGAGGACCTCCTCGAGCGTCCGTGCACCGTCGTCGACCGCCGCGAGTATCCGGCGTTCTCGACGGTATCGGTGGGCCAGGAGCCGCTCGAGCGTCGCTGCTGGATCGTCGATCGGCGGTCCGTGACCGGGACACAGTTCGGGCGGATCGATCGCCCAGAGTCGGCGAAGCGTCGTCAGATACGCACGCATATCCCCCTCGGGGGCACCGACGACGACGCTTCCGTCCCGGACGGCACAGTCGCCACAGCAGACCGGTCCGTCGCGACCGGCCTCGAGTGCAACGTGATCGGGCGCGTGTCCGGGGGCGTCCAGAATCCGAACGCGGTCGTCGCCGACGGGGATCGTCGTCCCTGATACGAACGTTCGATCGGGCGTCAGACCCGTCGCCTCACGAAAGCGTTCGACCCGGCCGTACCGGGCCCAGACCGTCGCGCCGGTTTGGGTTGCGTACGCGTCGACGGCACCGACGTGGTCTCGATGTGCGTGCGTGACGAGAACGTGTTGGACGGTCCGATCCTCGACTGCGGCGTCGAGTTCGTCGGTCCGTGCGGGCGGATCGACGAGTATCGCCGGACCGTCGCCGAGCAGGTACGCGTTCGTGGTCCCGGTCGGGACGCGACTGTCGACCGGAACTGGGTGCCGACTGACGTCCATACGACGACGTGTGATCGAACTCAGAAGTGCGTATCGGAGACGGCTGCACACCAGAAGACGGTCGACGCCGTGATGCCGTGGCGACGCTCGTGGCGCAAAGTAGAGATCCTGCTCGCCTGCGGCGAGTCAGTGTTTGAGGAAGTAGACCTGTTTTCGCGCGTCGCGGAAACTGTAGCGCGAGCCGACGAGACCAACGTCGTCGAGGCGGTTCAATGCGTAGCGGACAGTCCGGTCTGGCAGGAGCGATTCGTCGGCGAGTTGGCCCTGAGAGAGCGGAGATTCGGTCTCGAGGACTTTCGCGACGAGTTTGGCGCTCGGCGGCAGCTCACGGAGACGGTCGCGGTATTCTTCTTCCGTGAGGGGTTCCTCGACGGCGGCGGATGGGTCCTCGGCTGGGCTCGTACTCATACTCATGTGGGCGAAATCGTCGATGGTAAAGCTTCCCTATATGTGGATACGAACAATCTTGTTTATATAAGGTGTATGGGTGGAGTATTAACACAACGCGTACACCGACTCCACGAGCGTACCCGCTCGACCGTTCAAACCGACGCCGGATGGAGTGCGCTCGCGAGCGGAGTCCAGTATCGTTTTATCCCCTCAGACCTGTAGTTGCGCCCAGTGTGAAAGGACAGGAATGGTACCAGGCTGACGACGTCGCCGAGGAGTACGACGACAAACGGTTCTCCAAGGGCGGCAAGCTCATCGATCGCCGAGAGAAGTCGGCGGTCCTCGAGGCGATCATGCCGGTCGAGGACCGGCGAATACTCGAGATCGCCTGTGGGACGGGGCGCTTCACGGTGATGCTCGCCGAACAGGGCGCCGACGTCGTCGGACTGGACATTTCGGCTGCGATGTTACAGCAGGGACGAACGAAGGCACAGCAGGCGCACCTCGACGGAACGCTCGAGTTCTTACGCGGTGATGCGGGACGGCTCCCGTTCCCGGACGATCACTTCGATACCGTCATCGCCATGCGATTTTTCCACCTGGCGGACGACCCAGAGGCGTTCTTGCGGGAGATGCGCCGCGTCTCGAGCGAACAGATCGTCTTCGATACGTTCAATCGCTTTAGCGCCCGCAGCGTCTACAACTGGGCACTGCCGATGGGATCGCGCCTCTACTCGAAAAGCGAGGTCAGCGAACTGCTCGCGAAGACGAACCTGACGCTGGTCGACGCCAAGGACGACTTTCTCGTTCCGTATGGGCTGTATCGATCGATTCCGAACGGGCTCGCAACCCCGATTCGAACGCTCGATACGGCGATCGGTGGCCGCCCTGTCACCGATCACTTCGCGTCTGTCTCTTACTGGAACACGCGGCTGCGCTGACCACGCGACGCCGCGGTCAGCTCGGAACGCTTTGCGAACCCGTCCTCTTTTCTACTATTGACCCCTATTGTGGACTACAAATGGAGCTCTCGGTAGTGGTGTCGACGCTCAACGACCGGGAGCAGTTACTGTCCTGTCTGGACGCGCTCGCGGATCGAACGCCGGACTCGACGGAGGTGATCGTCGTCAACGG
The DNA here is from genome assembly GCF_003430825.1 of Natrarchaeobaculum sulfurireducens. Taxonomy (NCBI): domain Archaea; kingdom Methanobacteriati; phylum Methanobacteriota; class Halobacteria; order Halobacteriales; family Natrialbaceae; genus Natrarchaeobaculum; species Natrarchaeobaculum sulfurireducens. The sequence continues at coordinate 2,835,981 of NZ_CP024047.1, read as the reverse complement.
TCCGTCGTCGGACGGCACAACGGGCGTCGTTCGCGAACGGGACGACGTCGACGTGCTGGTCGAAATCTCCGATCGGAACCAGAACGTCTCGCGAAACGCCGGCCTCGAGGTCGCAACCGGCGACGTCGTCGCCTTTCTCGATGGCGAGTACGTCGTCGAACGAAGCTGGTACGGGGCCGTCGAGGGATCGATCGGAGCGGAGACGTCGGTCATCACCGGTCCTATCACCGGCGAACGATCGGTCGTGCCGGACCCAGGGACGCCCCAGACCGTTGCTGGCCGGCGTGTGACGCTCTTTGCCGGCGACAACGTCGCATTCGACCGGACGGTTCTCGACGCCCTAGACGGGTTCGACGAGTACCTGACCGTCGACGGCGCGCGCGACTGTGCCCATCGCGTCGCTGGGCTCGGGTTCGACGTCCACTGGGACGGGGAGATGGCCGTCCGAAGCGAGGTCGGAACCGACGGCGGCCAGACGGACGTCGACTGGGGCCGGCGCTATCGGGCACTGTCCTATCGGCTCGCGAAGAACTACGGCGCACATCCCACCGTCCTCGGTCGAACCGTTGGCAGCGGAATACGCGACGGTTTTTCGGGCACTCGCCGCATTCTCTCGGGCGACGTGACGCCGACGATGTGGGCCACCGACGGTCTCGAGGTCGTCTCGAACGCCGCCGGGGGCTTTCGGGATGGGATCCGCGCACGATACCGGGATCGGTCGGCGCGACGGAATCCAAACGGCGTCTCCGCCAGACACGACCGGGCGGTTCGGAAGTACGATCGGCGCTGATCGTCCGCTGGGGCGTCGGTCGCTCGAGCAGCCGTATCGCTCCGGCTTGCACCCCTCGAGTCGGGTAACGAACCTGCGATAGTGATCATCGGTGTCGACGAACCGGTCTGCAACCCTCGCTCGAGCGACGGCCCCGATCGGGCCGGTCTGCATCCTCACTCGGGGTCGAAGCCACCGGCGAGGGCGTCGAGGGCGAACAGGGCGAGCGCCCCGAGGACAGCCCACGCGCCAGTCTGTGCGAGGACGTCGACGGTCAGCGCATGTGCCTCCGCGACGTTGTGCAACGGCGCGGGTATCGAGCCGGCGATAAGGCCGACGAGAAAGAGCAACGTCGGTTCGCGGGCGCGCTCGAGCGCCCGGCGGACGATTCTGGCGATCGTGACCAGCCCGACGAACCCGCCGAGGACGAAGACGACGACCGTCGTTCCCGGATCGACCGCGGCTGTGAGCGAGGCGTTCCCCGAGAGGGTGGCCCGAATCGCCCCGAGGAAGGCAGTGAGCTCCGCCGAGAGAAAGACGTACTGCCCGAGCAGGATCAGAATGAGTGCTCCCGAGATCCCCGGAAGGATCATCGCACTGATCGCGAACACGCCAGAGAGAAAGATCAGGGTCGCGCCGCTGCCAGGGAGCTGGACGACGTTGCTCGCGACTAACAGTGCAAGCGCGGTGCCGGCACTCGCTGCGAGGGCGTTGGTGCGCGAGGCGAGCCGGAGACTCCGGAAGAGCACGATTGCGGAGGCGGCGATCAGCCCGGTGAAAAAGCCGAAGAGGGCGATCGGGTGAGATTCGGCCAGCGACGAGACAGCGCCGGCGATCAGGGCGACTGCGGTTACCATCCCGACCCCGAGCGGCAACAGGAACTGCAGATCCATCTCGAGCAACGCCTTTCGGGCCTGTGGCCGTCGTTGTGGATCGTACGCGCCCAGCACCTCGAGGGCCCGTCTGGGCGTCAGCGCGGTGATGGCCGCGATCAATCGACCGTAAAAGCCGAGCAGGAGGGCAACGGTGCCACCGGAAACGCCGGGGAGGGCGTCTGCCGTCCCCATACAGAGCCCGTAGCCGTAGATTCGAAGCGTCTCACGTTGCTTCCGAACCTGTTTGCGAATCGTGTGACGCATCGTCAGGGCGAGTCACCACCGGTCGCACTCGAGCGGGCAGTCTCCTCGAGCCAGATCGTCGACATACGTACCGGATGTGCCAACAGGGGGATAAAAGAATCCTCTTATTGCAGCGCGTAAGGAGTCGCCAAACGACGACGAGCGGTGGTCAGAGCGGACGCTGTGTCGCCACACTCCGTCTGCATGACGTGTCGAGGGAGCCACGGAGCACTCCCACGACCGCCAACTGACTGTTCACGATCACCAACTAGTCGTCCGACGACTCTCTCGAGTCGGTCTCTGCCGTCGGCCTAGCGGCTCCCGGTGCCGACGTTCGCGCTTGGGGCGAGCGCGTCGACGACGCGACAGGCGTTCTTCGAGAAGACGCGCCAGAGGAGGTCTTCGCTCACGTCAAGGGTGAGGATTTCCATGACGGCGACGTCTGGGTGGCAGGCGGGTGCGCCGCTGCCGAAGAGCACCCTGTCGGGGTGTTCGAGCACGGCGCGCTCTAAGAGGTCGCGGTAACGGACGAAACTCGTCTCGACGTAGCAGTCGTCGTACTCTTGGAGGAGATCGATCATCTCGTGTTTGAGTGTGCGGTCGAGCGGGTGGCCGCCGAAGTGGGAGACGATCACCGGGAACGACCGGCCCAACAGCGTGTCGGCAAGGACGGCCGGTGGTGCGTCGACGCCGCCGCGGACGATCAGCGGGAGGCCGACGTCCTCCAAGACGGCGAGGACGTCGTCGTCCGGATAGTCGTCGACGGTCGGATCGAGGACGAACCCGTGGAAGCGATCGTCGTAGGCGTACCGTTCGACGTCTTCAGGTGACGTGTGGTGGTCTTTCCGTCGGCTCACGGCGTTGTGCAGACGCCCGGTGGCGGTACGGTCCGGTCGATGCGTGCCGTTGATTCGCGCGAACGCGACGAACGGTCGATCGACGCTCCGTCGTGCGACCCCGTTGTTCGGGGCGAGATAGCTCGTCTCTCCCCTCGCGGGTGGAAAGACGACTGACCGCGTGATCCCCGCCTGGTGCATCTCCCGCTCGAGTTGCTCCGGCGAGAGGTGCGGTCGACGGCGCTCCCCCGGTCCCCCATCCGGCGTGAGTCGGGCGTAGACGTCGGCGACGCGAAACCCGTGTTCCAGCTCCAGCATCCCTGCGAATCCTTACGACCCGAACCATATTTTGCTACCGACTCCGCGCGTGTCGGTGCCCACGCCGGTGGACTCCAGTGCAATCGACAGAGGGAACGCCACCGGTAGAGTAACTTTTATATAGAAGTGCTGACGACATGGTTAGTGAGGATCCAACAATGGCACAACAGCGACGCATGGGCGGACAGCCGATGTTTATCTTGAGCGAGGACAGTCAGCGAACGCAGGGTCGTGATGCCCAGTCGTCGAACATCATGGCCGGCAAGGCGGTTGCCGAGTCGGTACGAACGACACTGGGGCCCCGCGGGATGGACAAGATGCTCGTCGACTCGAGCGGCGAGGTCGTCATCACGAACGACGGTGCGACCATCCTGAACGAGATGGACATCGAACACCCCGCGGCCCAGATGATCGTCGAGGTCGCCGAGACCCAAGAAGAAGAAGTCGGCGACGGGACGACGACCGCCGCGGTGATCGCCGGGAACCTGCTCGCCGAAGCCGAGGATCTCATCGAACAGGACGTCCACGCGACGACGATCGTCGAAGGCTATCACCAGGCCGCCGCGATCGCCCTCGAGGCGATCTCCGAGCAGGTCCAGGACGCCGAGGTCGACGACGACGTCCTCAAGCAGGTCGCCGAGTCGAGCATGACCGGCAAGGGCACCGGCGGACTCACCGCCGAGACGCTCGCCGAGACGGTCGTCGAGGCCGTCGGCCACGTCGAGACCGACGACGGCGTCGAGCGCGAGAAGGTCGCCGTCCACACGCAGATCGGTGCCTCCTCGAACGCGACCGAACTCGTCCCGGGCATCGTTCTCGACGAAGAGCCCGCCCACGACGAGATGCCCTCGGCGGTCGATGACGCCTCGATCGCCATCCTCGACGTCGAACTCGAGGTTCGGACGGGCGACGTCGACGCCGAGTACGCCATCGACTCGATCGACCAGTTGAACGCCGCCATCGACGCCGAAGAGAGCGAACTCCGCGGCTACGCCGAGGCCATCGTCGACAGCGGTGTCGACGTCGTCTTCACCACCGATGACGTCGACGACCGCGTCAGCTCGGCACTCGCGAACGAAGGCGTCCTCGTCTTCGAGAACCTGGGCAACTCCGACGCCCGCGAAGTCGCCTCCGCGACCGGTGCCAAGCGCGTCGGCGCGCTCGAGGACCTCGAGGAAGACGACTTCGGCCAGGCCGACCGCATCAGTACCGAGAACTTCGGCGACGACGACCTCGCGTTCGTCGAGGGCGGCGCTGCAGCGGAGGCCGTCACCGTCTTCGTCCGTGGGGGCACCGAACACGTCGTCGACGAACTCGAGCGCGCGATCGGTGACGCACTCGACGTCGTCGCGACGGCGCTCGACTCCGGCGAGGTCGTCCCCGGTGCCGGTGCAACCGAGATCGCTATCGCCGACAAGATCCGCGCCGAGGCCGCCGGTATCGAAGGCCGCAAGCAGCTCGCAGTCAACGCTTTCGCGGACGCGCTGGACGTCGTTCCGCGGACGCTCGCCGCCAACACCGGCCAGGACCCCATCGACGCGCTCGTGGACCTTCGTGCCGCCCACGACGCCGAGGGCCGCGCCGGCCTGATCACCGACGGTGAGACGGTCACGATCGACGATCCCTTCGAGTTCGGCGTCGTCGACCCCGCCGACGTCAAGCGCGAAGCCGTCGAGAGCGCCACCGAAGCGGCGACGATGATCGTCCGCATCGACGACGTCATCGCAGCCGAGTAACGTCGCTCGCGGTCCACTACGCGTTCTTCGTTTTCGATCCGATCGAGACGATCACTCGGTCAGTAGTGTTCAATCGGCCAGCAATGTTATGTGGTAGCATGTGATATCTCGGTCCTGTTATGTCCGACACAGCTCCACCGGATCGGTTGACGCCGATCGATGACTCGACCGGTCGGACGATCTATTTCCACGAACGGCGTGGGACGTACCACACCTGGTGTGACGAGCGTGAGTACGATCCGGCGAGTACCGCCCTTCTCCTCGCCGTCTCGTCGGTTCGGAACGTCGAGCCGGACGAACTCGAGCCCCTGTCAGCCCGGATCGACCCGGACGCACTCGACGCATTCGTTTCTCACGACGGCGCTGCAGCCGGTGGCTCGAGTGACGCGACAGTGACGTTTTCGTACGCCGGGTGTGCGATTACGATCCGCGCCGACGGCGAGGTCGTGATCGAACCGGACCCACAGTCGGTCGCCTGATCACTCACGGTCCTCGAGGACGATCTGGTCGCCTGGTGTGAGGCCGAACGCGTCGTCTCCTCTGCCCTGATTAACGTCGAGTTCGACGTAGCCGTGACTGCCGACGGTCGCCAGCCGCTCTCCGGGCTCGACGGCGGCGAACGTGTCGCCGACCGGCACCAGCTCGCCGTTCGCCGCGATCCGCTCGCGTCCCTCGAGGAACGCCCCAGGGACGTTCGTGATCGCGTTCCCGAAATCGTCGACGACCAGCACTTCGCCGCCTGCGCGACCGTCCTCGACGGCGGCGTCGGGTAGCTCAAGATCGACAGTCTCGTCGGCTGGCGAAAGGTATGCGAGTGACTCGAGAGACTTGCGGCCGGCCTCGTGAATCGCCGCGGCAACGGGGGCGAAGACATCCCGTCCGTGGAACGTGTTGCTCGCGGGGCCGCTGCTGTCATCACGGCCGAGCGTCGCCTGCGGTGATGACGCTACACCGGTCGGCTCGACCGGCTCGAGCCGGGACTCGTCGACGACGAACGACTCGAGGGACGTCTCAGGAGCCAGCCGCCGGGCCACGGGCTGGAGAACGCCGTTGTCCGGCCCGACGAGGGCGTGGTCGCCGGCGCGAACGACGAGCGCGTTCCGGTCGGTGCCGACGCCGGGGTCGACGACCACGAGATGGGTCGACGGCGGAAAGTACGGGAGCACCTCTCGAAGCCAGAAGGCCGCCGCGCGAACGTCCTGGCGTGGAAAGTCGTGTGCGACATCGACGAGACGGGCGTCGGTTCGCTGACAGAGTACGCCTTTCATCGCTGCGGGATACGGCGAGCCGAAGTCGGAGGCGATGGTGATCATAGCCGATCGTACGCATCCTTTGGAAAAAGTCGTCCCGTCTCGATACAAGAGATCGACAGTCCGATCGACTGTCGACGGACAGTCGTCAGCCGGATCTCGAGCCTCAGGCCGTCCAGTCCCCGTCCGAATCGGTGTCGCTGATCATCTGGATGCGTTCGATACCGTCGATCTCGTCGACGACCTCGACGACTGCCTCCGGAACGAGCGATTCCCAGTCGCCGTCGTCGACCATTCGATCGCGGATCTCGGTTCCGGCAAGCACCTCGCGGTTGAACATCGGGGACTGGCGGACCTCGACGCCGGCTTCGCGAAAGAGCTGGATCACGAGCGGATTGTTCGAATAAGCGACGTCGAAGTCCGGGCTCATGCTCTGGACGTGGCTCACCCACACCGAGTTACGTTCTAGGTCCTCGATAGGGACCGCGTAGGTCACGAGATCGGTGTCGACGAGCGACTTGGTGATCATCATGATCCGTTCGCCCGCGGTAAACGGATTCCGGACCGTATGCGAGTCGTCGGCGCTCCCGATCCCGAGGACGAGTTCGTCGACGTCGTCGGCGATCTGCTCGACGACGCTCAGATGGCCGTTGTGAAACGGCTGGAATCGACCGATGTAGAACCCCCGGGTCATGTCGAGAGATGTTCGACCGCCATGCTTAAGCGTGGCGAGATCCGCTCGAGGCGTTCTCACCGCCGGTCGGCGTCCAGATACGGCCGATCGCGGCTCGAATCGCTATTCGCCATTTCTGAGGGTTCTACGGGGCAGTATCTGCCACTGACACCATCCTCCGCATGGAGAAAGTATATCAGTCGGAGTCCCTTCGATTCAGGTACTGAACAGAGTTCTATGAGCAACGACACGAACGTTGACGACCCTCCCGAAGACGCTCCTGAGATGGCTCCAGACGCTGACCAGTCGAGTCAGCAATCGGAGTCCGGGGATCGTCAGGGAGAGCGGTCACCCTTCGAGGAAGAAGGCGACCGCAGCGATCACGTCGACGACAGCAGTGATCCGATCGACGAGGACGAACCGTCGACCGGGGGCGACCCGACGGACGAGCCCGCCGAGGACGACGAGATCGAGACCGTCGAGGACCTCGGCAGTGCAGTCGAAGTCGATCCCGGCGTCGAAGTCGACGAAGAGAACGCCGAACAGGACTTACTCGGCGGCCTCAAAGTCGAGTCGACCGCCGACATCGAGGTACCGGATCGACTCGTCGACCAGGTGATCGGGCAAGACGAGGCACGAGACATCATCATCAAGGCCGCGAAACAGCGCCGACACGTGATGATGATCGGCTCGCCGGGGACGGGCAAATCGATGCTGGCAAAAGCGATGAGTCAGCTGTTGCCCCAGGAAGACCTCCAGGACGTCCTCGTCTATCACAATCCCGACGACGGGAACGAACCGAAAGTTCGGACGGTTCCCGCGGGCAAAGGCGAACAGATTATCGACGCACACAAGGAAGAAGCCAGAAAGCGAAACCAGATGCGATCGATCCTGATGTGGATCATCATCGCGATCATCATCGGGTATGCGATCCTCACCGCCAACATCCTGCTGGGGATCCTCGCGGCGGGTATCGTCTGGCTCATCTTCCGCTATACGAGTCGTGGAACGGACGCGATGGTGCCGAATATGGTCGTCGACAACGGCGACCAGCGCACCGCGCCGTTCGAGGACGCAACTGGTGCCCACGCCGGTGCCTTACTCGGTGACGTCCGTCACGACCCGTTCCAGTCCGGTGGGATGGAGACGCCGTCTCACGACCGCGTCGAACCCGGCGCGATCCACAAGTCAAACAAAGGCGTGCTGTTCGTCGACGAGATCAACACCCTCGACGTCCGCACCCAGCAGAAGCTGATGACGGCGATCCAGGAAGGCGAGTTCTCGATCACCGGCCAGTCCGAGCGCTCTTCGGGCGCGATGGTCCAGACCGAACCCGTCCCCTGTGACTTCATCATGATCGCTGCGGGGAACTTAGACGCGATGGAGAACATGCACCCTGCACTTCGCAGCCGAATCAAAGGCTACGGCTACGAGGTGTACATGGAGGACACCATCGAGGACACCCCGGAAATGCGCCGGAAGTACGCCCGGTTCGTCGCCCAGGAGGTCGAACGCGACGGTCGCCTCCCACACTTCACCCGCGACGCCGTCGAGGAACTCATCCTCGAGGCCAAACGGCGTGCAGGCCGCAAAGAGCACCTGACACTGCACTTCCGTAACCTCGGTGGGCTGGTCCGCGTTGCCGGCGACATCGCTCGCGCCGACGACAAGGAGTTCACCGAACGCGAGGACGTCCTGCAGGCGAAACGTCGCTCGCGCTCGATCGAACAGCAACTGGCTGATGACTACATCGAACGCCGCAAGGACTACGAACTGCAGGTCACCGAGGCCGGCATCGAAGGTCGGGTCAACGGACTCGCCGTCATGGGCGAAGACTCGGGTATCATGCTCCCCGTGATGGCCGAGATCGCGCCTGCCCAGGGTGGCGGACAGGTGATCGCTACCGGCAAACTCCAGGAGATGGCCGAGGAATCGGTCCAGAACGTCTCGGCGATCATCAAGAAGTTCTCCGACGTCGACCTCTCGGAGAAGGACATCCACATCCAGTTCGTCCAGGCCGGTCAACAGGGCGTCGACGGCGATTCCGCTTCGATCACGGTGGCGACGGCCGTCATCTCGGCGCTCGAGGACATCCCGGTCGATCAGTCGGTCGCGATGACCGGCTCGCTATCGGTGCGCGGCGACGTCCTCCCGGTCGGCGGCGTCACCCACAAGATCGAAGCCGCTGCGAAGGCGGGCTGTGACAAGGTCATCATCCCTGCTGCGAACGAACAGGACGTGATGATCGAAGAGGAGTACGAGGAGATGGTCGAGATCATCCCGTGTTCGAACATTAGCGAGGTGCTCGACGTCGCGCTGATGGGCGAACCGAAGAAAGACTCGCTGGTCGACCGGCTCAAGTCGATCACCGGCTCGGCGTTCGACGGCAGTGCCGTCGGCGCCAGCGGCTCGAGCCCGAGCCCACAATAGATGCCGCAGTGGGCGACGTTCGCCGCGATTACGGGCGTCGTCCTCGTGTTACTGCTCGTTCTCTCACACCTGACGCAGTTGTCGTTTTCCGACGATAGCGACGGCCGTCCCGACCGACCGATAGGCGAGGACGACCCTCCCGGTGATTCACCGTTCGACGAGACTCCGTTCGAATCGGCCACCGAACGATCTCCGATCGACGATCACGCCGGTACCGAGCACGATAGTGCGAACCGCGAGCAGTCGCCGTGGGACCCAGCCGTCGAGCCGACGGACCAGACAGCGACGTCGGGCGAAACGCCAGCAAGCGCCTCGGTGTCGCACGACCCGACCACGGAACGGACGACGCGGGTCGAACCCAGATCGGGCGACGAATCTGTCGCCTCGAGTGGCCGTCATCCCGACGACCTCGATCCGGCGTCGCTGTCGACCGGGATGCTCCTTGCGAACGTCGCCATCTCACAGGGCCTGTTCGCGCTCGTCTTGCTCGGTGCCGTTCTCTACACTGGCATCCCGGCGTCGGCGCTCGGGGTCGAGTTCTCGTGGGCCTACCTCGAGACGGGGCTGCTCGTTGGGACGGCCGCAGGAATCGCCCTCTACGTCGCGAACGAACTCGCTGCGGCGTTGGCGACGCGGCTTGGCTTCGATCACGACGAGGGATTACGAGAGCTTCTCGCTCCGGAGTCGGCCCAGGGATGGGGACTGTTGCTCGGCGGCGTCTTGCCGATCATTGCGGTCTTCGAGGAGCTGCTGTTCCGGGCGGCCCTGATCGGCGTGCTCTCCGCCGGCTTCGACATCTCCCCGTGGCTGCTGGCCGTCGCCTCCTCGATCGCGTTCGCGCTCGGTCACGGGATGCAGGGCACCGTCGGAATCGTCGTCACCGGCGTGCTCGGGTTCGTCCTGGCGGCGATCTTCATCGTCACCGGGAGCCTCCTCGTGGTCGTCGTCGCCCACTACTGGATCAACGCCCTCGAGTTCGTGATCCACGAGGGGGTCGGTCTCGAGTGGGCGAAGACCATAGAAAGCTAAGGGGGGCCGGACGCTCGAGAGAGGTATGAACGGACACGAGGTTCCACAGCGGGTGCATCGACTGCTATTCGTCGGAATCGTGGTTTACTTCGGGCTGTTTGCCCTCGGTATGCTCACGGAGAGTCCACTGGCGATTTTCGCGGCAGAAGTCGTCTTCGGCATGATCGCCGTCGGCCTGGGTGCAATGTTGTACCAGCAGTCCGGTGGCGACGTGTCGGTGGAACTCGGCGCGGCGGTCTGTCTCGTCGTGGGTGGACTCGTCCAGTTCGGGTTCCTTGCGACAGGATCGGCGGCGCTTTCACAGCTGTCGTCGCTGGCCGTCTTCGCCGGGATCGGCCTCTACATCTACGCGGTGTACGTCGCCTGAAGGCGGACTGACCGTCAGACGATCGACTCGAGCGCCTCGAGCGTCGACAGTTCGTACGTCGGCTCGTGTTCGACGGGAGTGACGTTGCCGGTCTGAATCCACGCGGAGTCGAGCCCCATCGCGTTCGCCCCTGCGATGTCCGCATGTAGCGAGTCGCCGACGTGGATCGCCGCGTCGGGGGTCGCATCGAGTTCACCCAGGGCGTACTCGAAGGGAGCGGCGTCCGGTTTCGGGTAGATTCCCGCACTCGGTTCCGTGAATACCCGTACGTCGAAGGCGTCCGTGATCCCAAGCGACTGGAGCTTCTGGGTCTGGGTCGGCCGACCGCCGTTGGTGATCAGACCGACGCTGGTGCGTTCACGAGCGTACTCGAGGGCGGTTTCGGCACCGGGGCGAAAGCGGACCGCCGTCGGATCGTAGCTCTCGAGGTAGGCGTCGGCGAGTGTCGGTGCCCGCGTCGGATCGGCTCCAGCACGAGTGGCGACCTCTCGAAAGAGATACTCGTAGAACTCGCGGTCGGTTTCGGCGGTCGGAAGCGAGTCGACGGCCGCACGCAGATCGGCACGGGTACAGAACGGATCGCAATCGGCGCGGTCGAACGTCTCTCGAAGCAACGCCTCGGGGTCCTGCGTCGGCTCACAGAGGGTTCGATCGAGGTCGAAACAGACCGCATCGTAGGCAGCCATCTACCAGTCAGTTGGGTGGCTGGCGTTCTGAACGTTTCGCTGGCTCGTCACCGTTGCCTTCGACGCCCCGTCCGTCTGCCCAATCCGCCACGTTCAAGCCAATCCCCTTCGACCGGTGTGGTATGACCCGATCTGTCTGGATCAAAGCCGACGATGCCGTCGGCGACTGGGACGACCGCCGGGCGCGGATCACCGCCGCGCTCGAGGCGGGTGCTGACTGGGTACTGGTCGACGAAGCCGACGTCGCTCGCGTGCGCGAACTCGGGGACATCAACGTCGCCGCGTACCGAACTGACGGGGACGTCACGCTCGTCGACGACGTCGAAGCGAGCGACGACCCCGACGAGCGACCCGACGCCATCATCGTCGGCAAAGACGGCGAGGGTGACGGCACAGTCGACATTCCGGAGGACTTTTCGGGCTCTGCTGACCTCTCGACGCTGCGTCGCGACGGCGACTTAGAGCGGGGGGCGTACGTTCGCATTCTCGGAAAGGAGTACGAGGCGTTCGCTGAGACGGCGGCTGACGAGGCAGACTACACGATCGTCATCGGAGAAGACTGGACGATTATCCCCCTCGAGAACCTCATCGCTCGCATCGGCGAGGAGACCGAACTCGTCGCGGGCGTCACGAGCGCCGAAGAGGCGAAGACAGCGTTCGAAACCCTCGAGATCGGCGCCGACGCCGTCCTGGTCGACTCCGACGACCCCGACGTGATCCGCGAGACCGTCGAGGTCCGCGACGAGGCCGAACGCGAGCGCCTCGAGCTCGAGTACGCCGAGGTGCTCGAGGTCGAACGTATCGGCAGCGCAGACCGTGTCTGTATCGATACGGGCAATCTGCTAGACCACGACGAGGGAATGCTCGTCGGCTCTATGGCACGAGGTCTGGTCTTCGTCCACGCAGAGACCGCCGAATCACCGTACGTTGCCTCCCGCCCGTTCCGGGTCAACGCGGGTGCCGTCCACGCCTACGTTCGGACCCCCGACGGCGGCACGAAGTACCTCTCGGAACTCCAGAGCGGCGACGAGGTCCAGGTCGTCGACACGAACGGCACCACCCGCGAAGCGATCGTCGGTCGCGTCAAGATCGAAAAACGCCCGATGTTCCGCGTTGCCCTCGAGACCGACGACGGCGACCGCGTCGAGACGTTGCTCCAGAACGCCGAGACGATCAAGGTCGCCACCGGTGAGGGTCGGAAAGCGATAACCGACCTCGAGGCTGGCGACGACCTCCTGCTGTACTACGAGGACACGGCTCGACACTTCGGCGAAGCCGTCGAAGAGAGCATCATCGAGAAGTAGTCGTCGCGGGTAGGGTCGCTGTTTTCGGCGCAGTCGTTTTCCAACGGCGTCTACCGCCTGCCGGTCGCCGATCAGGTGTGTGCCGGCTCTTCGTCGACGTCATCCCCCTCAGGGGGCTCGAGCCGGGTCGTACACCAGTGACAGAACGCCAGGTCTTCGTCGAGTTCCTTGCCGCACTGAGGACACGTCGGTCCGTCGGCACCGCTCGTGCCGTTCGATCCGGGTGGAAAGCCAAGCGCACGGAAGGTTGCGTCGATCGCCGCAAAGAGGACGACGAACGAGAGGGCGAACTGCCCGACCGTATTGATCTCGGTCCCGAGTAACTCGGCCCGTTCGGCCATCGACCCAGCGGCGGCGAGTTGATCGAACGAGGGGAGAAAGAGCACGATTGCAGAGAGATACAACCCGGCGAACACCAGGGCACGAAGCCAGTCACGGATAATCGCATGGCCTGCCCCAGGGAAGAGAACCGAAAGTCCGCCAGCAGCGAGCGCGCGAAGCCAGCTCATATTTCCACCCTAGGCGAGGCGACTGGTTAACATTCCGGTTCGGATGGACGATCCACCGACCCGTCTCGGCCGACGGTCACGGGCGAGGGGCGCGTCGAATCCCTTCGTGTCGCTCGACGAGTCGAGATCCACAGACTCGACACCCGTTCGCACCTCGAGTCGCAGTCGATCCACACGAGTCGGCTGCTGGGCCAACCCGCTCGAGCGTGCCGTTACAGTTGGGACAGCGCTCGAGCAACCCCCGGAGTTCGGCGAGGAGGGCCGAGCGCTCTTCGGCCCCGAGCGTCCGCCAGCGCGGTGCCCGTGCTTCTAGCTCCGGTGTCGCCGCCAGGTCGGCGAGCAACGCCGCCTCTGACGGCCAGCACCCGATTCGATTTCGGCCGTAGTTCGCCGCGAACCCGCTCGAGGTGACCTCGAGTACCACTCGGTCGGGGTCCAGCCCGAGCTGGGTCGAAAGGACCTCGAGCCGACTGTTTGCCGCCCGAATCTCATCGATCCGATCGTGCCAGGCGTCTCGGAACTCGGGCTCGAGTCGATAGCCGGCCGGTCCTCGATCGTCGACGACGTCGAGCGATCGTACGAGCGACTCGAGTCGGTCGCCGTCGACGGCCGTGACGGCATCGCTGTTGTCGGTGGTCGCTCCGGACGACCGACGCGGCCGTCGGAGGACGAGCCGCTTTGCCAGCCTCGGTGTCCCCGGAAACAGGTATCCTCGGAAGTAGATCACAGTCACAAAGCCGACGAATGCGACGGTGGCGACGAACGGGGTCGTGACGATCGCAAGCAGGATCGACAGCGCGACCGCGAGGGAGACGTGGAAAGCGGTACAAGGTACGCACCGATTGTTGCCCGTAAACTCGGGCCGACGCACCGACTCGAAGGCGGCGGACACGCTGGCGAGCATGTGCCGATCGACGCGACCGTGAACTATTGGTATGGTTCGGTTACGGTCAGGAAATGTATCCTATCGACGACCGGCTCCGATCGTCGACCCTCACTCGAGCTGTGCTACCAGCCGCGAAAGCGTCTCGAGGTCGTACTGCCCCGGAGCGGTCGCGTCGGCGGGATCGACGGGCGCGTAGCCGATCTTCGAGCCGTAGACGGGCGCAACGGCGCGCGTGTGGCTACCCGCCTCGCCCATCGCCATCGTCGCGACGGTCTTTCCATCCGCAGTCAATCGGTGTGTGACCGCGAGTAGACCCAGCGTCTCCTCGCGCGAGTGGGCCGTGACGGCGAGTTTGCCGACGTCGGCGTACGAACAGGCGTCAGACAGCGTCTCGAGCATCTCGATCTCGTCGGGCGTGCCCTCGAAGTCGTGGGCCGACGCGACGACGGCGACATCGTGATCGCGTGCCGTCTCGAGAACGACGTCGGCGTCACCGGCCCGTAGTGACTCGAGTTCGACGTCGATCGCACGGACGGCTTCGACCTCGGTCGCTGCAGCGAGCTCGTCGAATCGGTTCGCGTCGTCGCCCTCGAACTCGCCGCCTTCCCAGGTGGGGCGGTTCGTCGCGAGAATCGGCAACTCGCCGTCGTAGCCCGCGAGCGCCTCGAGGGGCTCGTCGGCCAGATCCATCCGAAACTCGAGGCCGTCGGCGTGCTCGCGGGCGGCGGGTTCGTCGGCGAGGTCGGCGGTCGAAGCCAGCAGCGTAAACGCGTCGAAATCCATGCCCATCGGTACTCGGAGTGACGGTGACCGGGTGAAAAACGGTGTCGTTTCGGGAATCGAACGACGCTCAGGCCAGACCGAGGGTTTCCTCGGCCTCGAGGAGTTCGTGATAGCGGTTGCGGATGGTGACTTCGGAGATGTCCGCGACGTCGCTGACGGCTGCCTGGGTCGTCTTCTCGTTGGTCAAGAGCGCGGCGGCGTAGACGGCGGCGGCCGCGAGTCCGACCGGCGATTTGCCCGAGTGGACGCCCTTCTCCTTGGCGTTCTGGAGCAGGCTTCGTGCGCGATGTTCTGCCTCGTCCGACAGCTCGAGTCCCGAGGCAAAGCGGGGGACGTAGCTTTCGGGGTCTGCCGGCTGGACCTCGAGGCCGAGTTCGCGAACCACGTAGCGGTAAGTGCGGGCGATCTCGTTTTTCTCGACGCGGGAGACGTCGGCGATCTCGTCGAGACTCCGGGGGACGCCTGCCTGACGAGCAGCGGCGTAGACACAGGAAGTCGAGACACCTTCGATCGACCGTCCGGGGAGGAGGTCTTCGTCGAGCGCGCGGCGGTAAATAACGCTTGCGGTCTCGCGGACGTTCGTTGGAAGGCCCAGTGCGCTCGCCATCCGATCGATCTCACCGAGCGCTTGCTTGAGGTTGCGCTCTTTCGAGTCACGCGTGCGGAAGCGCTCGTTCCACTTACGAAGCCGCTGCATCTTCTCGCGCTGGCGCGAACCCAGGGCGTTACCGTAGGCGTCTTTGTTGCGCCAGTCGATGTTCGTCGAGAGCCCTTTGTCGTGCATCGTGTTCGTCGTCGGAGCCCCGACGCGGGACTTCTCGTTTTTCTCGGCAGCGTCGAACGCCCGCCACTCGGGGCCACGGTCGACGGAGTCCTCTTCGACGACCAGTCCACAGTCTTCACAGACCGTCTCGCCGTGCTCGTCGTCGACGACGAGGTTGCCGGTACACTCGGGGCAGGCCAGGTCGTTGTGTTCGTTCGTCGTTTCTTCAGTCGTTTCGTGTTCGCTACGCCGTACTCTCGTGTGCGGTGATCCGTTGGTCATGCGATGGCGAGTACTGCCCGGACAGCGGTTGGAAAAGTCCGGACGGAGTCGTTACCTACTCCGTTCCGACACTCGACATTTAAAGGTTCCGAAATCGGCATCGGATAGGTCCCCTAAACCGGTAATTCGTTGGAACTGGTATGAAAAATCAGAACATTGAAGAAGAGTATCTCGCTCCAGAAACGCGACGATCAAAAGGTGTCGACTCGAACGGCCGGTATGCACGTCGCGGTCGGGAGTACGAACCCGGTCAAAGTCGAGGCGGTCGAGCGAACACTTTCTCGATACGAGCCATCGGTAGTCGCCGTCGCGGTCGACTCCGGCGTCCCCGAACAGCCCTGGTCGATCCCCGAGACCGTCAGGGGAGCCGAAACCCGTTCCCACCGGGCGCTCGAGGCGACCGATGCAAACTACGGTATCGGCCTCGAGGGAGGCGTCGCCGATCTCGAGGGTGTACCGGGCCTTTCGCTCGTTATGTGGGCAGCGGTCACCGACGGTCGACGGCTCGAGCGGGGGAGTGGCCCGTCGATACGATTACCCGACCGCGTCGCGAGCCGGCTCGATGCAGGCGAGGAACTCGGGCCAGTGATGGACGACCTCCTCGGAACGAGCGGTGTCGCCAAGACCGAGGGTGCCGCAGGTGTCCTCACAGATGGACTGACCGACAGAACGAGTGCATTGTCACAGGCGGTCGCGTGTGCGTTCGGCCCGTTTCAGGTTCCTTACTACGACTGACCCTTGCTGATAGGTCGCCAATGTGGACCGTTCGGATCGGCGGCGAAAAACAGTCATGAATAAGTGACGGTCACCGTTTGGAATGAATTAACCGGTCGTACCAACGAACCCTTTCCCACCGGTTACTTGCTCATTACTGAATGGGGAAATCGCAAGACTGCGGCCCGTTAACCTGCCGTACCAAACCCCCTAAGAGCGTTCCCGTCGTTCCACCGAATATGAGCACTGCAATGGCCCCCGACCTCACGACCAAACAGCGGAAGATTCTCCAGTACTTAAAGGAGAACGCCGGAACGAAGACGTACTTCAAATCCCGGCTCATCGGCCAGGAACTGGGGATGACGGCCAAGGAGGTCGGGTCGAACATCACCGCCTTGCAGGAGAGTGCCCACGACGTCGAGATCGAAAAGTGGGGCTACTCCTCGAGTACGACCTGGAAGGTCGTCGTCTAGGCCCGCCGACCCCCTCGAGCCGATCCGGCCTGATCTCCGCCTCCAGTCGATCCGGCCAGATCGCCGCCTTCCTCTACCGTTCGTTGTATCGATCCATTCACGAGCGACGCCGACCGACAGTGGCCGTAATCCCGAACGCACTTGTTTCACCGCGTCAGATCCGTCAGCCGTGCAGTCACCGATACTGTTCGACATGGACGGCGTCATCCTCGAGGGGCGGCGTACCGATCCGCAGGTGTACGCGGACGCCACCGACGCAGCGCTCGCGGAACTCGGCGTCGAGCCCTCGCGGGCACAGCGGAGCGACCTCGGGAGCAGCGACCTCGAGGCCGTCGCCGACCGCTGTGCGGAACTCGGGGTGGACCCCGCGACGTTCTGGGCGGCCAAGGAACGACACGCCTCGGCGGGAACCCACGACCGGATTCGCTCGGGCGAACGTGGTCGATACGAGGACAGCGACGTGATCGACGACCTCGCCGAGCGGACTACGACTGCCCTCGTGAGCAACAATCGCCACGCCACCGCTGCCTTCGTCGCCGACTACTACGGCTTCGACTTCGATGCTGTCCGGGGTCGCGACCCGACGTTCGAGGGCTACCGACGGCGAAAACCCGACCCGTACTACCTCGAGCGGACGCTCGACGCCCTCGACGCCGACGGCGGGCTCTACGTCGGTGACTCGCCGAAAGACGTCGTCGCCGGCCGTGCGGCCGGCCTCGAGACCGCGTTCGTCCGTCGCCCGCACAACCGTGACTGTGCGGTCCCCGAGCCGACGTACGAACTCGACTCGCTGTGGGACCTCGAGTGCGTCTTGGAATAAGCAGTTCACACCGCCCCGTTCGGTAGCGTCGCACGGTTCGATCTACTCAGTAGCATCGTACGTTCCGGTCCCTTCGATAGCGTTGTACGTCCCGACTAGTGCCGATGTCGCCCGCGCCCGCCGGTGCTAGCTACCGACGGAGTCGAGCGACGGCTCACAGTAATCATCGACTAGCAGTATTCGGGTCCGATCGTTCCGGCGAGAAAGCGATCGTTAGCCGTGGTATTCGACCAGTCCGTCGGCGTTCGTCGCGAAAGCCAGTGCCCGGTCGTCGAAGGAGTCTGCGTATCTAACCACGAGTAACAGCACGGTTTCGGGCCGTTCGACCGCATAGCCGTCTTCGCGGGAGAGTAAGCCGGCCTCCTCGAGTTCGCCAGCGTACTTGCTGACGGTCGGTGCCGAGACCTCGAGCGCGCTCGCGAGGTCACCCCCGCTGGCCTCCGGGCTCGAGAGGAGTTCGATCAGCATGCCGCGTGGCGTATCGCGTCGGAGGTAGCCGAGTGCCTGTTTCTCGAACGCGTCGAACCGATTCGCGAGCACGAACCGCTTGTAGTCGCCGTCGCGGTAGCGTTCGATCGCATCGACTTCCTCTAGACGACCCAGGTGGTGTTGGGTCTCGCCGGTTCCAAGCTGGAGGTCGTCACGGATCTTCGAGAAGTGTGCTCCGGGAGTCGTCGAAAGGTAGCCGGCGATCGCATCGCGTGCGTCGCTTTCACCCGTGTCAGCCGACGCGGGGCCGGCAAGACCGGCGAGCGAGGTCGCGCCACCCAGGGCGGCGAATCGGCGCAACGTCGCTCGTTTGTTGTCGTCGACCCCATCGGGAGCTGTCATTGCTGTCTACGATCCGTAAAGCGGCGAGCCCTAAAACCGGTTTCGCTCCGCTTCGTTCTGCGAATCCTGAGGGTCAAGATGGGAAGAAAGAGCGCAACTCGAGTCGATGGTCGTCGCTGACTCGACGGCTTAGTTGTTCGTCGTCGGCTCGTCGCCTACCGTCTCCTCGACGCCGCCGTCAGTCTGCTGGAACTCCTGGTCCATCTCTTCGATGACTTCGTCCGGGTCCGAGATCTTCGCCGGATCTTCGCCCTCTTTGATCCGCTGGGCCTCTTCTTCCATCGCTTCGACGTCCATCTCGGCTTCCTGGTCGATCTCGCCGATGATCTCGGCGATGTCGTCTAAACCGATCAGCTCGCGGGTTTCGTCGTCGAACTCGAGGCTCTCGAGCTGGTCTTGGTCCTCGCTGACGTCGCTACCCGAGAGATGCTTGCCGTAGCGACCCACCATCGAGGTGAGTTCCTGCGGGAGGACGAACGTCGTCGACTCGCTCTGGCCGATCTCGGTCAGCGCATCCATTCCCTTGTCGATCACCGCGCGTTCGCCCATCGATTCGGCCGATCGGGCACGGAGGACCGTCGAGATCGAGTCACCCTGTGCTTCGAGGATCTGACTCTGCTTTTCACCCTGTGCGCGGATGATCTCACTCTGTTTGTCACCTTCTGCCTTCTCGACGGCACTGCGGCGTTCACCCTGTGCCTCGAGAATCATGGCACGGCGTTTCCGCTCGGCGGAGGTCTGCTGTTCCATCGCGCGCTGGACGTCTTTCGAGGGGTTGACCTCACGGACCTCGACGCTCTCGACTCGAATCCCCCACTCGTCGGTGGGCTCGTCGAGTTCCTGACGGATCTTGGCGTTGATCTCCTGGCGTTTGTTGAGCGTATCGTCCAGTTCCATGTCACCCAGAACGGCACGCAGCGTCGTCTGAGCGAGGTTCGAGACGGCCTTCTTGTAGTCGTCGACCTCGAGGAACGCCTTCTTCGCGTCCATCACTTTGATGTAGACGACGGCGTCGGCGGTCACGGGCGAGTTGTCGCGCGTGATCGCTTCCTGCCGGGGGACGTCTAACGTCTGTGTTCGCATGTCGAACCGATAGGTGTTCGAGACGAACGGGGGGACGAAGTTGATCCCCGGCTCGAGCAGCTTTCGGTACTCACCGAAGACCGTCAGCGCACGTTTCTCGTACGCGTCGACGATTTCGATCGCGCTCAGTAACGCGGCGATGACCACTACGAGGACGAGGGCACCGACGAACAACAACGCCTCGCCGGTCTGCATCGGAAAGAGTTCTACCACCATATATCGGTGTTACGGCGGTGAAGGGAAAAGCGTTCTCTTGTATTGCTTACATGTGGCGGCGAACTAAACCGGTTCGAGCGGGCTGTCCACGGATCGAGTTAGCTCGATTTTTCGGTTTCGCGTTCGCGTTCTGTCGACTCTTCGGTCGCGTCGACGTCGTCTGCGTGGCGCGCCGCCTCCCTTGCGAGTGCACGATCGATCTCGTCTTCGCCGATCGCATCCATCGATTCGACCGTCAACACGTTGCCACCGCCAGGGTCGAGGACGATAATCTCTTCACCCTCCTCGATCGTGCCGCTCGTTGTCCTCGCGCTGTAGTGGGGTGCGAAACCGCCCTCGTCGAGTTTGACCTGCCCGGTCCGGTTCGTGATCGCCTCGGTCGCGTAGCCGGTCGCGCCGGCGAGCGAACTCGAGTCTTTCGTCTGGGCGGTCCCTTTGCCGCCGTAGAAATCGAACTCGTGGTAGATGTACGTCGCGATGAGCCCGATGACGAGCGTTAGTCCCGCCAGAATAAACGGGCTCGCGACCGGTGGGAAGAGCACGCCGACGAGCCCCGCACCGACCAGTGCGACGCCGATGACGATGAAGTGGGCACCCGGTGAGATGGCCTCGAGCGCCATCAAGAGGAGTCCCACGGACAACAGCATGAGCGGTAGATTCCCGAAGAGGGCGTCGAGCATGTCTGGAGGTTAGGGCTCACGCCGATTAAAGGTTTACCGCGCCACGGCATCTCGTCCAGTCGCCGTCGGCACTCGGTGGCCGTTTCGGCCGGCGAACGCTACGGTTTGCCGTTCGTGATTGTCGTGTGTGCGCCGATGAGTGCCCCGGCCAGATCGAGGTCCTCGAGGTGGGTCCCCTCGTCGATGATCGACCGACGGATGTCACCGTTTCGGACCGTCGCGTTGGGGAAGACGACCGCGTGATCGAGATGGCTCTCCTCGAGAGTGACATCGGCCATGACGTGGACGTTCTCGCCGACTGTCGTGTCCTCGAGGGTCGCGGACTCGGCGACTAGCGAATCACCGTTTAGGTGCCAGGCAACGGCGTCGAGGTAGCTCTCGGGCGTGCCGATATCGAACCAGGCGTCTTCGAAGGTGTAGGCGTACGTCGGCTCGCGATCCTGAAGCCACTGGACGAACCAGCCCGGCTCGTCTGGGTTGTTGCCCTGCTCGAGATAGGTCGACAGAAGCGACAGCGACTCCCGTGGAAACGCATAGCAGGCGATCGAGACGAGCGTCGAGTTCGGATCGTCGGGTTTCTCCTGGAAAGACACGACACGGTCGCCCTCGAGTTCGACGAGCCCATACGATTTGGCGCGCTCGCGCGAGCCGACGTCGTAGGCCGCGAGCGTCGGCGACTCGCGCTCTTCGAAGTAGTCGACGAACTCCGACACGTCGAAGCTGATCAGGTTGTCACCGGCGATCACGAGCAGGTCGTCGTCGATATCCTCGCGGTCGACGAGTTGTGCGAGTGCGCCGACGACGCCGAACTTCTCGTCTTCGTCGGTAGTCTCCTCGATCGAGAGGCGGGGTTTCTCGAACTCGGTGTCGGCGAGGTGCTCCTCGAAGTCGGCGGCGAATCGTTCGTTCGTGCTGACGTAGACCTCGTCGATCCGGTCGTCGGCCTCGAGTTCGGCGAAGATCCGGTCGACGACTGTCGAGTCGCCGATCGGTAGGAACATCTTGGGTCGATGCTTCGTGATCGGCCACAGACGGGTCGCATATCCGCCAGCGAGAACGACGGCTTTCATGGCCGCGAATTCGCCGTCGTGCTGTAAGTCACTTGCCCTTTCACAGGTTTGCGAACGTCTCGGCCGAGTCGTATTGCGGGCTCGTCCAACAGCGTCTTAGGTGCTGCCCATCGTCTTCGGAGATATGCGAGAAGCCGACGAAACGACCAGACAGCGACTGGCGGCCGCGTTACGCGAAGAGCCTGCAACGGCGAGCGAACTCGCCGCCAGACTCGACGTCACCCCACACGCAGTCGTCGACCACGTCGAACACGTCGCTCGATCGCTCGAGGGAACGGGCGAGCAACTGCTCGTTGCACCGCCCACGTGTCGCGACTGCGGGTTTTCGGAGTTCGACGATCCGGCGAACCTCCCGTCTCGGTGTCCCTCATGTAAGTCCGAGTCGATCGCCGAGCCGACGTTCACGGTCGAGTGAGCATCCTGACCGCCCACGGTACCGACGGGACCGACTGGCCGGTCGAACTGACTCTCACCTCGACGCAACGTTTCTGTAAGCTGAACGTCCGATTCGGTTTCGACACAAATATTTAGCGGGCAACCGAGAACCCGGTACGAACACTCGAACGCGGACGCTGACGGTCGTGTCTTAGCACGGACACCGGTTCTACACCTCGCTTCGACAGCCGTCCGCCGCTCGAGGAACTCCAGAGGAGATATGACTACGACGTCACATTCCGAGTTCGACTGTGCCGAATTCGTCTGTGCGGTCCTCGACTGGCTCGAGGGCCGCCAAGAGGGTTCCGAGTCGCTCGACGAGGCCTTCGAACTCCTCGCACACACGCGTCGGCGACTCCTGCTCGAGGTTATGCGGACCTACGACGAGCAGGTGACGCTGCCCGACGCCGCCGAAGCAGTCGCCGTCAGGGAGTCCGGCCGCTCGATGACCGACCTCTCTGCCGAGCGCGTCGCGAACGTCTACATCTCCCTGTACCACGATCACCTGCCCCGACTGGTCGACGCTGGCTTACTCGAGTACGACCAGGAGCGAGATCTGGTTTCGCCGGCCATCGTCTGAGACGATCCGGTCTATTCGGTCAGCGTACTGCCTGTTCGGCCCGTTGTGCGTCTGACGGAGCTTTAACATCCCCAGCGACGAACTGGTAGTATGAACTCCCTTCTCATCTACGGCTCGTACGGCTACACCGGCCGGCTCGTCGCCCGCGAAGCCGTCTCACGGGGAGGGACGCCGATCGTGGCGGGACGGGACGGTCGGCAGGTCTCCCAACAGGCCGCCGAACTCGGACTCGAGGGTCGGTCGTTCGACCTCGAGTCGCCCGCTCTCGCCAGCCATCTCGAGGACGTCGACGCGCTCTTAAACTGTGCGGGCCCGTTCATCGAGACGGCCGAGCCGCTGTTCGAGGCCTGCCTCGAGGCCGAAACGGACTATCTGGATATCACCGGTGAGTTCCCGGTCTTCGAACGATTCCGCCGACGCGACGACGTCGCCCGCGAGGCGGGAATCACGGCGCTGCCGGGGGTCGGCTTCGAGGTCGTCCCCTCCGACTGTCTGGCTGCGTTTCTTCACGGCCAGCTCCCCGAGGCCGACGAACTCGCACTCGGAATCACGGGCTCGCCGACGTTCTCTCGCGGGACGGCCCACACCTTGCTCGAGTTGCTCGGCACCGGCGTGGTGCGACGGAACGGCCGACTCGTCGAGGTACCTACGACGTTCCGAACCCGGCAGATCGACTTCGGTGACGGGGCCGAACCCGCCGTTACGGCTCCGTGGGCTGACGTCGTCACCGCCGCCCACACCACCGGGATCGAGACGATCGAAGTCTACGTCGCGGTTCCGCCCGTCGCGAAACCACTTCTTCCGCTGGCCGACGTGAGTGCCTGGCTCGTCGATCGTACCCCGGTCAGGCGACTCCTCGAGCAGGGGATCGATGCCCTCGTCGACGGCCCGGACGAGCACCAACTGGCGACCGAGACGGCCGTCGTCTGGGGTGAGGCCCGCGACAGCGAGACCGGTCGGAGCGCCCGGGCACGGCTTCGAACGCCGAACCCGTATGCGTTGACGGTCGACGCGGTGCTGGCCGCGGCCGAGCGCGTGCTCGACGCTGCACATCACGTTCCAGCGGGATTTCAGACGCCGGCGAGTGCCTTCGGCGCCGACTTCGCCCTCGGACTCGAGGGGGTCGAACGCGAACTGGTATCCACTCCCAGTACGTCACACCGGATCGAGGTATCGGCTGCCGACGACTGATTCGGCGTGCTGTACCGAACCCCTTCACGACGGACGATGACCGGGTTGCCGGTACCGACGTCCAATGGTCCGTCCGAGCTAATCTCGACCGGAAGGTTCACTCCTCGTAACACGCTTTCTCGACGCGTTCGTCGTACAACTGTGAGAGTCGCTCGGTCACCGGGCCGCCGCCGATTACGGCGTCGTCGACGCGATCTACGGGTCTGAGTTCCCACGTTCGGTTAGTGAGAAACGCTTCCTCAGCCTCGCAAACCTCCTCGAGGCCATACTGTTCCTCTCGCGTCGGAACGCCGGCGTCCTCGGCCAACTCGAGGACGAGTTCGCGTGTGATCCCTGGCAGGACGGGGCCGTCAGTCGTCGGCGTACAGAGGACGCCGTCACGGACGAAAAAGAGGTTGCTCGTCGCCCCCTCCGCGACGTTTCCCTCGAGGTCCGAGAGGAGGGCTTCGTCGGCGTCGGTGCCGCGGAGTTCGGCTCGTGCGAGGATGCCGTTCAGATAGTTGTGCGTCTTCGCGCTGGCTGGGACGGCTTGCTCGGGCATTCGGCGGGTTTCGATCGATTTGACGGTGGCGGGGCCGTCCCAGACGGGTTCGCTTTCGAGGCCGCCCCGCGGGAGCGGCGTGACGTAGATCACGACCGTGGGGTCGACCTCGGGCTGGGGCGTCAGTTTCCCCGGCTGGACGCCACGCGTGATCGAGAGCCGGACGTAGGCGTCGGCGAGATCGTTCGCCGCGAGCGTCTCGTCGATCCGGTCGCGGAGGTCCGTGTCGGCGAGGCCGTGTGCGAGCGAGAGCGACTGGCAGGTCCGCTCGAGGCGCTCGACGTGGCGGTCCCACTCGAAAATCGTCCCGCCGTAGGCCCGCATGGTCTCGAAGGCAGCGTCGCCGTACCGAAAGCCGCGGTCGTCGACGCTGACGGTCGCCTCGCTCGCGGGCACGAGGTCGCCGTCGACGTGATACAGGGGTTCGTCGGTCATGGCTATCGCTTCCCCTCCGTCGCTTCGTCCGCAGCCGCGAGCTCACAGAAGTTCTCGATCAGTCGTTTGCCAACCCCGAGCGAGATGTCGTCGCCCCCACTGTTCGTCCCGGTCGTAGTGGCGGGCTCGGCCTCCCGCGTCAGGATGCTCTCGGGGTGAAACTGCACGCCGACGTGTGGCCGCGTGCGGTGGCGGACGGCCATCAACACGCCGCGTTCGTCGGTCGTCCGCGCGGTCTCTGCGAGGGCGTCGGGGAGGTCTCCACGCTCGACGGCCAGCGAGTGGTAGCGCCCGACATAGACGGTTTCCGGCAGCCCCGCGAAGATCCCCTCGCCGTCGTGACTGACGCTCGAGGGTTTGCCGTGGACGACCTCCGGCGCGTGGATGACCGGCGCGCCGTGGGCTGCACACAGCGCCTGATGGCCGAGACAGACCCCCAAGACCGGGTACTCGGTTTCGGCGAACAGTGGGATCGAGATGCCCGCGTCCTGTGGGGTTCCGGGACCGGGCGAGACGACGATCCCCGTCGGAGCTATGTCGTGGACGTCCTCGAGGTCGATCGCGTCGTTTCGCCGGACCACGACGTCGTCGGCGACCACACCCACGTACTGGACGAGGTTGTACGCGAACGAATCGTAGTTGTCGACGACGAGTATTCGAATCTCCTCACGCATCGGACTCACCGCCGTCTAACTCGTCCTCGAGCGCGGTCGCTTCGCGTTCGATCTCGGCACTCGCTACCGATTCGCCGCCGTCGGTCTCGAGGGCCATCTCTGCTTGTTCGCCGAGCGCCTCGTCGACCGCGGTGATGAGCGCGCGGGCCTTATCGAGCGTCTCGTCGTACTCGCGGTAGGGGTCGGAGTCGTGGACGATTCCCGCCCCGACGCGCAGGTGGTACTCCTCGTCGTGACGGACGAGCGTTCGAATCACGATGTTCAGCGTTGCCCGGCCGTCGAAGCCGAAGATGCCGACGCTGCCCGTGTAGGGGCCACGGCGGGTGGCCTCGAGTTCGTCGATGATCGCCATCGTCTTCGGTTTCGGTGCACCGGTGATCGTCCCGCCGGGAAAGACGGCCGCGATGGCATCCGCGAGCGTCTCGTCGGGGCGGAGGCGACCGGTGACGTCCGAAACCAGATGCATCACCTCGGAATAGCGATCGATCCGGCGATACTCAGAGACCTCGACGGAACCGTACGCACAGACCTTCCCGAGGTCGTTTCGCTCGAGATCGACCAGCATCGCGTGTTCGGCGCGTTCTTTCTCGTCTGCGAGCAGATCAGCCTCGAGCGCGGCGTCCTCCTCGGGGGTCTGTCCTCGCGGGCGCGTCCCCGCGATGGGTTCCGTCCGGACGAACTCCCCGTCGCGCTCGAGTAGCAGTTCGGGGCTCGCACTCACCAGATCGACCGCACGGAACTCGAGCAGACACGAATAGGGCGCGGGGTTGACCCGCCTGAGCGCGTCGTAGGCGTCGACGGGGTGGACGGCGGCCGGGGCGACCAGCCGCTGGGAGACGTTGGCCTGGAAGGTGTCGCCGTCGCGAACGGACGCTTTGACCCGTCGGACGCGGTCGGCGAACGCCTCGCGTCCGCAGTCGCTCTCGAACGTCGCTTCCACGCTCGAAACGGGCGGCTCGCTGGCAGCAGGATCACCCTCGACGGCCGCAGTCGCCAGCTCGAGGGCGCGTTCGCGGCCGCGGTCGTATGCCGCCTCGATGGCGGCGTCTTCAAGCTCGTCGCCATCACCGATGGCGAGTCGTGGACACGCGGTAATTCGCAGCGTCACCGCCTCGTCGTCGATCGGCTCCTCCCAGGCAGCCAGTCGGTCGTAGACGCCAACCTCGAGGCGGGGCAAACCGCGATCGTCGACGGCCGACTCGGGCAGGGTCTCGAGTTCGCGAGCCACGTCGTAGGAGAGCCAGCCGACCGCCCCGCAGGGATAGGGCACGTCACAGTCGCCACGGACGAGGGTGTCTCGCTCGAGCACTCCCTCGAGGGCGGCGAGAGTAGGTGAGCCGGTGCTCGCGGCCGTCCAGACGGCGGCCTCGGAGGAGACCGTCAGTCGCTCGATCGGATCGACGCCGAAATACCCCCAGCCCGGCTGACCGCCCGTCGTCTCGAGAAGTGCTCCACCGGATTCCTGCCGAGCCCGTCGGTACGCGAGAGACGGGTCGGAGACGGTAACTCGAACCTCGACCGGCACCCTGATCCTGCGCGAGACCGGTGACTCGAGGTCGTCGTCACTGGCACCGTCGAGGGCCTCGCCCACGGCTGCCCGGAACGAGTCGGCGGTCGTCACGACGCGCGGATCGCTCATGTCCGGCGCGAGGGGACGCGTGACTAATCGTGTTGCGATTCGAGAACGGCTGTGACTGCTCGGCCACCGGTCGGCAGTCGAAGTCGTGTCGGGTACCGGCCAGTCGCAGGCTGGCTATCGGAGTTCCGCGCGGTCGATCCAGCCCTGAATGCGTTTTTCGGAGATATCGGTCAGTTCGGAGAGGTCGGCCGCATCGGCGTCGGCGAGGTCTGCGACGGTTTCGACGTCGGCGTCGGCGAGCCGGTCGGCGTAGGCCGGGCCGATCCCCTTGATCGAGTTGACGGGCTCGCTCTCTGTCTCGTCCGCTGTGTCGACCGCCTCGTCGACAGCCACTTCCGATTCGGCGTCTTCGTCGCCCTCTGTATCGACGGCCGTTTCCGGGTTGGCGTCCGCTTTCTCCTCCGCGACGTCGGGTCCCGTCTCCGCGTCGGGTTCGGCCTCCGTCACCGGTACTTCATCCGCGTCGTCGTCCCCGTCCGATTCGGTTTCGTCGTCCGTCTCTGATTCGGTTGCGTCCTCGTCAACGTCTCCTCTTGGGCTCGAGGAGGCACGAACGTCGGGCGTCTTCTCCGTCGTCGGAGCCGCGTCGGCCTCGGTCGGCCCCGTCGCTTCAGCCGGCTCGGCAGCCGCCTCGGGATCGTCGGGCGGCGACGTCATCGCGTCGGTCGAACTCGAGGCGGTCGTCCCGGCCGCAGCCGCCTCGTCTGCCGCGGTCGCGTCGGCTTCCGCTGAGCGTTCGCGTTCGACCGTGACGCCCACCTCCCGCGTATCCTGGCGCTGCGAGTCCGAGTCCTCGAGGCCCAACAACGACTTCAGCTTTTGCAGGATTGCCATTGGTCCGATATTGTCGTCACCTGCACTTAAATTCGGTTGATGGGGACGGTCGTGGCGCTCGTCGGCCGGTTCTTAGAGCCGTGATCGGAGCGCCTCGTTCATCTCGTCGACCGGGGCGTCACGACCGGTCCACAGCTCGAACGCCTCGACGCCCTGATAGAGCAACATCCAGGCGCCGTCGACCGTCGTTGCACCAACGGCGGCCGCGTCCTCGAGGAGTCGCGTCTCGAGTGGCCGGTACACCGCATCCATCACCGCTAGCTCGCCGTGGAGGGCCTCGGCCGGAACGGGCGTCGCGTCTTCTTCCATGCCGACGCTCGTCGCGTTGATCAGGACGTCGGCGTCGGCGACCAGCGACTCGAGGTCCGCGAGGCCGTGGCCGCTCGCGTCGGGAACCGCCTCGGCGAGGTCGGTCGCTTTCGATTCGGTCCGGTTGGCGATGGCGACCGTTGCGCCGGCGTCCGCGAGGCCGAACGAGACCGCCCGGCCAGCGCCGCCAGCGCCGACGACGACGGCGCGTGCACCGTCGATCGGCACGTCGTGGTCTCTGAGTGCACGCATCGCGCCCGTCGCGTCAGTGTTGTGGCCCGTCGGCTCCGTGCCCGAGAAGTCGATGGTGTTGACCGCACCGATCCGTTCGGCCATCGGGTCCGGGTCGACGACCGACAGGACGTCCTGTTTGAACGGGATGGTCACGTTCAGCCCCGCGATGCCGAGTGCGTCGGCCCCACACACTGCGGCTTCGGCGTCGTCCGGTTCGGGTTCGAAGGTCACGTACCGCGCGTCGAGTCCGAGTTCGTCGTAGGCGGCCTCGTGCATCGGCGGCGACAGCGAGTGCCCCACCGGGTTGCCGAGCAGCCCGAAGACCTGCATAGCCATGTTCAGATGCTCCGGACGGGACCCCTATAACGGGTGTGACTTCGGTTGCCCGGACTCGAGTGACTGTTGACACTCACGTACAAAAAACGCGGTATCGAACCGACCTCTGTCCCTCAGCGCGCGTGGACGGCGGCTGCCGTCTCGCGGTCGGCCGGATCCGTGCCGAGCCACCACGCGATGCGGTCGAGTTCGATCGGCCGAAACGACGAGCTGAGCGCGAGCCACTCACAGGAGGCGATCGTCCGGCGAGCGTCGGCGGTCGATAGCGGGACGCTGTCGCCACCGTCGCTGCGTGCGATGTCCGCGGCGACCCGATCGACGAACGCGACCATCGTGGGATCGGCGCGGGCCGCGTCGACTCCGGCCAGCTGTCGCAGGTACTGAAAGCTCGAGGGACCGATGCCGGTAATCTTCCCGATCGGGTCCTCGTCGTATCGGTAGTGGTCCGCTTTGGCTGCCCAGTCTCGAAGCGTAGCGAGGTCATCGCCGTCGGAGCGATCGGCCAGAACGGACGCGGTCTCGACTAGGACGTGTCGTTTCCGTTCGGCCCCGAACGCGGCTATCAGGTCGTCGTCCTCGCAGTCGATCGTGGCGAGATCGGCGAGCGATTCCACGCGATCGGTCTCGACGAACGCGGCCCGAAACCGCGAGACGGCGGGTTCGATGCCACCGACGAAACGCTGGCCGGTCGTCGACGCGGCCGCCTCGGCGACCAGCAGTCGCGGATCGTCGCCGGTCCAGCGTTCAAAAGAGAGAAACCCTCGTGCGAGCGCCTCGTACGGGACGCCCGTCGCGTATCGGTCGAGGACGGCCTGAACCGAAGACATCGTTCGTCGGACCGATCACGTGGGTCCAGTATAGTTGTGTCGACACTCGGGGACGGCTGGGGCTCCGGCTGGTGAACGTCGCCGCCCCTTATACAGATTCGAGGAGAATACCTGACCCTTTAGTGTCAGGATGAATCCGACATCTCCTACACAACCCACCGCCGATAGCAAGGCTGGATATTCAACGCTAACCGACACTATTAAGAAAACGCTACGCATAACCAGTTATGAAGCCAACATATGAGTCGAACCATCCGAACCTTCGAGTCCACGATCACGAACCAGCGACAGGTTCGTGACGACCTCGACCAACTCGGATGGGCCGCCTCAAAACTCTGGAACGTCGGTCGCTACTACGCACAAGAACAGTGGGACGAAACGGGCGAGATTCCCGATGACGGGGAACTCAAAGCCGAACTCAAAGGTCACGAACGCTATACGGACTTACATTCTCAATCCAGTCAGCGCGTTCTCGAAGAACTCGCTGAAGCGTTTAACGGCTGGTTCGGCAAGCGTCGGAACGGCGACGACCGTGCCCGACCGCCCGGCTACCGCAAAAACGGAGACTCCCATCCACGTTCAACCGTGTCGTTCAAAGTGGCTGGCTTCAAGCACGATGAACAGTTCAACCGCGTTCGCCTCTCGAAAGGCTGCAACCTCAAAGAACACCGTTCAGACTTCATCCTGTGCGAGTACCAGACTCGCCCGGATGTTGACCTGACCGAGTGGGACATTCAACAAGTTCGCGCAATCTACAAGCATGACGAGTGGCGTCTTCAATTCATCTGTCGCACCGTCATCGACCCGGAATCACCGGGTGAAGAGGTGGCTGGTGTTGACCTCGGGATTTGCAACTTCGCCGCCGTCTCGTTCGGCGGCGAGTCGGTGTTGTATCCCGGTGGCGCACTCAAAGAGGACGAATACTACTTTACGAAGAAGAAAGCCAAGTGCGACGATTCCTCATCTCGTGAAGCTACTCGGCTTGACCGGAATCGAACAGGCCGCCGGACACACTTCTTGCACACGCTCTCGAAAGCAATCGTAGAAGAGTGTGTCAAACGAGGTGTCGGCACGCTCGTCGTTGGCGATCTCGGTGGCATTCGAGAGGACGGCGAGAACGGTGAACCCCGAAACTGGGGTGACCACGGAAATCTTGACTTGCACGGGTGGACGTTCGACCGTTTCACGACGCTACTCGACTACAAGGCGGAAGCCGAGGGCATCGACGTAGAGTTGGTGTCGGAACGCGATACGTCGAACTCGTGTTCAGCGTGTGGTCAAACCGACGACAAACAGCGTGTGGAACGCGGACTGTACGTGTGTGAAAAGTGCGACACGGTTGCGAACGCAGACGTGAACGGCGCGGAGAACATTCGACAAAAGGTACTCCCGAGTCTCGCCACGGATGGCGGTGATAGGGATAACGGCTGGTTGGCACAGCCAGCGGTTCACCTGTTCGACCGTAGTGAGGGTTGTTTCGCCCCACGAGAACAGGTCGTGAACCGCGAACCCTAATATCCCAACTCAGCGGTGCGGTTCCGTGGGATTCCCGCGTCTTCAGGCGCGGGAGGATGTCAAGTTGGGATCGCAACAACGCGACCCACCACCAGGAGCATCGCAATCGCTCCCAGGAGCACGAAGACAACGTTCTCGAGGCGTGGCTCGCCGGCTTCGACCGGCGCCGAACTGGGCTCGGGGCCGTACGAGTCGTCGTCCAGCTGGTCGTCGCTCGAGCCCTCTTCACGGTCGTCCTCGCGCGAGAGATCGAGTCGAATCCGCGCTCGGTCGTCGGGGTCTCCGCTCGAGTCGTCGAAGCCGTCGTAACTCGAGGCCGTCGATCCTGGTCGCGAGCTGCCGTCCTCGTCGGTCGCGTCCTCGTCGCTCGAGAGCGGGCGCGCCGACGGCTGCCAGGTGTGGTCAGTCTCCCGGTCGCCTCGCCGGGCCGTCGGGTCCGTCGGTGACGACATGAACTCGTCGGCATCGTCGTCCTCGTCGCGGTCGTTGCCGGACGCCTCGTCTGCCATGTCCCCCTGTAGTGGACCGGCGATCAAAAACCCGTGGTCCGCCGACGCGACGGGATCAGGAGCGTTCGGTTTCGTCGCCGAGGGGGCCACCGTAGACGACGCCGCGTTCGGCGTCGACTGTCACGACCTCACCCTCGCCAGCGTCGTCGATGTCCGCGCCGCTGACCATTGGAATGCCCATCTCCCGGGCGACCAGTGCAGGATAGCCCGTCAGGCCACGTCGGGCGTTGACGATGCCGCCGATCTTCGAGACGTCGCCCGAAAACTCCTCGTCGAACTCCGCCGGAAGTGCGAGGACGGCTCCCTCGGGAACCGCGGAGAGATCACCGTCGGAAACGCGGACGAGCGGCCCTGTCGCCCGCCCCTCGACGACGACGCGGCCCGTCGTCAGCGCTTCCGCGGCGACGTGGACCTTGAGCATGTTCGTCGTGTTTGCCCCCTCGAGATCAGTC
Organism: Natrarchaeobaculum sulfurireducens; assembly: GCF_003430825.1. Classification (NCBI taxonomy): domain Archaea; kingdom Methanobacteriati; phylum Methanobacteriota; class Halobacteria; order Halobacteriales; family Natrialbaceae; genus Natrarchaeobaculum; species Natrarchaeobaculum sulfurireducens. Next base: position 2,803,844 of record NZ_CP024047.1, on the reverse strand, counting down.
ATCATGCCACAGAGGACGACAACGGTGTCGCCGCTGTCGGCGAGCCCGGCATCCAGTGCCGACTGGACGGCCTTCTCGACGACGGCGTCTGCGCTCTGGTCAGAGACTTCGGCGTACAGTGGCGTAACGCCCCACGAAAGCGCGAGCCGTCGGCGGACCTCGTGTGTTGGTGTCGAGGCAACGACCGGAACGCCGGGACGGTACTTTGCCGTCTTCAGCGCTGTGTAGCCCGACTCGGTTGCGGCGACGATGGCGTCAGCACCGATGTCACGGGCCAGAAAGCGCGCCGATCGCGCCAGCGCGTCCGTCCGCGCCTCGCCCGCAGACGGAACCCGCTGCTCGAGCAGTTCGGCGTACTCACCCGATCGTTCGACCTCGCGGACGATGCTGTCCATCGCCTCGACGACTGCGACGGGGTGGTCGCCAACGGCGGTCTCGGCGGAGAGCATCACCGCGTCGGTGCCGTCGAGGACGGCGTTCGCGACGTCGGAGGCCTCCGCGCGGGTGGGTCGGCGCGCTTCGACCATCGAGTCGAGCATCTCCGTCGCCGTAATCACGGGCAGGCCCGCATCCCGGCTCTTCCTGATGATCCGCTTTTGGATCATCGGCACCTCTTCCATCGGACATTCGACGCCCAGGTCTCCACGGGCGACCATGATCCCTTCTGAGGCGTCGACGATCTCGTCTAGGTTCTCGACCGCACCGGCACGTTCGATCTTCGAGACGATCGGAATTTCGGCGTGCTGGTCTTCGAGCACCTCGCTGACCTCGTAGACGTCCTCGGCATCGCGGACGAAACTCGCGGCGACGAAATCGACCGCTTTCTCGGCTGCGAGTTCGAGGTCTTTCCGGTCGCTTTCGGTGACGATCTCGAGATCGAGGTCGACGCCGGGGACGTTCACCCCCTTGCGCCCGGCGAGTTCGCCGCCGGTATCGACGCGGGCTCGTACCGCAGTGCCCTCGGACTCGATAACAGTCGCCTCGATCAGTCCGTCGTCGAGCAGGATTCGATCCCCCGCCTCCACGGGATCGATCGACAGCGAGAGTCCGACCGTCTCGGCGGAGACCTCGTCGCCCTCGACGAACCGGATCTCCGAGCCGGTCTCGAGGGTCACCGTCTCTCCGTCGGGCAACGGCGCGGTTCGGATCTCGGGGCCTTGCATGTCGAGCATGACCGCAACGGGTTCGTCGCGGGCTTCGTCGACGGCTCTCACCCGATCGATCAACTCGGCGCGGTCCTCGCGGCTGCCGTGGCTCGCGTTCAACCGTGCGACCGACATCCCCGCGTCTGCGAGCGCCCGAATCGTCCGCCTGTCGCTCGAGGCAGGTCCGAGCGTACAGACGATCTTCGCGTTTCTCATGGCTCGGGGTAGCGCGACCAGTAGCAAAAAGATAGGTGACTTACTCGCTACCGTGTACAAATCTTGTGGACTGATCTCACGCCCGTCTGCTGCCGGGTCAACCGCTTTCCGGGCGTCGGCCTTCGATCTCGGTATGCCGACGTACATGTCACTTATTCAGCTTGGCAATCGCGACGTCCAGAACGCCCAGGAACTGGCGTCGATTTGGGGCGAGATGGCCACGGAATTCGACGGGTACAACGCCGAACTCGTCGACTCCTACGCGATTCTCGGCCAGCACGATTTCATCGTCATCTTCGAGGCCGAAGACAACGAAGCCGGGTTCAAATGCGCGTTGACACTCCGACGCCACGGCCTCGAGAGCCAGACGATGGAGATCGTCGACACTGACGACTTCTCACACCTCGTCGACGACATCTGAGCCTGTACTCGAGCGAGGTCGTTTTGCACCGATCTCGAGATGTTCCCAGTGTTCGGTAACGAGGGGAGAGCTATGTCTTTCACCTGTGAGTAGTCGCGGCTATGAACACGTCCACCGACCAGGACCTCCCATCCGACGTCGAACTCGCACGACGGGCCGACCGCCAGCCAATCGAGGACGTCGTCGCGCCGCTGGGGCTCGAGCCCGCGGATCTCGACCAGTACGGCGACCACGTCGCGAAGCTCTCGTCGGCGACGACCCGGCGACTGACCGACCGGGCGGCCTCGAGCGATACCCGGTACGTCCTCGTCACCGGGATGACGCCGACGCCACGTGGCGAGGGCAAGACCGTGACGAACGTCGGTCTCGCCCAGGCGTTCGACCGACTCGGGAAGACGGCCGTCGCGGCGATCAGGGAGCCGTCGCTCGGTCCCGTCTTCGGTGTCAAGGGCGGAGCCGCAGGCGGCGGCTACTCGCAAGTCCTCCCGATGAAAGAGATCAACCTCCACTTCACGGGGGACCTCCACGCGGTGACGGCGGCACACAACCTCATCGCGGCGACCCTCGACAATCACGTCCACCAGGGTAACGCGCTCGAAATCGACGTCGACCGGGTCGTCTGGCCGCGGGCGCTCGACGTCAACGACCGGGCCCTGCGTGAGGCCGTCGTCGGCCTCGGCGGCTCCGCGAACGGCCCGCCCCGCGAGGACGCGTTCGTGTTGACGCCAGCCTCCGAACTGATGGCCGTCCTCTGTCTGGCGAGCGACCTCGAGGACCTCGAGTCACGGATCGGCCGAATCGTCGTCGCCACCGACGCCGACGGCGCGCCGGTGACTGTCGACGACCTCGGCGTCACCGGCGCGGTCGTCGTCCTGCTCGAGGACGCGTTCCGGCCGAACGTCGTCCAGACGACCGAGGGGACGCCGGCGTTCGTCCACGGCGGCCCGTTCGCGAACATCGCCCACGGGACGAACACGATCGTCGCCGACCGAGCGGCCGGTGCGCTCGCCGACTACGTCGTCACCGAGGCCGGCTTCGGCGCCGACCTGGGTGCCGAGAAGTTCTTCGACATCGTCGCGCCAGCCGCGGACATCACGCCTGCTGCGGCCGTTCTCGTCGTCACCGTCCGCGCACTCAAGTACCACGGCAAGGATCTCTGGCCCGTCGAGTTCGACGCCCTCGAGGACCCCGACGTCGAGGCCGTTCGTGGCGGTTTCGCGAACCTCGACCGTCACGTCGACGTCCTCCAGCAGTACGGCGTTCCCGTCGTCGTCGCGATCAACCGCTTCCCCAGCGATACGGACGCCGAAGTCGACGCGATCCTCGAGCACTGCCGGGACGACCTCGAGGTTCGGGCCGCCGAGTCGACCGTCCACCGCGACGGCGGCGACGGCGGGATCGCGCTCGCGAAGGCCGTGGATGCCGCCGTCGAGGGCCACGAGGGGACGTTCGCGCCGCTATACGATCGGGACGCTCCCGTCTCCGAGAAGATCGAAACCGTCGCGACCGAGGTCTACGGTGCCGACGGCGTGACGTTCACCGCGGACGCCCGCAAGGACCTCGAGCGACTCGAGCGCGTCGGCCTCGAGACGGCACCGGTCTGTCTCTCGAAGACGCCGTACTCGTTCAGCGACGACGCGTCGAAAAACGGCGCACCGACGGGGTGGGAACTGACGGTCCGCGAACTGCGACCCGCCGCGGGAGCCGGGTTCGTCGTCGCACTCACTGGCGACGTGCTCACGATGCCCGGATTGCCCGCCGAACCAGCGGCCCTCGAGATGGGGCTCGCAGACGACGGCAGCGTCTCGGGACTGTTCTGAGCCCGACTCATGGCTGCCCCGGTGGTCGCCCCGTTCGAGGCTCGAGTACCGAAACACGGAAGCCGCTGTTCGTGAACGTGTTCGATGGTCAACGTGAACGAGACGAGTCGACGCACGCTACTCGCGGGAACGGCGTCCGGCATCGCTACGGCAGTCGGCGCGAGGTCGGCCGTTGGTCGACGTGACGCGACCGACGTGTTTGCTCAGTCGGCTGCGGCCGACGACGTGGAGTCGTTCGTCGACGCCGAGATCGACCGCCTGCTCGAGGCGCATGCCGTCCCCGGCGCGACGGTCGCCGTCGTTCTCGGCGACGACATCGTTCTCGCGAAGGGGTATGGCGAGGCGAACCGCGAGACCGGCACCGCTGTTTCCGGCGAGGAGACCCTGTTTCGGATCGGGTCGGTCTCGAAACCGTTCGTCTGGACTGCCGTCATGCAACTGGCCGAGACGGGGGCCGTCGACCTCGAGACGGACGTCACGGAGTATCTCGAGTCGGTGTCGGTCCCGTCGTTCGACGATGGCACGGACGACCCGATCACGCTTGCCCACCTGGCGACTCATACGGCTGGCTTCGACGAACAGCTCAGGGGGCTCTTTCTCGACTCGCCGGAGGCGGTTCGCCCGCTCGAGGTGGCGCTCGAGGAGACGATGCCCGAGCGCGTTCGCCCGCCAGGCGACCTGATCTCGTATTCGAACCACGGGACGGCGCTGGCTGCACAGGTCGTCGCCGACGTGACCGGCCAGCCGTTCGAGGTGTACGTCGAAGAACGGATCTTCGAGCCCCTCGGGATGGACCGGAGTACGTTCGTACAGCCGGTTCCCGACGACCGCGCCGACGACGTCGCCCAGGGATACGTCCACTCGTTCGGTACCTACCAACCGCTGTCGATCGACTGGATCGACGTTGCGCCCGCGGGATCGATGGTCTCGACGGCCGCCGAGATGGGCGAGTTCGTTCGCGCCCAGCTCGGCACGGTGGACGAGCCTGCGGTGTTCCCTGGCGACGCTCGCGACCGCCTCCACGAGCAGTGGTTCACCCATCACGAGGAACTCGACGGATTCGCGTTCGGATTCATCGAGGACACGTGGGGCGACCACCGCCTGGTGCGCCACGACGGCGCGACGGCGACCTTCCACAGCGAACTCGTGCTCGCTCCCGAAGACGACCTCGGCGTCTTCGTCTCGTTCAACGGCGACGGCGGCGGCCCGGCTCGCGTCGAGTTCATCGATGCGTTCCTCGAGGCGTTCCTCCCGGCCGACGAGTCCGATCCCCTCGAGCCGGAGGGGACGCCCGCCCACGCCGAGGCGCTCGAGGGGACTTACCGTGCGGTTCGGGTGGACCGAACGACGGAAGCCAGGCCAGTGACCACGGTTCAGGCACCGACGGTCGACGTCACCGTCGCAGCCGACGGCACCCTGTATACCGAGACCGGGGGCCAGACAAGCGAGTGGGTCGAACTCGAGCCACTGGTCTTCCGTGCGGCCGACGGCGACGACAGGCTCGCGTTTCGACTCGAGGACGACGACCGGGCGAGTCACTGCTTTCAGGGCATCCAGGCGTTCGAACGCCAACCGCCCCTCGAGCAGACGCCGATTCAGGCCGTCTTGATCGCCGCCAGCCTGCTCGTCATGCTCTCGGCGGTCGTCGGCTGGCCAGCGCACGCACTCTGGGAGCGATTTCGGCCGGGAGCGACTGGCGGGGGACGTGGGGCCGATCCCGGTTGGCGGCAGTGGCCGCCCGCTTCCGGGAACTCGGCGCTCGAGGGGCGTGGGCCGCTGCTCGCGCGACTGACTGCAGGTGCCGCCGTCGGCGCGGTCTTCGCGTTCCTCGCGGGAACGGCAGCGTTGTTGCTGTTCGTCTATCCGGGAACGCTGTTTAGCATGCTGCCGTTGCCCTATCGGCTGCTGTTCGTTCTTCCGCTGTTGGGGCTGATGGCGACGCTCGTGACGGTCGCCTTCACCGTGTTGGCCTGGCGAGATGGCTACTGGGGACGAGCCAGTAGGTTCCACTACACGCTCGTGACGGCGGCACTGCTGGTCGGATACGGGCTGTTGGCCTACTGGAATCAGCTTCAACTCCCGCCCTGACGTCGACCGCTCACGTGGGCTCGACTGTTGCCTGTGCGCCGGACGGCAGAATCGAAAAACTCGCGAGGACGCTATTGGACTTTCTCGCCGACGGCTGCGTCGCCGTGGGTTGTCAGCAGATCGGCCTCCTCACCAGCGGCGAGGATCATCCCGTTCGATTCGACGCCGAACAGTTCGGCTGGTTCCATATTCGCGAGCAGGATACACGTCTCGCCGGGCAGCTCCTCGAGGTTGTGCAGTTGCTTGATACCTGCGACGACCTGGCGGGTCTCGAACCCGATGTCGACCTCGAGACGGGCGAGGTCGTCCGCGCCGTCGATGCCCTCGGCGGTCTCGATGCGCCCGACGCGGATGTCGAGGTCCTGGAAGTCGTCGAAGCTGATGCGGTCGTCGGCAAGCGCCTCGAGGTCGTCGGTGTCGGTCATGTCACCCGATTCCTCGTCGTCGGTGTCGTCACTTTCGGTTTCTTCGTCCGCGCCAGCGTCCGCCTCGTCCGTCGCAGCCGCGGCGACGCGCTCTTCGAGTTTCGTGTTGAGTTCGTCCACGCGGTCGTCTTCGACCTTCTCGAAGAGTTCACCGGGTTCCTCGAAGGTCCGTGGCGGTGCCTCGAGAGCATCCTCGAGGTAGGCGTCGGCGATCTGGCCGTCCTCGCTGAGTTGCTCCCACAGCGCCTGGGCCTTCTCGGGGGCGATCGGCTCGAGCAAGACGGCGACGGCTTTAGCGATCTGGACGCAGTCGCGGATAACCTGTGCCGCTTTCTCTGGGTCGTCGTCGGTGAGCTTCCAGGGCTCGTTGCGCTGGATGTACTCGTTGCCGAACTGGGCGAGCCGTGTGGCAGCCTGGCCGATCCCACGCAGCGAGTAGTCGTTGACGGCCTCGTGAACCTCTTCGATCGCGCCGTTGATCCGGCTCTCGACGTCCGCGGAGACCTCGGCCTCCGGGGTGCCCTCGTAGTTCCGGTAGGCAAACAGCAGCGAGCGGTACCAGAAGTTGCCGACGGTGCCGACGAGTTCGCCGTTGACTTTCTCCTGGAAAGCGTCCCACGAGAAGTCGACGTCCTGCTGGAGGCCGCCGGTCGTCGTCAGGTAGTACCGCAACAGATCGGGGTGAAAGCCTTCCTCGAGATACTCGCGCGCCCAGATCGCCCGGTTACGGCTGGTCGAGAGGCCCTTGCCGTTGATCGTGATGAAGCCGGTCGCGGCGACGGCACGGGGCGCGGTGTAGCCTGCGCCCTCGAGCATCGCGGGCCAGAAGATCGTGTGATGCTGGATGATGTCTCGGCCGATGAAGTGGACGATGTCGCCGTTTTCCGTCCAGACCTCCTCCCAGTCGTACTCGTCGGTACCGACGCGCTCTGCGTACTGTTTGGTCGAGGAGATGTACTCGATAGGTGCGTCGACCCAGACGTACAGCACGAGGTCCTCGCCGCCCGTGCCTGGATAATCGATCCCCCAATCCATATCGCGGGTGATACACCAGTCTTGCAGCCCATCTTCGATCCACTGCCGGGGCTGGTTACGGGCGTTGGAGGTGCCCTCGAGGCCGTCGAGGAACTCGGTGAGGTACTCCTCGAACGCCGAGACCTCGAAGAACTTGTGGCTGCGCTCGCGGTACTCGGCGGGATTACCGGTAATCGTGCTCGTCGGTTCTTCGACCTCACCTGGCTCGAGGTGGCGCTGGCAGCCCTCGTCACACTCGTCGCCACGGGCGGCCTCGCCACAGTACGGACAGGTGCCGACGACGTAGCGGTCCGGAAGGTACTGATCGGCGTCGGGATCGTAGGCGACCTGGATTTCTTTTTCGTAGACGTGGCCTTTCTCGTCTAACGTGCGGACGATCTCCTGGGTGATCGCGGTGTTCGTCTCGTCGTGGGTGTGGCCGTAGTTGTCGAAATCGACGTTGAACTGCGGGAACGTCTCCTCGTACTGTTCGTGCCAGCGCAACGCGAACTCCTCGGGGTCGACCCCCTCCTGTTCGGCGTTGACCGCGACGGGCGTTCCGTGCATGTCAGAGCCGCTAACGTACGCCGCCTGCTGACCGATCGTTCGAAGTGCGCGGGTGAACGCGTCCGCGCCGATGTACCCCCGAAGGTGGCCGATGTGCAAGTCGCCGTTGGCGTAGGGCAACCCACAGGTCACCACCGCGGGACGGTCCGTCGGAAAGTCGTCGGTGCTCATATACGTGTGCTGTCGGTGGCGGGCGTAAAACCCGCCGGTTTTGCTTCGTCGTCCGTCGTCGATCGTCGCTCGTCCGACCACGACCGGGGAGCCGTCGACCATCCAGCCGCACACGGCGTTGTGCCACCTGCGGTGGGACTGTGGTTACTCCACGCGCCGGTCATCGACACTCCAGACGTCGACGAGAATGCCGAACCGCCCGCCCAGTAGCGCCATCGCGCCGACGATCGCGGCGATTACGAACGCTACCAGCACGGGCGGGTTTCCCGGCCCGAGGACGACCATCGCTGCCGCCCCGACCCAGGCAAACCAGCCCAGCGCCTCCCAGGGACGGCCACCGTAGAGCCGCCAGACCGATAACGAGAGCATGAAGCCGCCGAGTGCCGCCGCGACGACGATCGTCTCGAGCGCCGTCGCCGACACAGCCAGCACGACGATTCCGACGACCGCGACGGCGTCTATCCAGTCCATCAGTAGCTAGCTTTCGTCGGGGCGGAAAACGTGTATCGCTTCGATGTTCAGGTGCAGACAGCCGGTACTGCGCTCAGTTCCCGCCGCAGGTGTCGATTCCGAGCACGGTGTACAGTGGACAGAGCTGTAACGTGGCGGTACCGAGGAGGACGAGGCCGACGACGAGTGCGACGGCGGCGACGGTCGTCCCGACCGCGAGGACGCCAGCGAGGGCGGCCGCCCCGACGACGGCGAGTACCACACCGAGAGCGAGTCGAACCATGCGGTCGATGGCGCAGACGTTCGTTTCCATGTACCGTCGTTCGGTCGATCCGCTGGTAAATCGACTGGTACGACCGTCGAAAACACCAGCTCAATCGTCGGCAACGACCGGCACGCTGGCTCGCACCTCGAGTCGATCGAGATCGGCGACGAAACCGGCGAGCATCTTGCGGGTGACGTGGGGCATACAGACGATTCGGGTCTCGTCGGTCGCCGTCCGTGAGATGCGCCAGCCCCGTCCGCGGAGCGCCTCGAACGTCGACCGGGGCAGATCAGCCGCGACGAGTGGCAGCGTCGGTTCGACGACCTCGTAGCCGCGTTTCTCGAGCGCTTCCGCCAGCCAGTCGGCGTTGTGCTGGGCTCGCTCGTACTGGCGACGGTAGCCCGTCGGCCACAGTTCGTCCATCGCCGCAACGGCGCTTGCGACGCCCGCACCCGAGCGTGTCCCCGTCAGTGTCGCCTGTGAGGTCGACTCGAGGTAGGGGGTGTCGACGGCGAGTTCGTCGAGCAACGCACTCGAGCGGACGAGCAGGCCGCCGGCGGGCACTGCGGCCTGTCCCATCTTGTGGGGGTCGATGGCCATCGTATCGACCGGCGCGTGCGAGAAGTTCCACTCGTAGCGCGTAAACGGCAGGACGAATCCGCCCCAGGCGGCGTCGACGTGCAACAGCGCGTCGACCGTAGACGCGACCTCGCCGAGTTCCGGAATCGGGTCGACGCGGCCGTACTCGGTCGTCCCTGCGACGCCGACGACCATCGCCGTCTCGTCGTCGACGGCCGCCCGGACGGCTTCTACGTCAGCCCGGTGGTCGTCGTCGGTCGGGACGATTCGCAACTCGACGCCCAGAACGTCTGCGGCCTTCCGGAAACTGAAGTGTCCCGACTCGGGCATGACGACGTTCGGCTGACTCGTCTCGGCTCGATCACGGGCGATCCGCACCGCCTGAATGTTCGCCTCCGTACCGCCGCTTGCGACGTAGCCCGCCGATTCTTCGAGGCCGGCGATCTCGCCGAGAACGGCGATGGCCTCGTCTTCCAACGCCGAAATCGTTGGATAGCTTCCGGGATCACCGGGGTTCGTCGCGAGAAACCGTTCGGCCGCCTCGCGCGCTACCGGGTGTGGTTTCGTGCACATCGACGAGAGCACCCGATCGAACGCCTGCGGCTCCGCTTGCATATCTCCGTCAAGGACTGTCGTCACTTTATTCGTTGCGTTTGGCCAGCCAGACCGTCGTTTCGGGTACGACTCGAGCGAACTCGCTGGAAGAGACTGTGCGAGGCGAAACCGAGCTACCGGACCGAATCGAGCAGCAGCCGCTGTTCGACCCGTTTCACTTCGTGCTGGACGTCGCGGACGGCATCGATGTTCGCGGAGATCGAGCTGATACCTTCCTCGACGAGGAACTGCGCCATCTCGGGTTTCGAGCCAGCCTGACCACAGATACTCGTATCGACGCCGTGTTCGCGGCAGGTCTCGATGACGTCGCCGATCAGGCGCAAGACGGCGGGATGGAGTTCGTCGAAGCGGTCGGCGACGTTCTCGTTGTTTCGATCGACTGCGAGCGTGTACTGGGTGAGGTCGTTCGTTCCGAAGGAGGCGAAGTCGATGCCTGCGGCGGCCATCCCTTCGACCGACAGCGCAGACGCCGGCGTCTCGATCATCACGCCCCACTTGCGTTTTTTCGGGTCGATACCCGCGGCCTCGAGCCGACGTTTGGCCGCGTAGACGTCTTCGGCGTCGTTGACCAGCGGGAACATGATCTCGACGTTGTCGTAGCCGAGCCCGTAGAGCCGTCGGAACGCCTCGAGTTCGTGCTCGAAGACGTCCGGCCGGTCGAGCGAGCGGCGGATGCCGCGGTAGCCGAGCATCGGGTTGTGCTCTGCGGGTTCGTCGTCGCCACCCTCGAGCTGGCGGAACTCGTCGGTCGGTGCGTCGAGGGTGCGCACGCGGACGGGTCGGGGGTAGAACTCGTCGGCGACACTGCGGATGCCCTCGACGAGTTCGTTCGTGTAGGCGTCGGCGCCGTTTTCTTCGATATAGCTTTCGGGCGTCTGATTGAGCGAGAGGATCATGTGCTCCGTCCGGAGGAGGCCGACGCCGTCGGCACCCGTGGCCGCGGCTCGTTCTGCGGCTTCGGGAATCGAGACGTTGACTTTCACCTCGGTCGCGGTCATCGGTTTGACCGGCGACTTCGGTCTGACCTCCTCGACGGGTTCGGTCTCCTCGTCGGGGTCGACCTCCTGGCCTTCGAGCACCGCGCCCCTGTCGCCGTCGAGCGTGACGAGTTGGCCGTCACTGAGGACGGTCGTCGCATTGCCGGTGCCGACGATGGCGGGGACGCCGAGTTCACGCGAGACGATGGCGGCGTGGCTGGTCATGCCACCCTCGTCGGTGATGATGCCGTTGGCGCGTTTCATCGCTGGCACCATATCGGGCATCGTCATCTCGGTGACGATGATGTCGCCTTCGGCGACCTTCGCGAGGTCGTCGAGTTTCGTTACGATCTTTGCGGGGCCGCTGACGATGCCGGGGCTCGAGCCCAGGCCATCGATGAGCACGTCACCGGTGGCCTCGGCCGTCTCGCCGCCAGCCGCCGCCTGGACGCTGCCGCTGCCGTCGGCGACGCCCTCCGTTGGGTCCGCAGTGTCGGCTGTCTCGGCTTCACCGATCGTCGTGATGGGGCGAGACTGCAACATGAAGACCTCGCTATCGCCGGACTCCGCCCCGTTGCTCGACGTACCGTCCTCATCGCCGTCGACGATGGCCCACTCGACGTCCTGTGGGTGGCCGTAGTGATCTTCGACGCGCTCACCGAGTTCGACGAGAGCGTCGATCTCGTCGTCGCTAACGACGCGTTCGGTGCGTTTCTCCTCGGTGACGGGTCGCTCGACGGTTTCGCCAGTCTCCTCGTCTTTGACGTGTTCGACCTTCTTGTCGGCGACCGTGACGTCGACGTCGCCGTCCTCGCGGGAGACGACGTAGTTGTCGGGTGAGACAGCGCCGGAGACGACGGCCTCACCGAGTCCCCACGCGGCCTCGATGATCATCGTCGGATCGCCCGTCGACGGGTGACTGGTGAACATGACGCCGGACTTCTCGGCGTCGACCATCTGCTGGACCACGACGGCGATGTTCACGATGTCGTGTTCGAATCCTTGCTCCTGGCGGTAGTAGATCGCACGCTGGGTGAAAAGCGACGCCCAGCACTCGCGCACGCGGTCGAGAAGCCCGTCTTCGGTGACGTTAAGGAACGTCTCCTGTTGGCCAGCGAACGACGCGTCGGGCAAGTCTTCGGCCGTCGCCGACGAACGCACCGCGACGAACGCTTCACCGTCGCCGATCTCTCGGTAGGAAGCGACGATCTCCTCGCGGAGGTCGTCGGGGAACGGCGTCTCGAGGATGAGGTCCTGTGCACGTTCTGCGGCCTCGGCTAAGGCGGCGGAGTCGTCGGCGTCGACGTCGACCGCTGCGAACAGTTCGTCGTCGATTTCGGCGTCTTCGATGAACGACCGGTACGTTCCAGCAGTCACCACGAATCCCGGCGGAACTGGCAGCCCGGCTCCAGTAAGCTCGCCCAGGGAGGCACCTTTGCCGCCGACCGTCTCGAGGTCGTCGGCGCTGATCTCGTCCAGCCAGAGTACAGCCATTGCTATTTGCAGCCACAGGCGAGCAGATAAAGAAGGTTGCGAACAGTCGCCACGATTCGCTACTCGGTGTCGAATGAGTTTCTGACCGAGGTGGCGAATTTCGCCGCCCAAAGACTGGCCAGTGCAGGGTCCGTGGCCGTGATTTCGACTTCGAAACGAACCATCCGAACCGTCGCTGCTCTCGAGAACAGGTGGGCTTCGAGACGGGACTTATACTGTCGAACAGAAGTCACTGAAGAGAATTCGTCGGACGGAAACGGCGAATTCTCACACGAGTTCTGTCCGACAGTATCAGGCCTCGAGGATCTCGTCCGACTCGTCCTCGGGGACGACGAGCGAGCCGTCGAGAACGGTCACGGCGCGGCCACCCACTCGAACGCTCGAGCCGACCTGAACTCTGACCAGCCCCGGCCGGTCGACGTAGTGGCCCTGCTCGAGTCGTAACTCCTCGGGGAATTCGTCGTCGAACGCGCCCACGTGATCGAGGTAGGCACCGACCGCACCGCTTGCGGTTCCGGTCACGGGGTCTTCGCGAACGCCCGCGCCAGGGGCGAACATCCGGCCGTGCAGCGTCGACTCGCCCTCGAGCGTGTCGAACGTGAAGAGGTAGACGCCCGTCGCGTCGACCTCGTCGGTCAGCGCCTCGACGGCGGCGAAATCCGGGTCAGCGCTGCCGACGTCGGAGAGGTAGGTAATCGGGACGACCAGGAACGGGAGGCCGGTCGAGGCGACCGAAAGCGGCAGGTCGGCGCTCGAGCCTTCGAGTGCCTCGCGGTCGACACCGAGTGCCTCGGCGACCCGTTCGTACTCGAGGTCGACCCGTCGAACGCGCGGAGGCTCCTGGGTCATCCAGACGGTCCCGTCCGCTTCGAGGTCGACCTCGAGGACGCCGCCGTTCGTCTCGACCGTCGTCGTGCCGGGCTCGAGGTCGTCGCGGTCGTGGAGGAAGGCGAACGAACCGATCGTCGCGTGTCCACAGAGATCGACCTCCTGTGTGGGGGTAAAGTAGCGAAGCCGGTAGTCGGCCACCTCGCTCGAGCGAACGAAGGCGGTCTCGCTGACGGCCATCTCGGCGGCGATCGCTTGCATCTGGTCGTCCGTGAGGCCGTCTGCCTCGGGAACGACACCTGCAGGGTTCCCCGAAAGTGGCTCGTCGGTGAACGCGTCGATCTGATAGAGCCGGAGCGTCTGCATACGCCATGGTGTGACGGAGGGCTATTCGTTCTTTTCTCTGACTGGTGTGCGAGCGATGACCATGGGTGTTGAGTCGGGTCGTGTCCCTGGTTCGGGCTCCAGATCCGACACCGGCGGTCGCTGTCCCGTCGGCCACTACTCGGTAACACGATGTGGCGATCCGTCCCCGGAACTCCGTTTCAGGGGCACCGACGAGGGGAGCCACGTCCCACGGAAGAACCACACGACGGCGAGTACCGATGCGACCACGTACGAGAACGCGATCGCATACCAGACGCCAGTGATGCCAGCCTCGAACCAGACGAGCGCCGCATAACTCAACGGAACCCGGAACACGAGCAGCTCTAGGGTGGCCATCACCATTGCGAGTGTCGTGTTTCCGCTTCCCCGAAACGCCCCGAGGATGACCTGGAAGACGGCGAAGAATATCAGCGCCGGTCCGACGATCCAGATGAAACTGACGCCGCCCTGTACGATCGCGTCGGCAGCGACGTCGCCCGACTCGACGGCCAGGAACACGGACACGATCGACTCGGCGAACGGATACGAAACGGCGACGATCCCGGTGAACAGCACGACTGCGATTCCCGCCGACAGGTACACCGCCCGATTGGCACGAGCGACCTTACCAGCACCGAGGTTCTGACCCACGATCGCCTCGACTCCTCGAGCGAGTCCAAGCGAGATGACGAAGAGGATCCCGACGAGGTACTCCGAGATCCCGTACGCTGCAACGGCAGCGGCCCCTTCGATCGCCAGGATCGCCGTCAATACTGCGACACCGGCCGCTCGAACGGTCATCTCGACCACGGTTGGGGAGCCGATTTTGAGGATCTGGACGACGGTCTCACGGCGCAATCGAAGGGAGCCGAGCGTGAGCCTGAATCCAATCCGGCCGGAAAAGAGGATGTACAGGCCGAGCGCGGCGGCGACTGACCGAGCGACGACCGTCGCAATTGCAGCGCCTTCGATACCGTAGCCAGCGAACCCAGTCTGGGCATACAGTGCCGTCTCGAGCGAGCCCAGTCCGACCCACTCGAAGAGCGGATTTGCGGCGAACCCGTGGATGAGAAACGGATCGACGAGCACGTTGATCGCCGTGCTCACACCCATCAACGCGAGCGGTGTCCTCGTATCCCCCCATCCTCGAGCCAGGGCGTTGAACACGAGAAACCAGAACATCGGCACGAGTCCGAGGAACGTGATGCGCGTGTACTGGACGGCAAGCGTGTGGGGGGCAGTTTCGGGAACCGCACCGACGAGCGTAAGCAACCACGGTGTGAGGGCGTACCCAGTGACCGCGAGCACACCGGAGAGAATCGTCACGAACGAGATGGTCCCTCCGGCGGCCGAGGAAATTGCCCTGAGCTGTCCCGTTCCCTTGTATTGTGCAACGAGTACCGTTCCCGCGGTCACGATACCGAAGCCAACGCTCATGCCGAGGTAGATAACCGGCCAGGCGTAGGCCATCGCTGCGACTGCGTCCGTTCCGAGGTGGCCGATCCAGTAGAGGTCCACCAGAAAGTAGACCATGTCGAGTCCTTCTGCGAGCACGATCGGCACCGAAAGAAATACCAGAGGCTTGAATAATCGGCCGTCGACGACATCGATCGACCGGTCTTCAGACCCAGAACGCTGCACTGTCGACTCCGTAGAACCTCTATCACTCGTGTCCCTGTCTTCCATCGTATACTGATAGTTGGGGACGGCCGTGGATCACTACAGCCCCACATTGTCCTGGGTTTAATAAGGCCTGTCGGAGAAATAGTGTTCGAAAACGTGAGACTGACCCCGATGTAACCGCTCGGCGAGTGCCGAACGCGAGATCTCGAGTACGTCCGCGACCTCTCTGAGCGAGGCCCGCCTCGGAACGTCGAAGTATCCTTCCTCGTACGCGACACGAAGTGCTTCGTGTTGTTTCTCCGATACGCCGGGGATCCGGTAGTCGTCGCCATTCGACTCGTACAGACGCCGGAGTTGAAAGTCGATGCCCAGCTTTCGACAGCTATCGCGGTAGGCGAGGAGTTCCTCACGGGTGGCGAACTGCTGTTTGAGGTGTTCGCCGTCGCTCGTGATCCACCACCGCTCGACGACCGTCTTGTTGAACACGAGTTCGTCGATCCCTTCGGGGTACAGATCCTCGATGACCGTATGATAGACCCGTACCGAACCGTCGTCACTGATGAGCGTATGCTCCGTCACCGCCGGTTCGGCGTCGAGCGCCGTCTCGAAGGCCTCGAACGATCCACACACGACGCGGAGGACGAACACGATGGGGCCAGCATCAGCCTGATCTTCGTGTTCGACGGTTATCGTACACTCCGGGACCGCCTGCGCGATAGTGATCAGCGGATGCTGTTCGATAAAGAGTCTGAACTCCGCCGTTAGTGCCATCTGTTCTGTGTCCTGTGTTCGACCGACCGGGCTAACTCGCTTTCGCTCCCGCGGAGAACGTCGGCTGCCAGTACGGTCGGCCGTTCGACCTGCGGTCGTGGGTCGACCCCTCGAGTCGGTTTCAGCCCACTTATGATGGTCGCCACCCACGTTCCGACAGGTGGCCACCAGATGTCCGACCTACCGGACGATTTCGACTGTACGATAACGAACTGGGAGTACATATACAGCCTCTGTCGGGACGTCAGCGACGACGTGCGTCGCGACGAGTTCGAACCCGACGTCATCGTCGCGCTGGCCCGCGGTGGCTGGTTTGCGGGCCGATGTCTCTGTGATTTTCTGGGACTCGACGACCTGACGAGCCTGAAGATGGAACACTACGTCGGCACCGCACAGAAGACCGGCGAGCCAACGGTCCGGTATCCGATGCCGGAAGGCAGCGTCGAGGGCAAGGACGTCCTCATCATCGACGACATCGCCGACACGGGCGGCTCGATCAGGCGCGCCTACGAGTACGTCGACGACCGCGATGCCGGCGAGGTCCGGACCGCGACGTTGCAGCTCCTCCAGACCAGCGAGTTCGAACCCGACTACGTCGGCGAAGGCCTCGAGGACTGGACCTGGGTCGTCTACCCCTGGAACTTCATCGAGGACATGGTCGACCTCATCTCGGGCGTGATGGCCCGTGCCGACCAGGAGACCTTCACGCGAGAAGAGATCCGCCAGTCCCTCGCCGAGTACCACGACATCAAACGCATCGAAATGGAGATTGCCCAGCCGAACCGCGTATCAGAAGTCCTGACAGAGATGGAACGACGGGACGTGATCGAGTCCAGCGGCCCCGGTGAGTGGCGGCTGTGTGAGCACTGAGCGCCTCGAGATGGGGCTCACTCGCTGTGTTTCGTCGATACCACGTGTGGACTGTTGAATAGATCCCCGAACGCTCGCCGTCTCGATCGCGGTCGGGGCGGTACCGACGGACGGACCCGGGTCAGCGGTCGGTCGCGGTCTCGAGCAACGGTCGGGAGGCGTTCGCCCCGACGAGGACCGCGGTCAGGGCAATCGCACCGGTTGCGAACAGCGGCGTCATCACGCCAGCGAGCGCGACGGGGATCGCGATGGCGTTGTAGCCGAGTGCGAGCCCGACGTTCTGTCTGACTCTGTTGCCCGCGGCGTTGGCCAGCCGGAACGCCCGCTCGACGCCGGCGAGGTCGTCGTCGGCGATCGCCAGGTCGGCAGCGTCCGAGGCGAGCGCCGTGCCGCTGCCCAGTGAGATCCCCAGATCGGCGGCGGCGAGCGCGGGCGCGTCGTTCGTCCCGTCGCCGACCATCGCGACGGTTCCGGTCGTCCGTAACCGCCGTACGGCTGCCGTCTTGCCGCCCGGCGAGACGCCCGCCAGCACGTGAGAGACACCGGGATGATCGCCGAATCTCGTGGCGGCCGATGCGTCGTCGCCGGTCAGGACTACGACGTCGACACCGCTTTCGTCGAGCCTCGAGACGGTCTTTTCCCAGTTCGCCCGCGGTTCGTCCCCGACCACGACGATCCCTTCGGCACGGCCGTTTCGGCCGACGACAACCGGCAACAGACCACGCTCGCGGACGTCGGCGACGCGGGCTTCGAGCCCGGACTCGAGGTCCCAGCCACGCTCGTCGAACAGGACGGGGTGGCCGACGAGCACGTCCTCGCCGTCGACGACTCCTGAAACGCCGGTTGCAGTGGTGTGAAACTCCTCGACCGTGCCGGGGGGATCGTCGACTGTCGCCGCGATCGCCGCCGCGGCGGGGTGGCTCGCACGGGTCTCAAGTGCGGCGGCGGCCGCGAGAAGGTCGTCGTCGACGTCGGCTTCGCGGACGGCCATCGCTCCAGTCGTGAGCGTCCCCGTTTTGTCGAAGACGACGGCGTCGACCGCTCGCAGGCGTTCGAAGACGCTCTCGTCGAAGACGACGATGCCTTCCTCGAGCGCCTCGGTTACGGATTCGGCGACCGACAGCGGCGGGGCGAACGCGAGCGCCCACGGACTCACGACGACGACCGTGAGCAAGACGCCCATCGCGGCCGTCGCCACGCCGTGGCCGAGGCCGAGCAGTGCGAAGCCGACGACGGTCCCGCTCGCGAGGACGAACGGCGTGAGTTTCGCCGCGAGCGCGTCAGCCCGTCGACCGACGCCGTGGTCGGCACTCTGGACGTCCCAGACCGTCTCGGTGAGCCGGTCGATACTGCTGGTCGTCTCCTCCCCGACGGCGACGACCGCGGCGTCGCCGGTCACGACCGAGCCGCCGATCACGTCGTCGCCCGGCGCTTTCGAGACGGGAAGCGACTCGCCCGTGACGACGGCTTCGTCCATCGTACATCGACCGCCCTCGAGGGTCCCATCGACCGGCACACGCTCGCCCGCTCTGACGAGGACGCGATCGCCCGACTCGAGGTCGGCTACGGGAATCGTCGTCGTCGAGCCGTCGCCCTCGAGAACACGCGCGTCGTCGACCTGCGAGATCGTCAGGTCGGTGAGCCGGTCGGTTGCACGGCGTTTGACCGTCGACTCGTAGAAGACGGCGGCCATGACTAGCGCAGCGACGACGATGGTCACGTCGTAGTAGACGTCGATCTGTCCGTTGGCGACCGCGAGGGTGCCGTATGCGTAGGCAGCGACGATCGTAAACGCCGCGAGCAGGTGGGTGTTCGGCCGGCGCAGTTTCAGGCTGACGTACGCGCCGCGTAACAGCGGCAGTCCGGCCAGGTAGAGGACGGCCCCCGTCAGGACCAGGAAGACGGGAAGATAGAGCACGCCCTCGAACTCCGAGAAGGCGTCGCCGTAGTGGACCAACACGCCCCAGTCGGAAAACGCCGAGAGGTAGACGGGGTAAAAGACTGCAACGTAGGGGACGAGCAGGAAGCTCCCGAAGACGATCCCCACGATGTACCGGAGCTCGAGGACGTCGTCCGCCCGCCGCTTTCGCATGCCGGTCATCTCGCGGGAGCGACGGGTGCCACCAGTCTCGCCGTCTTCGGCAGCGGCGTCCTCGCGGAGATACGCGGTGTAGCCGAGCGTGCTCAACGCGTCGCACACTTCGGTCGGTGAGAGACGGTCAGGGTCGTGATCGACCCGGATCGATTCCGTGACGTAGCTCGCCGAGGCGTCGGCGACGCCCTCGAGCGATTCGGCGAGGGTCTCGAGATAGGCCTCGCAGGTCGCCGAGTACGTCCCGTCGACGCGAAGGTGAGTCCGGACCAGGCTCTCGTCGTCGGACGCCATCGGCCCGGCTAGCGACTCGTTCGCGATGTCGTGGTCTGCCAGCGCGTGCCCGCTGGGCCCCGAGAGCGTCCGTGCCACGTCACGACAACCGCTCGAGCAGAACGCGTCAGCGTCCAACGCCGCCGTTTCCGTCGGCTGGTCGGCCGCCGCGTCGGTGACTATCGCTCCGCAGACGGCACACTGCGACGTGTCCGCCCCTGGTTCGCTCACAGGGAGTTCGTGTGCGGCCGAGCCCAATAACAGTAGCTGGCCCGCGCCCCAATCGAGGTCGCTACCGACCGATCCGCTCGCCGACTCGACTCATCCGGCGACGGTGTCACTCTCACTCGGCAACGACTTCGCTCTCGCTCGAGTCGGCGTGCTCGTCCGATTCGTCGTCGACGATCGCTTCCGTCCAGGTGCCGCGAGTGAACCACGCGACGGCGGCGACCGCGCCGATGATGTCGCCGACGACGACGCCGGTCCAGATGCCGGTGGTGCCCCAGTCGGCGACGAAGATCAGATAGTAGGTGACGGGGACGCGGACGATCCACAGGCCGAGCACCGAGAACGCGAGGGCGGTCTTCGTGTTTCCGGCCCCCCGGAACGCGCCCAGGACGACCTGCATGACGCCCATGAAGACGAACGCGACCGCGGCGAACTGGAGGTACGTCGTGCCGTAGTTGATCGTCTCCGCTCGTCCGGCTGCCTCCGCCGTGAGAAACACCGCGACGAACGGCTCCGGAAACAAGAAGGCAACGGCTCCAGCAACGGCCATGATCGCCCCGATGACGCCCGCGCCGATCCAGGTAGCTGTCGCTGCCCGCTCCGACTTTCCGGCCCCGAGGTTCTGACCGACGATGGCGTCCATCGACTGTCCCATCCCTAACGCCGGTAAGAACACAAGCGAGATGAGCCGGTTGCCCAGCCCGTAGGCGGCGACGACCGCCGGCGGGAAGGTGACGACTATCGCCGTCATCGCAACCAGTGCGAGCGCCGTCATCGACTGTTCGATCGCCGTCGGCACCCCCAGTCGGGTGATCTCGGAGACGAACTCGAGTCGCGGCCGGAGATGGTCCGGTTCGATCGTCGGCCCGACGTCGGTGTAGTACAGCAGGTAAAAGCCGATGCCCGTCGCGACGCCACGGGAGATGACGGTCGCGACGGCCGCGCCAGCGACCTCGAGCCGTGGGAGCGGGCCGACGCCGAAGATGAGCAGCGGGTCGATCGCGAGGTTGATGACGACGCTTACGACCATCACTCGCATTGGCATACGGGTGCTCCCGTAGCCACGCATGAGCGCGACGAAGACGTAGAACCCGAAGACGAACGGGAGCCCGAGGAAGAACACGCGCAGGTAATCGCCTGCCAGCGGGATAATCGTCGCCTGCGTATCGGGGTCGGCCGGTAACGCTGCGAGCATCGGGTCGGTCGCGACGTAGCCGACGATCCCGAGTATGACGGCGACGATCGAGATGAACGAGAGCGTCTGGCCGGCGATCAGCCCACTCTTGCCGCTTTCGGCGCCCGTGTGCTGGGCGACCAGAATCGCGCCGGCGGTGGTGAAGCCGCTGCCGACCGCGATCAACAAGAACAACAGCGGAAAGGCGAGGCTCACGGCCCCGACCGCCTCCGGCGAGAGCGCCCCCAGCCAGAACGTGTCGCCGACGTTGTAGGCGACTTGCAACAGCTGGATCACCACGAGCGGCCAGGCCAGCATGAACATCGGCCGAACGAGCGACCCCTCCGTGAGGTCCCCGTCGACGGACTCCTCGCCCGAAGCCATAGGCGTACTGTGTTCCCTGGCACACTTTACGACTCGTGATGTGTGATATCGTTGCTCAGCGGTTCGTGGTCGGCGACCTGCCGCTGGCAGGGGCTCGTCAGGTTCGTCGTCACCGATCAGACCGTTTACGTCGTCGCCTCCCGTGGATGGTCGTATGACCATCGGTGTCATCGGCGGCAGCGGTATCTACGAGGCACTGCCACTCGAGAGCACTCGCACGGAAGACGTTTCAACGCCGTACGGCGAGCCGAGTTCGGCCGTCACGCTGGGCGAACTCGCGGGCCGGGAGGTCGCGTTCCTTCCCCGTCACGGCGAGGACCACCAGCACACCCCCACCGACGCCTCCTATCGGGCGAACATCTACGCGCTGAAATCGGTCGGCGTCGATCGCGTCATCTCGACGAACGCCGTTGGCAGCCTCCGCGAGGACCTGCCGCCACGAACCCTCGTCGTTCCAGACCAGATCTTCGACCGAACGAAACACCGTCAGCCAACCTTCTTCGGCGACGGCATGGTCGTTCACATGAGCTTCGCCGAACCCTACTGTCCCGCGTTAGTCTCTCACCTCGCGAGCGCGGCCGAGGACGCGACCGACGCCGACACGGCGACCCAGGAGGGTGGCACATACGTCTGCATCGAGGGCCCGCAGTTCTCGACGAAAGCCGAAAGCGAGTTCTACCGCGGACAGGGCTGGGACGTCGTCGGCATGACCACCATCCCCGAGGCCAAGCTCGCTCGCGAGGCCGAACTCAGCTACGCAACCATCGCCGGCGTCACCGATTACGACGTCTGGAAGGACGACAGCGAGGTCAGCCTCCAGGAAGTCTTAGCGAACGCCGCGGCCAATCAGGACGCGATCAACGCTGTCGTCGAACACGCCATCCGTACCATGCCCGACGACTTCGAGAGCGAGGCCTGGTCGGCGCTCGAGGGCACGATCAACACCCCCGCGGAAGCGATCCCCGAGGAAACCCGCGAGCGCATCGACCTGCTCGCCGGCGAGTACCTCGAGTGATGGCTCAGGACCGTTCGGACTCGAGGGCTCGTCTCTCGTCGGCGTCCGACTGTCGACGGCGTTCGATCCCGTCCCCGTGGTAAAACTCGTCACTGGGATCGATCGCACACCGCTCGCAGTAGACGTTTTCACCAGACTCCGACACCGCAACCGTGGTGCCGAACAGCACGCGACGTTCCTCGTAACGACGGTACTCGCCGCCCGCCGCCGACCGGCCACACTCATCGCACTCGACGCCTGGGGAGTCGACCCGACCCGTCCGCACCTCCCGTTTCGTCCCAACAGTGTAGACGGGATCGGTGGTCGCGGAAACCGCCTGCCAGCAAACCACCAGACCGATCACGAACAGCACCGCTCCAAGCCACGGCAACCCGAACAGCGTCGGCAGGGCAAACAGCGACAGCAGAATCCAGCACCACAGCAACGCGAACCCCAGGTCGTTCGCCACCCGACGGATCCCGTGCTCGAGGCTCGGACGACGGCCCGGTCGTGTCATTGTCGACTCACCACGCTCGAGCGAGGAATAGCTTGCCACTGCTGTCACTGTCACCGATCTCACGACCGCTGTTCGACCGGCGTGTCATCGGGTTTGTTTCCTAACACTGATTAGTCGGCCTGTTGAACTGTCGAGTATGTCGAATCGCGAGACGCGGTCCCCACCTCCACGTGACGACGAACGATCGACCTCCAACCCTGCCCTCGCCCGGCGTCGGCTCCTCGTCGGCGGCGCGACAGCGGTCTCCGTCGCCGTTGCCGGCTGTCTGGACGGCACGGCCGACACCGACGAGTCCGAAACGGACGACAACGCGGAGACCGACACGACTGCCGACGAGGTTACCGACGACGAGGCTACCGACGACGACGCTGCCGACGACGATGATGGCGACGAGAGCGCCACGGCAGCCGAGGTACGCGAGGTCGTCGATACCTACCTCGAGGCCGCCGCGGCGGACGATCTGGACACGATCGACGAGGTCAGTCATAGCCTAAACCCTCTCAATCCAGCCGCCTGGGTCGAAGACGGCTGGGAGTTCCAGGGTGGCGACGACGAGGACGTCGGCGAGTACGACCTCGAGGTCGTCGTCGAAGACGGGACGGTCAACGATGTCCTCGAGATCGAGGGCGCCGAGTTCTGGTTCGCCGAGGTCGACCTCGAGGATGAGGTCGGCGACGAGGAGATCGCGGTGGTCGAGATCGATGGCGACGAACCGGCAGACGGAATCAGCCTCTGGGCACTCGCCACCGAGGACGGCGAGTGGCGTGTGCTCATGCAGGGCGAGGTCGACGACACGCCAGACGACCCCGAAGAGGCCTTCGAGGAGGAGATCATCGACGAGGACGAGGACGTCGTCGAAGAGATCGACTGGACGTACGAACAGGACGGTGCCGACGATGGGGCCGACCTCCTCGGCGACATCGAGTGGGCACAGGTCACGTTCACTGACGAACCCGGCATCGAAGCCGATACTGTCCGCGTCGAATCGACGATCGAGGGCGGAAGCTCCGAGGTGTACGGCGAGGACGCCGGCGGCTGGGCGAACTCCTGGGTGACGATCACGTTCCATCCCGACGGCGACCAGCTCGTCGTCACCGCCATCGACGGCGACGACGAGACCGTCGTCCATCGCGAGCACTACCAACCCTGAGCAGGGATCGGTCAGTGAAAACCGCGACCGATCAGTCCGCGATCGCTTCTTCTGGCTCTGTGTCCACCGTCACCTGCTGAACCCAGAGGTCGCCGAACAGTTCGTCCTGCTCGAGTGTAACCTGGCCTCGATGTGCCAGAAAGAGCAACGCGAGGTAGGTCATCACACGCGTGCCACCGACGTCGTGGATCTCGGCGTACAGCACTTCTTCACGGCCGTTAGCGTAGTGTTCGGAGAGGACGACCTCGACATCGTCGATGACGGTCTCGATGTTCTCTTCGTGAGTGGTGTGGGTGACGTCGTCGCTCGTTGGCTCGTCGTCGACGCGAAACTCGTCTTCGGCGTGGTAACTGAGTTCCTGAACGCCACGGTCGTACCCACGCGGGGAGTCACTCGTATCGTAGCTTCGGGATTTCTTCCACCAGCTCCCACGCTCGGCACTCCGGAGTTCCCGCACCAGTTCGTCGAGCGTCTCCGGCTTCCCGCGAGCCTGTTTGCGCTCGAGTCGACGATCCATCTCCGCCTCGAGACTCTCGATGGGGTCGAATCCCGGTGGGTGACCGGCGTCGTCGCCACCGTCGATCGGCCCCTCATCGGCGAACGGCGCTTCCCACGGCGGGAGTTCCTCCGTTTCGGGTTCGTCGGGGGCGAACAGCTCGTCGCTTTTCATCCGCAAGAGGACGCTCGCATAGAAGAGTGCCCGCCCGGACGTCCGCAGGTCGCGGTCATCGAGCGCCTCGAGGAACTTATCGGTCACCCGGACGACGTCGATATCCCACGGATCGATCTCGCCGTCTTTCGCCAGCTGAACGAGGAGTTCGACGGGTTCGACGTCCTCGTCGTCCGTTCCGTCGGCCTCCTCTTTCGCTGCGTCGGCAGTCACCTCCGTCGCGTCGTCGGTGCCGCTGGATTCGGAGAACTCGAGGACGGTCCCGTCGTTCGACTCGTCGCTCGAGTTGTTGGACCCGCCGTCAGGCGGCTCCCTCTCCTCGTGACCGGCGATGTTCAGGGGAATGTCGTCGTCACTCATCCGATCGTCCTCCCTTTATTGCGGTCAGTCATCGGCGGGCACCTCCTCGCTACTCAGGTCGATTCCGGTGACGGCGCTGACGTTGTCCTGTTGCATCGTGACGCCGATCGCCCGCTGAGAGCGATCGAGCATCGCCGAGCGATGGGAGACGACGACGAACTGGGCACGGTCGGCCAGTTCCTCGACCATCTCACCGATCCGTTCGGCGTTGACCGCGTCGAGGAAGGCGTCGACCTCATCGAGCGCGTAAAACGGCGCCGGATTGTGTCGCTGGATGGCGAAAATAAAGGCGAGTGCGGTCAGTGACTTCTCGCCGCCGGACATCGCGTCCAGCCGCTGGATGGGTTTATCCCCCGGCTGCGCTTTCATCGTTAACCCCCCTTCGAAGGGGCCATCTTCGTCTTCCAGGTGGAGCGTGCCGGTTCCTTCCGAGAGCTTCTCGAAGATCTCCGTGAAGTGTGCGGAGATGGCCTCGTAGGACTCCATGAACGTCTCTTTCTTCTGCGTTTCGTACTGTTCGATCCGGTCGCGGATGCCCTCTGCTTCTTCGACTAACGTTGCCTTGCCCGCTTCGAGTTCTTCGAGATCCGCGCGCACGTCGTCGTACTCGTCGATGGCGAGCATGTTCACGGGCTCCATCGCCTCCATGTCCGCGGTCAGCAACTCAATCATCTCGAGGACCGTCTCGTGGTCGGGGACGTCCTCGGGGTCGTAGTCGCCGACTTCCGCCTCGAGGCTCTCGATCTCCCACTCGAGGGAGCTGACGCGTTCGCGTTCGTTCTCGAGTTTGCTCTCGACGGCGTTGACGCGGTCCTGTTGCTGGTCGCGTTTCGTCCGTGCCTCGGCGAGGTCCTCCTTGAGGTCGCTACGGTCGCCTTTGAGTTCGGCGAGTTCGTCTTCGAGGTCCGCGACAGCCTCGCGTTTCGCCTCGAGTTCGGCTTCTGTCTCGGCGATCGCTGCCTCGCAGTCGTCGATCCGTTCTTCGTGTTCGGCTTTGCGGTTCTGTGCTTCCTCGATGTCGTCGTGGAGGGCTTCGATCGCGTCTTCTGCGTACTCCTTTTCGAGACTGAGTTCGTTCAGTTTCGCGTCGAGATCGTCGATCTTGTCCTCGCGGTCGTCGATCTCGGCGTCGAGGTCGTCGATCTCGGCCGTGAGCTCTGGAATCTTCGAGTCTGCGAGGTCGGACTCGAGATCGGCGATGTCGGCTTCGATCGCCTCGACCTTGGCGGTTTTCGCCTCGATCTCGGTCGAAATCTCGTTCATCCGTTCGTCGACGGACTCCCGTTCCGTTCTGAGCTCTTCGAGGTCGCTCTCGAGGTTCTCGATCTCGTCGCCGATGGACTCACGCCGGCCCTCGAGCTTCTCGATCTCAGTCTCGATCGATCGCACTTCGTCCCCGGCGTCGGTCTTGCGGTCGCGAGCGTCGTCGAGTCGCTCTTCGACACCGCGCAGGTCCTCTCGCAGGGCGTTGCGCTCGTCCTGGAGTTCGGTGATCTGTTTCGCAACGCGCTCGAGTTGGCCCTCGCCACCGCCGGTAAAGGAGTAGCGCGACCCCTTCCGGGAACCGCCAGTCATCGCGCCGCTTTTTTCGACCAGATCGCCGTCGAGGGTGACCATCCGGTAGTCGCCCATGTACGAGCGCGCGGTTTCGATGTCTTCGACGACGAGCGTGTCACCGAGGACGTACGAGAAGACGCTAGCGTACTGTGTGTCGAAGTCGACGAGATCGTAGGCGAAGCCAACGACGCCGGGATCGGTCGGTGCGTTGGGTAGTCGACGCTGGTGCATCTCCGTCATCGGGAGAAACGTGGCTCGACCGGCGTTTCGCGACTTGAGGTGTTCGATACATTGCTGGCCGACGACGTCGTCGTCGACGACCACGTTCGCGAGCCGACCGCCAGCGGCAGTCTCACAGGCGACGGCGTACTCACCCGGGACGCTCCCGAGCTGGGCGACCGCGCCGTGGACGCCCTCGAGTCCCGAGTTGAGGATCGTCGTCACCGCCCGGCCGAACGAGGAGTCGCCGCTCTCGCCCGCGTTCGCCTCGAGTTCGGCGTACTCCTGTTGTTTCGCCTGGAGCGTATCGTCGAGGTCGTCGAGTTTCGACTGAACCGACCGCTTCTCGGCTTTCAGATCGTCGACGACGCTTGCGATGTTCTCACGGTTCTTCTCGGCTTTTTCGAGTTCGCGCTCGAGGTCAGACCGCTTGCGCTCGAGTTCCGGCAGTTCCTCGCGGTTCTCCTCGATCGTCGCTTCGGTCTCGGTGATCGCGTTCGAGCGTCGCCGGGCTTCATCGAGCAGTCGATCCTGCTCGCGCTGGAGATCGTTTCGCTCCGTTTTTTCCGCCTCGAGATCGGCTTTTCGGTCGGCGAGATCGGCTTTGAGTTCGTCGTACTCGGTGTCAACGGCCTCGATTTCGGCTTCGAGCTGTTCGCGTTCGGCCTCGCGTTCGACGATCTCGGTCTTGAGCGAGGCCTTCTCGAGTTTGTGCTCGCGTATCTCGGCGTCGAGGTCGGCGATCTGTTCCTGTTTGCGGTCGATCTGGACGAACGCCTCGCGGCGGTCGGCCTCGGCGGCCTCGATCTGGCTCTCGCTTGCCTCGATTCTGTCCTCGAGCCGCGAGACGTCGCCTTTGAGCGCTTCGATCTCGCTTTTGATCCGTAGTTGTTCGTCCTCGCCTTTGCGCTCGATCTCGGCGTTTAGGTCCTCGAGATCCTCTTGCAGGCGGACGACCTTGCCCTGGCGTTCGTCGAGGTCACGCTGGAGGTCCTCTAAGTCGTCGGCCAGGTCGTCGGCGTTCGCCTCGGCGGCTCCGAGGGCCTCGCGTTTTTCCTCGAGTTCGCTGGCTTTCTTGTATCCTTCGTACGTTTCTTTCTCGTGGCGAAGGCGTCGATAGCGAAGCGCTTCTCGCCGTTCGTCCTCGAGCTGGGCGAGTCGGTCGCGTTTCTCTTCGATGCGGAGTGTCGCTTCGTCGATCCGTTCTTCGACGATCTCGAGTTCCGAAAAGGCGTCTTCTTTTTTCGCATCGAACTCGGCGACGCCGGCGATCTCGTCGATGATCTGCCGGCGTGCGTACGGCGTCATGTTGATGATCTCGGTGACGTCGCCCTGCATGACGACGTTGTACCCTTCGGGAGTGACGCCGGCCTGGGCGAGTAAGTCCTGGATGTCCGAGAGGTTGACCGCCCGGTCGTTCAGATAGTAATAGGAGTAGTAGTTGTCCTCGGTCTCTTTGACCCGGCGGCGAATGCGGATCTCCTCGACGTCGCCGACGTCGTCGCTGCCGGCGGCGTTGACTACCTGCGTTCGAGAGAGCGTCTCGTCGCTGTTATCGAGGATGACTTCGACGATGGCCTCGCGCGGGCCACCGGTGTTCGACCCGTCTTCGTGACCGGGGTTATAGATGAGATCGGTCAGCTTCTCGGCCCGAATCCCGCGGGTGCGAGCGAGCCCGAGTGCGAAGAGCACAGCGTCGATGATGTTCGACTTGCCGGAGCCGTTCGGGCCAGTAACGACCGTGAAATCCTGGTAAAACGGTATCTTCGTCTTCCGGCCAAAGCTCTTGAACCTGTCTAAAACGACTGCCTTGATGTACATTCTCGCCTCGAGCCCTCCGTAGTGTCAGCAACCGACGACCCAGGTATCCTGACGCCGGTATCCACCGGCTCGGGGTCGTCTCTTCGTGTGGTTATGCAACGATGATATCGTCGCTTAGTGAGTCTTCCGCTTCGTCGCCGCTTTCGTCACTTGCGTCAGCTTCTGCGGCGGCTTCCGCGACGTCGTCTGGTGCTGCTTCCGTTGCCTCCTCGGCCGACTCGTTGCGGCGTTCTGGAACGCGCGTCGGTGTCTCCGTGTCGAGTTCGGCCTCGAGCACGCGAATGCGTTCTTTGGCCTCGATGAGCTCGTCCGTCAGACCCTCTACGGTCGATTCGAGTTCGGTAACCGTCGACTCGAGTTGCTCGACGCGGTTGTTAGACATACCTCCTAGGCCTGTTCCCGTCCACATAAACGTACGTCAGACATAATTAACTGAGCTGATGCATTATCGTCGTCACTGAACGTCAGAACCTCGAGGCCGGCGAGGGCGAAGCCGTCGCGCTCGTTGGCAGAAACGGAGCTAGTAAGACCTCGACGTTCCGGTCGATAATGGGCCTGACACCTGTCGTGAACGGTCCGATCCGGTCCAACCGTGGTGAGCTACTCGATATGCAGCCTGAATTGATCCCTCGGCGGGGAATCAGCTCCCAGTCCGAGAACCGCGACCTCTTTACCGGAATGACCGTCGAGGAAAACTTTCGGCTTCCGATCTGGACGGCCGGAGCCTCCCGTGGGATCGAAGACGAGAGTATCAGTTGCTGATGCAAGGCGGCGGCGAGTAGCCACTCGAGGCACCACTCGCCGCCGACGGGCGGATTTGCTGACCGGTAACGTTTTTGGCGCGCCGTTGGACGAACACAGTGTGTTTCCGAGCGTCGAGTCGATTGTCCTCCTCTTGCAGGCGCTCGCCGTGCCGCTCGTGCTGGTGCTCTTTTATCTCGACGGGATGGTGATCGGCAAGATTACGCCGCCGGCAGCGCTTTATGTCGCGTACGTTGCGCTCGTAGGCCCGACGCAAGGAGAGGTGCTCGTAATCGCAGCGCTTTCGACGGTCGCGGCGACACTCGGCCAGTTCACCCTCTATCGCGGATTCAACGAAGAGAGTTCGGCACTCATAGGAATCAGAGCGCGACTCCCGTACGTCGATCGAATCCCGTTTCTCGTCCGCGAACGGGTCGGGGAACGACGCATGCGACTCGTCAGTCAGTTGTTCGACCGCTTCGGCGGCTGGGCACTCACTCTCACGAACGCGATTCCGGGCATCCGATCCCTGATGAGCATCCCTGCGGGGTTGAGCAACTATCACACCCGGCGGTTCCTCCTCTTTTCGACGATTGGCAACGCGCTTTATCTGGTGGCACTGACCGCGGTTGCCTGGGGGCTCGTCGACCTCGCGGTATCGCTCCCGTGGCCGTAGCCGATCGGTCTCACCGCTGATCTCGTTCGAGCGAGCACCCGAAAGCGGCTCACAGGATCTATCCCGGCGGCTATCAGCCAGATATCGGCGTCGATCGTCTCGAGCGTCTGGCGGCCGTTAGAACTCGTCGCCGTCCATCTGCTCGAGCGCCGATAGCGCGCCCTGGAGGATCTTGCGTTCACTGCGTCGTAGGTTCATCGGAACGCGGTTTTCGGGATAGCAACGTAGCTCGGTCTACGGGGTTGACCCAGCCGATTGCAACCGAAGGCGAGGGGCTTATTCAGGCGTTTTCGGTCAGCACCGGGTACCTCAAGATCCAGCTCGTGATCGACCAGTTCGAGGATACGGC